>CAZBTJ010000119.1:0-14852 GCA_964494325.1 uncultured Pirellulales bacterium
AAGGAGGGGCTGTTTCTAAATCAAGACCTGCTGGATAAAGGGATGGCTAAAACGTTTTAAGGGAAAAGTAATACTCTTTCCGCTTGAATTATTAGTCACCCAAATAGGCGAACGCCAGATTGCTGCTGTAGGTGATTCATTGGTAGTACGTGAGCCTTCAGTTTCTTACAATGGATCATTTGGACTTTTCGGGGGGGTATAAATGAAGAAGGACTAAAGCGTTCTTATTTTATCTTTTTTTAAGGATAAATTGTTGAATTGCCTAACACAACATCATTGCCCAAAACCGCGATGCTTAACATGATCCGTATCGCCGTACCCAATCCATGATCAGGCAGTAGCGTTCCCACGACACATCTGGAGGCACAGAATGGTCCGAATGATAGATGTAGCCTCCCCCCTGCTTGGCCAAAGAGAGCTTCTGGCGTAGTTCAGCTTCAATAATCTCGTTTGACTGCGACATGGCCATCACATCAATGTTGCCAAAGAACGTAAGCTCTTTGCCATACCGTTTTTTCAATTGTCGAACATCCAGGCCGGATTTGGCTTCCAGGGGATTAATGACATCCAGGCCACAATCAACCAGATCGTCAAAGATCAACTCGGCATTACCACAGGAGTGCATCCAGAAGTCCAGGCCATGCTTCTGGAGAAAGTCTCCGATCCTGGCAATCGACGGCTTGAAAAGAGTACGCCATTGGACTGGAGAAAACAGCATGCCATGTGTGCAGGCCAGGTCTTCTACCATAAAAAAGCCATCATACTGTATACCCTGATCCAGACAAAGACGGATGGTTTTCAGGAGAAACTCGGTGTAGGTCTCTGCCATGTCCTGGATGAAGTCCGGAGAATCACACAGACTATAGAGCGTGTTTTCAAAACCGTGCAACCTCAGGATGGCTTCATGGGGACCGTAGGTCGACCCTAGGACATATTTCTTCTTTTTCTGCCAGACACCAAATCTCTGTTGGGCTTGTTGCCAGGTCACGCCCATATCCAGGCGAAACGGGAAGGCCTGAATGTCGGTGCGAGCAGGCTCATTTGACTGCAAACAAAACCGCTCCTTGACCTGAGGCCAGTCTGCCGGAGAAGCGGCCGGATGCGACAGAAACTGCATGGTACGAGATTTGGTCCGGCTCTTTCTGACCACATAGCCAAAACGATCTTGCAGAGTGATCATGTCTCCAGATTCTTCAAAAACCTTGGGCTCAAAACGCGGGGACGCATCAATACCCATGATGCGAATATCAAAATCAAAATATTCTTCTGGTTCGATCTCGCTGGACAACCCTTGGGTTCGCCACAACGATAAGGTATCTGTCCAAAACGAATCATAAATCGGGATACGATCCGGTTCTTCATGATTCAGCGTACAGCAGACTCTTTCATGACTATTCATTGAGTGGTTTTCCTCTATTCACGCTACAGCTCTTCCTGTCATGGGCACTTGGTTTTATCTTCTGACTGTTGACCACTCTTTCGCAGCTTCATACATGGCAACGATGTTTTCGGTTGGAATGTCCGCTTGAAAGTTGTGGGTGGGGCCAAGGAAAAATCCTCCTTCAACCGCCATGTCATCCAGGAGTTCAAACACGGCCTGGCGAATCTCCCGGGGTGACCCTGTCGGCAAGAGTTCCTGTTCGTCCACGCCACCGGAGAAGCAGAGTCGATCACCAAATTCGGCCTTCAGTTCCGATGGAATCATGCCTGTGGCCTTGACCTGTACTGGGTCAAGCACATCCACGCCAATCTCAATGAGGTCTGGTATCAAGTCTCTGATAGCACCACAGGAGTGTTGATAGTAGTGCGCCCCGTGGGCCCTGGCCGTGTCTGCCATTTGCCGGAGAGGGTCTGCCAGAAACTCCCGCCACATGTCACGGCTCATGAGCAATCCATTCTGGGTGCCAAAATCATCTCCGATACGAAAGAAATCGAGCTTTGCATTGGCGGCTGAGCAAAAGCGTTTAATGAACGGGATTTCAAAGTCGAGGGCATGACGGATCAGTGCACGAATGAACTCAGGATTGAGGGCCAGATCCATGAAGCTGCGTTCCTCTCCGATCAGGCTCTGGATAGGACATTGAAACATACCGGGCGAGGCATAACCAGGGGCAGTCATTAGGGCATAGCCACTCACCTCGTCGATATCCTGCGCCACCTGAGAAAAGTCAAACCATTCTAATCTGGGCCAGGGATAGTCTTCCAATGCCTCAGGATCGTGACACTCGATGAGAGGTCGCTGAACTGGCTCCCAATATCCATCCGTGTCATTAAATCGGACATACTTATACTCTACCCCCCAGATGTCCCGCCGAACATTGGTTTCAGGATCACAGAGTGGCGGGCCAATGTAGCGGGGTTCAATCCAGCGAAAATCAATATCAAGGAAAGACAACAGGGCCTCCCTGTCTTTCAGTTTCAAATCTCTGATGAGTCGCTCCGACACCTCCGGAACATCACGATAGAATAACGGCACCCTATCCGGCTGTTTATGACTCAGTGCACAATGCACCCGTTCTCGGCTATTCATCCCGTGTCCTCTAATGGCTTGGAACGCAACAACAATGCTGTTGATGTTGTCCCTGCAAGGAGGATGGGTTCTGACAAATCACGTCGACTCATTCTCTGCCTCCAAGTAACCACTCAAGGGAAAAACGAGCCATACGGATGTCTTTATGCCCATGGGCTTCATAGAATAGTCCAATCGTATTGCCCGGCAAGCATACCAAGCTTGAATAGGCAAATTCTTCGGGCACCACAACCCTGCTGTGGGGCCAGGTCTTGCCATTGTCAAAACTGACATACAGCGTACCATGCGTACGTCCCGGGCCCACCGGCACTGAGCAGAGCAAAACAGTACCGGTTGCGCCCCGGGCATGGGGGACGGCCAACAGCGAACCATTGCAGCTGACAGTCTTCAGATCCGGACAGTTAGTGAGCATTATCCAGGTGAGACCTCCATCCCGACTGTAAGCACTGGTACGTAGACGCTGCTTGGATTCATTGCGCACGAATGTTCGGCTGTTCAACACAACTGTCCCGTCAGACAGTTCAGCCACTTTGGACTCGCTGGCCCAGGACATGTTCCCCTTCCAGGGAACCTCCCTGCTACGCTGCCAGGTTTGTCCATGGTCATCGCTGTAGAAACACAAGACCTTTTTACCCTGATAGAAATCGCCTCCAGCCACGAGCAAACGTCCCTTGGCTGGACCATGTTTCAATTGAATGCCTTCGCCAGAACCCACGACCATCACAGCCCCATGGGTATCAACCATGTCCGTGATGTCGCGTGCAGAGGACCAGGTCTGTCCTTCGTCACCGCTGGTCACCACATACTGCCTGCAATGCAGGTCCCCCACCTCTCCTTGCACATCACCAGGCACGCGCCTGTAGTCCCACAGGAAAAGGTTGTACAGCACATGAATCTCTTGGGTCTGCTCGTCATAAACGGCGGCATTGGGGCAGATCGACTGTCTGCCATGTGTTTTGATCAGGGTCGCATTGGCCCAGGTCTTGCCCTGGTCATCGCTCCATTTACACACCAGATCCTGGCCGGACCGATCAGACCATTTGCCTTTGTTCCTGCCCTGACAAATTACCACAATGCGTCCGCTCTTTGTCACAATGACATTTTGTTCACGAAACTGGGCGTAGTCCTGCTGGTCTTCTCCCTTGACGGTTTCCTGCCCCACTGTGAAGACGTCATGGGTTTTAGCCTCTGTATCTTCCGAGGAAAAAGGGGAGGCTGGAAGACCTGCGCTGTTGACGAGATTGACCTGCAGATCTGGAAAAGGCAACCATGCGTATCGCACGTGCGTTGGTTCATTGACACGCCCACTTGACACTGCGATGGTATGTTTGCCAGTGATCTTTGCAGTGGCGGCTTGGAACACACCATCGTTACCGCAGATTTCAAAATGCCGCAACGACCGGCCGTCGGCTGACTTGAGGCCCATACCAACCTGCTCAAAGGAGATGACCATAGTATGGCCATCGCGGTCAGAGGCATCCACCAATGGCCCACTGTAGGTCCTGTGTGATTTCTGGTGGTATGTCGTGCCCAACGCCCATTTCGCCAGACGCTCGCCAACCGGTTTCTTCAAGGGCGGATGGACATTCGTGGGAAGCCCGGTATCCAAGGTAATGGCCATGCCAACGTGCTTGAGCTGATTGAGCAATCGTCGTTGCCCCTCGCGAAACCATGGCCATTCGGAGCGATTCAGCGCAGGGAGTTGAACATAAAGAAAAGGGAAGTCGCCCTGCTTCCACCGGGTGCGCCACTGCTCAATAAGCAATGGGAACAGACGCCCATGTTCGCGGACCCGGGCCGGTGTTTCTGCATTTGATTCTCCCTGATACCAGATGGCACCCCGGATCGCATAGGGAATCAACGGTTCAATCCCTGCAGACCACATAAAGCCCGGTTTGAATGAGTGATTGGGGCCAAACTCATCCCCGGGAATCATGTCACCTGCTTGCATGGCCTGCAACAGGTTCTGTTCTCCTCGTGTACGGCAGAACTCGCCAAGTCGTTTGTTGTCGAGCCAGTTGCCAGCCACCAGCCCCTTCAATGCCGGATCGGCTTCGAGGGCCTCACGAGGAATCCATGCTTCAGTAGGGGTGCCCCCAACCGCCGGACAGATCAGACCCACAGGTCGGTTGAGTGCCTGTTGCAGACATCGGCCGAAATACCACCCCACTGCAGAGAAACTGCTGGCCGATTCCCTGGAGGCAACAGTCCATTGCCCCTGACAGAACAGCTCCGGGCTCAGACGCGCAAGATGCTGGGATGTATAACCGCCGGAACTGCCACGTGCCCCCCCGGACAGATGCAATAGTCGAAGGCGAGGATATTCCACGGCAAAAAGTTCTTCTTTGCCGTGAATGGATTGACTGAGAGTCCACTCCATGTTCGACTGCCCCGCACAAACCCAGACCTCGCCAACGAGCACGTCAGTAAACTCAATCTGTTCGTCCCCTGATTGGATCACCATTGTTGCCGGATTGTCGCTGGCAACACGTGAGTTCAAACGTACCTGCCACGCACCTTGTTCGTTCGCTCTGACGCGTTGGATGTCACGTCCCAGCGTCACTGTGACCTGGGCATTGGATATGGCATGGCCCCACACTGGGATTGGGGCATCGGCCTGTAGCACCATGTGGTTGCCAAATACAGGAGGAAGCAGAAGACTCTGCGCCGATGATTCTTGGGGACGCACAGGTTCGCCGACAAGATCACTCAGAGGAATCCTCTGAAATGTCATATGGGCTTGACTGCCTTCATAGAGGATTCCGACAGTCTTGTCATCAATCATTGACATGCACGAGTAGCCAGCTCCATTGCCTTCATCCAGAAGCAGGCGATGTGCCCTGGGCCATGTGAGGCCACGGTCAGGTGAAGCCTTGATTGTGATGTGGTGGCGTCCCTGTGTACTGTCCGGATTGGAAAACAAGAGCCATGCGCCAGCATCCTTGCCCCGCTCTCGATCCACGTCAATCAAGCTAGCCATGCAAGCACCGGGTTCGATCAGTGAGCGTTCCGAGGTGGGGTGCTTCTGCCACGTCTTGCCCATATCGCGGGTGGTCATCACCACGCGCACGGGTTTGCGGTTGTAGCGGCAGTTTAACATCAGCACGCCCGGCTCAATCTCTACGACCTGCGATTCTGTGGTGTCGTCGAATGCACCCGTGCCAACCTGCCAGGTGGTGCCGTGATCTTGGGAGGTGATGAGGGTCGAATGCGGGAGTCGTTGCTGCTCCGGCGAATCTTGATATTGGGCAGCAAATACGAGTGTGCCATCACGCATGGTAATGCCCTTGCCCGGACCCTGCAGAATGAAGCACCATTTGGGATCTTTTACCTGCTCGGTGATGTTGATCGGCCTGGACCATGTGACCCCGTCGTCATCGCTGCGTGCCAGCATCAGCTGACCAGTCTCTTCCGGTTTCATGCCCGGCCCGGACCCTCGCCAGGAACGGTTCCCGTGGCTCCATGTGGCAGCCACCCAGATGGCACCGGTGTTTTGATCGACAAGAACGGCTGGATCACCTATGCCGTCGTAATGAAAATCGGGATCATGGCCCATATCCATGATCACCTGCATGGGCTCCCATGTTTGGCCACCGTCCGTGGAACGTGACATGCCCACATTGATGTCACCGGGAAGATCACCGCCCTTGCGGTGACGAATGTCGTAGACGCCGATCAAGGTCCCCTTTTTAGTGGTCGCCAAACCGGGTATGCGATACGTGTGCACGCCGTCATCGCCGCCCTGACGCACTGCCACACCCATACGCTGAATCAATGGATTGGCATCAAGCGTGACCTGCTCGCCGTTCGAGAACTGGACCTGTTTGCAAACAGCGCCAATTCGGCCGTCAATGCTTGCACCTTGGCTAATCTTGCCTGTCACCCAGAAATGGTTGACACCTTCAACAAGTTGGCAGGAAGGTCCGGCACAGGACAACTCAAAGGGGCCGCGTCTCAAACGCCTACCGTCGATCTGCACCAGGGATTCACCAACCATGAAGCGATTGTTGGAACCCGTAGCATAGACACTCACCAATGTCACATCCGATCGATCCGTGGTGCCATCGAGCGTCACCTTCAATGCTGTCAGGGAAATCGGATTTAGCGTCCCGGTGGTTTCAACCTTTAGCTTCAACAGCGGACTGGCATCTCTGCCCACGCAGGCCGGCAGCGAGAACGGTACAACCTCCACACTGAGGATGGTCTGTGGTTGAATGGGCGCAATACGAATATCATCGATCAGGATCCCAGTATTCGGAGGACTGGTCGCCGTAAAACGTAACTGCTTGATGCGGGTATCATTGAGAGGCACTGTAATCTGTGAGAGGAAGGCCCGCCCAACGCGCACCTCAGTATCGCCATTAAAAATCTCTTTCCAGCTGTCGCCAGTGTATTTGTCAATGCGAAATGAAAACGGAGATCGCTTGGTCCAGCGTTCGGCCCAGAAGGTCAGGTTCCCGGAAGTCTCCACCTGGTCAGCGATTTGCAGAACCATGCTCGTTCTCGAACCCCCTGTCAACTGCAAACAATGGGTGCCGGATTTGGCGTGCTTGTTGTCAACGGTCGTTCTGCCAACCTCTGACGTCCATGTGCCAATCGCCGTTTTGAGTGTGTCAAACACTCCGGCTTTGGTCTTTTCGAAGCTGGTTGCTTGTTGCGCATCTGCAAGCGACGATAACATGCCGATGAAAACCAGCATGCCCAATATCAGTTTGCCATATGTTTTCATGGGTTGTGTTTACTCCGTCCCCAGTTAAAGAACCCGATCTGTTCCAGATCAATAGGCAATTGCTTGTTTTCCGCGTCAGACAGGGCACGCAACGGCAAACGATTGGGTCCGCAATCGCAACCAAGCAAGCCCATGATGGCCTTAAACCCCGGTTGACCACGATAACGATCATACAGCATATGGATCATCTTGACACTTTTCAGCTGCAAATCCTGGGCACACGCAAGGTCAGATCGGCGATACGCGTCAATAATCCCATTGTACAGGGGCGCCGCAAAATTGAACGTACTGCCCACGGCCCCATACCCCCCCACAGCCAGAGAACTCAGCAACATCTCGTCGCATCCAAAGAGAATCGTGTACTCATCTCCGGCACAGTCCAGGCATTCCTGATATTCATGAACAGTCAAGGCACTGTATTTTATCCCGGCAAAACCGGAGATTCTTTTGGGTGCTTTCTGTAAGAACTTGAGCATGTCAAAACTAATGCCGGACAAGGCCGGGATGTGATAGTAGAAAAACGGCATATCAGGCACAGAGCTTGTGGCTTCTTCCAGACAGGCCACCAAGGTGTCCACTGAATCACAGCCGAAGTAACGCGGTGTAATGGCAGAGATGGCATCGGCACCGCAATCCTGGGCATGCTCGGCAAGCTCCCTGGCCTCGGCAAGACTGTCGTGTCCAATCTGGACAATCACGGGGATTCTCCCCGCGACTGCCGCAATATAGGCTTCAGCCACTTGACGACGCTCGTGACCGGACATCAGCGGACCTTCACCCGTGCTGCCACATACATACAAACCGGCTATGCCATCGCCAATCAAGTGCTCTACGATCCCAGGCACCTGAGAGAGATTCAATGAACCGTCTTGATTCATGGGCGAAAATGTGGCGGCGACCAATCCTTCAATTCTCATGTTTTACTTTCCTTGTTTTAAGTCTATCCAACTGCTGTAATTTGAAACGGACACTAAGAATGTAGGGTTCTTCCCCTAAATCCCAGTGGCCATAGGTGGTGGTGACAAAAGTCCCATCGGGCAGGACTTCCACACCGGGATACGTGGTGTCATAATCCTTGGTGTTGTCTTTCATGCGCAGGACGTATTGTCCCTGGTTGCCCTGAAGGATGTTGTCATAGGTACCAATCCAGCCGACCCAGTCGCCCTCAAAGGGACGGTCACTGGCCTTGGCGCGGGGCGAGCGACAGCGAAAGGTTATAAACAGTCGCCCATCCGGGCCATACTTGCCTGTGTGACGATCACCGGTCAAGGGCAAGGGCAGCTCACGTGGCTCAGTCCAGGTCTTGCCCTCATCGTTCGAAAAGATCACATGCGAGTTCTTCACCCTGCGGTTTTCACGCAATAAGACGGCCAATTGTCTGCCATCCGGTGATCGGATACAACCCGGCTCGCACAGATGGACCTCGGAAGAAGCATATACAGCCTCTGGAAAGGACCAGGTCATGCCACCGTCCTCGCTAAAGGTTTTGTAGAGCGTCATGGTCGGGACACGTTTACCTGCCTTCTTGAAAAACCGACCATCGTCGTGAAACATGGCCAGATAATGTCCCTTACCCGTGGACAACGGTTCGACAAATCCCATGACCACGATACCACCCCAGTCACCCACAGGTTCAAGTTGGGACCAGCTTTTACCATCGTCCTCACTGTGCGCCAGACGCGCAGGATACAGACCCGACCACATGATGATCCGTTTCTTGCCCTGCGCATCAATCACGCGATGCAACGTGGGCACCTCCTTGGAACTGGCCCAGCTGTCCGGTGTCGGCAGACGATCCGACCAGGTCATTCCCCCGTCATTACTGCGTTTCATCACAATGGCCCCGCGTCCATGCCCCTTGGGATACACACAATAGATGGTCTTGCCATCCTCAAGTAAGACAGTGGTGGGATGACCCAAATACTGTCCCTTCTCCCTATCAACGACAACCTGCATGTCAGTACGATCATTCAGATCTATCAGAGGGGGAAAGGCTTCCGATCCCTGAGCCCCTGCTGAGAAACTCACGCAAGAGAGCAACCACATCATCAGGGTTTGTTTCATTCGTGTGATAGCAAAACTCCTAACGTTCAATTCATAGAGACAAAAAACTCGTCCGATTAAATCATTTTGAAACTTTCCGGCATTGTTTTTCTGACCTGTCAGTATAGGGAAAAACAAATCTCTGATAAACACCCTATTACCATATATTGGAAAAATAGGACACGTCCATCTCACCCGCCTAAGGATACAAACCAATGTCGTCAATATAGATCATGCCAGTGACACCCACCCCATCAACACCTATCTGGAGCGCCGTGATACTCTGAACATCTATGGAAGACAGATCAATTCCCCAAACCTGCCATTCACCCAACGCGATATTGCTGGCGGTATGCGGGTAGACCAATTTGGTGTCATTGATTCTGACGTAGAGTGTGCCAGTGTTGTCAGCCTGACCACGGAATGCAATAGACAAAGTCTTGGCACCGCCGATCGTCCAGTCTTGCGGTTCTGCAAATGTACGCTCAGTCTGTGAGGCTGCACCACCCATATTGGTGTAATAAAACGGCAAAGACTGACTGCTACCAGGTATGGTATAGGTTGTTTCCATAATCTTGCCATCATAGTGAGGGCTGGATATGCTCCAGATATCATGACCCACGCCAGACCCTGTGCCATTGCCTTCATATCCAACAGGGAAGAATTCATCTTCTGAATAGCCGAATCCATCAAGCCATGTCTGGAACGGACGGTCTGGGCTGTTGTTGCCGTAACTCTCAAAATCATCAACGATCATGGCTGCGACTGTTGAGAAGCTCCACACGGGACCTGCCCACACAGACTCAACCTCTGCCTCATTAACTTCATCCACACGCCAGTAATAGGTCTGGCCCATTTGAAGATCAAACGAGCTAAGATCAATACTATTGGTGTTGGACGTTGCAGAAGGTGCCATACCGCCAGCCACGTCATTTGAATCTGTGCTGACATAAACCGTACTTTGAGCCGCTTCACGGCCTGCACGCCACGCCAAGACTGAGTTCAAAAGAACATCACTTGAACCAGACGCAGGGTCACTCGCACGAGCGGCAGTAGGAATCATGCTAAACTGGACTTCACTGAGACTGTAGGACTGCATAAAACCGCCCCAGTTGCTTTTAATATTCAAGCGAACCATCTTGGCTGCCAGACCGCCAAAGACAATTTCATCATACTGATTGTAGGTGGGTAAACCCGGTGCCCGACTAAACTCAGTGGCACCTTCTAATATTTCCCAGATTTCACCATCCTTTGAATATTCAATCACTACGCCCTTCACACCATAGCCAATAAAGCCTTCAGCAGTGCTATTGGAATTCCAGACCTTCATGGTATCCAGCTTTTTGATACGATCAAATTCATACTGAATCCAGGGGTCCAAATCACCCATGGCCGTAAACCACATGCTTTCTGTTTGTATCGCATGTGTGCCATCTGCACCCAATCCAGATCCATCAAGGGTCTTCTCTGGTGTGGATACGTCATTCGAAGAACTGGATACTGTGGCAACAATCTCAGAGCCTGGAATCTGAATGGAATAGGGTTCAATCGTAAAACTCCAGACATTGCCCTTGAAAATGGTATGGTCAGGTGCAGCATTTACTTCATCCACACGCCAAAAATAGGTCTGGCCAAATGCCAGGCGTCCCGCGTCAATAGAATTCGCATCGTGGTCCTGGGCAAGCTGATTTCCCATGGGAGTGTTTCTGTCGGCGTTGTTCACATCGTCGAATGTTGTGCCAAAGTATACATCATGCTTGACGGCATAATCACCCGGTTTCCAGCTCAGAGTCACGTCACGAGGCACATCGCCCTTCCCATTCTTGGGATTTGGTTTAGAGGCCACGCGTGACTCTGGTCCGTAAGCACCCGTATTGTCCAAACGCAGCCAATCAAGATCCCATGAACCATTGTTGCCAGTGCCACTGGTGTCACCCAAGAAGTGTCCTTTTCCACCTCCAATGGTTGGCTCAGAAAAGGGCGTGCTCTCGTCAGGATTAAGCAGCACGTTGTCTCGCCACACCCAATATCCCTCGGCGTTACGGGCTACACGAAAGATATGGAAGCCATCGGTATTATCCGATGTGTCCAATTCAGTCACAGTCCCGCCGTCGTTTACCTGCACCCTATTCATACCCACGTACGCGATGGTGCAGGAATTATCTCCCATATCACGAACAAAAATACCCATGATGCCCAGAGTTCCTTCATCGCCGGGATCGGTTTCCGTAATCCAGATTCGGGCCTCAATCGTATAGTCAACGTCCTGTGGAAAATTGGCACGCCAGACACTATCGGTGAAGTCTGTTCGATAAAAATCACCCGTATCAAACGAGGCAATGCCATCAGAAATCACAGGTAGTTCACCCGCATTATTGGCATAGAAGTCAATGTTGCCGTCATTGTCCAAATCCTCGTTGCTGGAAAGCTCATCCTGTTCGTACTGGTAGGCAAATTCGACGGAGTCGAGCAACTCCAACGGTTCGGCGTTGACACTACCCATCAAAACTAGACTCAGCATGATCAGCCAGTCAATCATGCACCCCATTGAAATATGCCTTCTTGTTTTGCCCATTTCCGAACACTCCTACAAAGCTTGTTACCCTCAATATTTGTCTAGATCACACGTTTGCTCTCGTTCGTTTAGATTGTGGGGTTCGGTAGCACCCCAGGGTAGAACGGCCACCTCAAAGGTATCTTCCTTTAGGTTTTTCCAATTGGTCTCTTGAAGTATATAGGGTTTCATCTTTTTCATGTAATATCACTCTTACAAAAAAGGGAGTTTTAATGGTGATGAATCAATGATCTTCCGCCCAGATTTGTTTTATGGTGGTTTCCTGGTTGAAGCCAGTTGGGACTTTTGCGGATGAGTTGTTGCCCCAGTACCAGTTGTTTCCGTTCACAGGATCAGCGAGAGTCCGACTGCCGGGCATCTGTAGGTAGCCATTGGAGTCGGTTTGTCTTATCCATTTCCATGCATACTTGAGCCACTGATTCCGGTCGGATTCCGGCTGGTGGGCGAACCAACAGATTTCGTCGTAGCCCCAGATGAAATGCATGCCTACGTTCTGGCCGCCCTTGCCACTTGAGCCAAAGTTGTCAAGTTCGACAATATAGGGCAGCGATTTGCAGGACCAGCCACTGGGGGTAATCCCCCCTTTGGACCGGTTGAAAAGACTGTCTAGATAGCCCACTTTCAGAATACCATTCTGCGGATCAGTCACCACTTCGTCGATTCGCAGGGGAAATGAATGGAAGTCAAACATGAGCTTCCCCTCGTGAACAATGCCGCCGCTGGGGACGTGGGCATCGGCCAGGAGAAAGTGTCGACGTGCCTGTTGTCTGGCGTACTCCCTCACCTTGGCTATCATGTCACGCCAGTGGATGTGGTCGGGGTCACGGTCGTCCATGATCTCAACCTGGCCAAAGTGGATGGCTTCAACACCCATGTTTATGTAGGAGGCGCAGAGGGTATAAAACCACATGCGGGTTTCAAGGCGGCTCATGTCAGGCACGGATGCCCCGGAACGCCAGTGGTTGACAAGGTGACCACCCGGGTAAAGCATGTCTTTGTAGCGAAAATTCCGTGTCTCGACAGGCTGGTCGAACGCCTCAAAAACCCACCCAGGAATAGGCATTTTATCGAGTTCATCCGAGACAATTTCAAAGGCCGCAGCCTGGATCACAATATCCGGATCAGCAGCGTGCAGCTTTTCAGCCACAGACTTGCCAAGCTTCGCCAGACGGGGCAAACGGGTCTCACCACCCCACATGTAGATCGCTCGGCCAATATACTTGGCACCCGTATGGATGAGCATACGGATGTTGTCGTCAGTGTCCCCACCGAGAGAATTCTCGACGCGTTCAATGTTGAGTAATTCGGCAAAGGTGATGGAACGCGACAGATAGTTTTCCAGAACCTGCCGGGAAATTTTGCCATCAAACGCATAGTCCCGTGCATACAACGGGGACAAGGACACGGCCATGGCCACAATGAGCATGAGTAATTTTCGTACAGTCAATCTTTGCACAGGTTTATTCTCCTAGTAAGATAGATGTTTTTCAGTGGTTTCTCTCAAGGGGAATATCCAAAAGGGAACAACTTGAAAATCCGTACAGAACTTGCCCCAGAGTTGCTCTGTCCATGTGTAGGAACAGGCAAAACAACCGTCAAATCCTTAATCGGCCATATGCCCTTGAAATCCCAAGGCCTTACCACCGGGCAGATATCCGCCCTTGACATTGGGCGTATGCGCTTCTTTCGCAAGCGCCATGAGCTTTGCCAGTACATCCGGCTTTGACCTGGCAAGATCGTTTTGCTCCTCAATATCCTGGTCAAGGTCATACAATTCAAAGGGCTGATTCTTTCTGTTCCGCACCGCCTTGTAGTGACCCATCCTGATCGCCGCCTGACCGCCCATCTCCCAGTAGAGATACTCATGCCTTTCCTGCGTACCTTTTCCTGTCAGGGTGGGCACGATTGAGAGGCCGTCAGTTGTCGGTGTCTCTGTCCCGGCTATGTGCGCAAGTGTTGGCATCACATCCGGAAAATACCCGAGATGTTCGCTCACACTGCCCGCCTTGATCCGGCCAGGCCACCGAACAATAAACGGTATCCGAAGTCCCCCCTCATAGAAGTTGCCCTTGCCCCCACGGAACCTCTCGCCTGTGGCAGGATTAAGATTGGGGCCAAAAAATCCATGCGGGTAAGGCGGTTTTTCTGGCCGCTTTTTACTCGGATCGCCATTTTTAAAATAGGGCTGGCCGCCATTGTCTCCGCACACAAACACGATCGTATTGTCGTCAATCTCCAGTCTCTTGAGCATAGCGAAGATCTCACCCACGAACCGGTCTGCCATATTGACCATGGCCGCATACACCTTGGCATCACGCGGCGTTCTCTGCCCGGCCGTCCAATCCTTATCCTTGTACAATTGCCACGATTCATCGTCTTCTGGTATACCCCAGAGGCCATGCGGCATGATCCACGGACAGTAACAGAAAAACGGTTTGTCAGCATTGGCTTGAATAAATTTTTCCGTTTCTTCAAAGATTCGATACTGAGAAAAAGTCTCTCCCTCGTAATAGTCCCCTGTATTACCCGGCAGATATTCCTTCTCACTGTTTCTTAGCAGATACTTCGGATAGTATGAATGGGCATGAACCTGATGATAATACCCATAAAACTCATCGAATCCATGTTTTTCAGGCACACCCGTGGTGGCCCTGTCACCAAGCCCCCACTTGCCAAATCCTCCTGTGGCATAGCCGGCCTTTTTCAACACTTGCGCCACAGTCACATCCTCTTGACGCAGCGCCTCTCCGCCACCATTGGTCCGCACGGTCGTATGGCCGCCATGAAGCCCCGTCATCAGCACGCTTCTCGTGGGAGCACACACACTGCCCCCGGCCAGCATCTGCGTGAATCGCATCCCTTCACTGGCCATGGTATCAATATGGGGGGTGGACAAGGTCTCATGTCCCATGGACGACATCTCAAAATAGCCCCACTCATCCAGCATGATATAGATGATATTGGGCTTGGACATC
>CAZBTJ010000119.1:14952-17022 GCA_964494325.1 uncultured Pirellulales bacterium
CTCAAAATAGCCCCACTCATCCAGCATGATATAGATGATATTGGGCTTGGACATCGCACTCGATTTGGCAGGCAGTAATCCGCACCCCACAACCATCGCACCAGCACCCACACCAACGCCCTTTAAGAATTCTCTGCGACTCATGGACATAATGACTCTGCCTGCCTTTCTCGTAAAATGTGTCTATAGGTTCAAACCATACTTCATGACACTGCCCATTCATTGGGTTCGGTTTGTGGCTTCATGGTACAGTTTCCCTTGGATAGTAAAAAACAATGTTCAACATTTAGAGAACTGAAACTGCCGGCAAAGGAACCGATTGTCCGGTTGCCTTGCTAACAGGCGTCTGAGCCCCTACCTGTGTCATCCAGGCGTTCATCTCTGCAGCCAAAGTCCTAGCCTTCTCCGGCTGAGACGCTGCAAGGTTGTGGGCCTCACTCAAATCATCCCGCAGATTGTACAGCTCAAACCAGGGATCCAGGCCTTGCCCATTCTGAGTCCCATCCCCATAAAAGTAAATGAGCTTCCAGTCCCCTTTGCGCATGGCAGTGAACGGTTGAATACCCAGGCCCACGCCGATGTCCCGATACCACTGATGCGGGTAATGAAAATAGATCGCCCTGTCAGGATTGGCGATACTGGCATTGCGAAAAAGGGGTGTCAAATCCTGTCCGTCAATGCCCTTCATAGTGGTCTCTGCACCCTCTACGCCGGCGATCTTGAGAACCGTGGGTAACATGTCGTCACTGATCACCGGACACTCTGTTTTGGACCCCGGCGTAATCGGCAGCCAGGATTTACAGGGCAGACCACCTGGCTTCTGCCCGGCCCAGGCCACGATCATGGGCACACGCATGCCCCCTTCGTAGGCAGAGCCCTTGCCCGCCTTGATGGGCATGTTGTGTCTGTCTCTTTCATAACGTATGGTTTTACCATTGGCCAGCGTATAGGTGGCATTCGCGTTGCGTGAATGGTTGGACAAGCCCCCATTATCAGAGAAGAAGATAACCACTGTATTGTCAGCAATTCCGTGCTTCTCAAGATTATCAAGAATGGCTCCCAGACTGGCATCCATGGATTCAAGCAGAGCCGCATAGTCGTCCTCCGGATTGGGGCGATCTTTGTACTGCCCCAAATAATCAGGATCACCCTGACCGCTAAGGGGTGAATGCACGGCATAATGAGCCATGTTCATAAAGAATGGCACCTCATCTTTGACAGCCTGATCAATTATCTTGTTGGCCTCTATGGTGAGTGCATCACTGATATACGTACCCGACGCATGGTCTTCCAGCCCCGGATGTCGCGATGCATTCCACGGCAGAAAATAGGAGCCATCCGGACCACCGGTATGACCACCAGCAATGTTGATGTCAAATCCCAGGCGTGTTGGATCGGCCCCTGCTGTACCGCCACCGCCAAAATGGGCCTTGCCCACATGAATGGTACGATACCCATTGGCCTGTAAAATTCCCGGCAAGGTGGTGTGCTGGCCGGGCTGCAGTCCTGTCTGAGCCCAATTCGGCGCCTTAACATAGCGATTGCTGGCAATGCCGTGACCAACCCAGTCACTGACATGTGACCGGGCGGGATTCTTGCCAGTCATGAGACTCACGCGCGTGGGACTACACACCGGGCTGGCCGCATAGGCATTGGTGAACCTCAACCCCTGGTCTGCCAGACGCTGCATATTCGGTGTCTTGTACAGCTCGTTCCAAATAGTACGTTCGGTATGGAAGAGAACAGAGGTATCCTGCCACCCCATATCATCCACCAAAAACAGGATGATATTGGGTTGTTTGGACCCTACATGCATGTTCAACGTCTTATTCTCAAACTTCACCCGGGCACAGGCATTCCGCGTCCTGGAAAACAAAAAACTCCCGGCAGTCCCAGCACATAGGGTCACAAACTCACGCCTATTCATAGTATCCAGATTCCTTTATAACTTTGTTGTCACCATCGTTCTTTAAGTCATGCCTCTGCCAATAAAGCAAGGTCCTGCACATGGACAAACCTGACAATACCATAAACAGCTTTTTCATGCAAACGACTGCATAAGCGGCTCAG
>CAZBTJ010000120.1:0-16898 GCA_964494325.1 uncultured Pirellulales bacterium
CCCGCTGTATTCTTGACAAAACCTCTTCGAGTGAGTTTTGTGTCCATTTTCGATTTCCCTTCATTTCTATGTGAGCCTGGATAAAGTACGCGTTTCAAACCTCTGTTTCTAACCAGGGATCATTATACGGTAAGATCGTTTTTTCCAATTCAAACATCAGTTGCTTAACCAGGTCAGGTCTTTCTTCTGCAATATTTCTTAACTGATAAGGATCGTTCTTGTTGTCGTGAAGATAATACTCAGTGGGCTTATCCGGGATTTTGCTTACCACAAATGTGTATGCCTGATTTCGAATGCCCCGCCGTCCCCACGCCGGTTTACCCTTCGGCACCCACATATACCACTGCCACTCGGGCCGCTTGCTCTTATGACCCAAAAACTCTCTGGCATAGCTTTTCCCATCCACGTCTTTTCCTATTGCGTGCTCCAATCCCATCAGGCCCAACATCGTGGGGCACATATCCAAGGAGGAAAACAACAAATCATCCTGCCGCGGTTTGATTTTCCCAGGCCAGCGAATGATAAAGGGAATACGCATGGATTCTTCATATCGATTATTCTTTGTGATTTTGTGATGTATCCCCAGGCAGTTACCATGATCAGAGGTAAACACCACGATAGTATCCTCTTCCAGACCCTGCATTTTTAAAGCCTCAAGTATCCTGCCGAATTGTTCATCTACCCCTGAGATCATGCCGTAGTAGTTTCGAATGTCACGACGATATTGTGTCCCCATCTTGGTGTCCGAATCCGGTATGTTGGGACGCTGACACAGTTCGTCCAGGGACACGTCCTTGTACCGTTCTACATAATGTTTCGGCACCTGAGAGTAAGGCGTATGGGGCGGATTCATGGAAACCACCATGGCAAACGGTTTGTCAGGGTCTCGATACACCCCATTTTCATTGGCAAGATACTTGATGGCCAGATCGGCTTCATGCTCGGGACCCCACTGATCAAAATATTTGAAACCATCCCTTTTGGCGTCAGTATCCCAATACATGGGACGCATATGATGATCATACGTGCCATAGGCATGCCAAAAATCAAACCCATGCCTCCGGTGAGGTGGGCACCATTCATTCCACGCAGGTAAGTTTCGATTATTTGCGCAATCCACATAGGGCTCAACAGGACTATCCAAGTGCCACTTGCCAATATACCCCAGACTATACTCATTGGCCTTGAGAACATCCGACCAGCAGGTATCGCTCTCCTGAAGCTGACAATTATACGGCGTGGTTAGAGAGAGACAATTGTTGGTCACCTTGTTGGCATGCGGGTACTTACCGGTCATGAGCATGGCACGAAAAGGACTGCATACCGGATAGGTACTGACTGTTTGCGGCAATACCAACGATTCTCTCGAAAACCGATCAAGGTTGGGTGTCAGAACGGGTTCCTCACCCAGAAAGCCCATGGCACTGCCGCGCATCTGATCGGGGAATACAAAGAGAAGATTGGGTGCTTTTCGCCTCTTGTCCGCAGATAGAGCGTCTCTTGTACAACCGGCCAGACACACCGATGTCACGGAAAGGCCCATTCCCTTCAAAAATCTTCGTCGGTCAATCATAGTACCCATTCCTAATTCCTTAGTTAAAAAACAGATAGATCACAGCCATAATCGCTGCCAATATGGCCCACAGTAACCACATGGAACGTGATCGTGCCCCCTGCTGGGCGTAAGTTTCCTTGAGCGAAGGCAGCTGTTCTTCATTGGGTGAGTTACGAGTCAATAAAGAGACTACCACCATCAAGGCACAGATGCCAGCAAAGATATAGAACGACAGCAGCATAAAGTGCGGCCAGAAAGCCTTGCTGGGCCAGTTATTGAGATTGCAGAATCCAATGGAGATGGATACCACAGACCCCACAGTGAGGGTCGTCAGGGCAGCCTTGGACGTAGCACGCGGCCACAACACCCCAATCACAAACACCGCTGACACAGGCGGTGCAATAAAACCTATGACACTCTGGATCATGTCAAAAAGTCCACGCTCAAAGCGGTCCATCACCAACGCACTGCCTATGGCAATCAAGGCAGCCACCACTGTGGCCACACGTCCAATCATCTTGGTTTCAGACGCAGACGCCTGGGGACGAATGCTTTTTTTGTAGATATCCAGCGTGAACACTGTGCTGAACGAATTTAATCCCGAGTCAATCGTGCTGATCAAGGCAGCAATCAGGACAGCAACCATCAACCCAACCATACCTGTGGGCAGGTGGCTCACAACCATGGTGGCAAATGCTTCATTGGGATCTTCGAGTCCAGGATGAAGCACGAGGCAGAGAATGCCGGGCAACAGAAAAAGAAACGGGGGCAGGATCTTGAGGAATGCGGCAAAGACTGTACCCAACTGGGCGTGACGTATGTCTCTTGCACCCAGCACTCGCTGCACAATGGTCTGGTCAGCACACCAGAACCATATACCTGCCACAGGATAGCCAAGGAGCATGGCATGCCAGGGGTATTCGGCCTGTTCGTCAGATCGGAGGAGTTGCCAATAGGATTCAGGGACTTTGTCGATCAAGGCAGACACACCGCCCACCTCATAGAGGCCAATAAGTGTAAGGGCCGCAGCACCGCCTATCATCAGTATCGTCTGAAACGCGTCAGTGACCATCACGGCAGCCAGCCCCCCGATCACGGTAAAACTGGTGGCAATCGCCATCAACACCACGAGCGACACCCAGAGCGGCCAATCCATGATTTGGCTAAAAAGAAGGCCGCCAGTGTACAACACCAGGCCGAGCCATGACACAATGGTGGTGAACAAAGCGTAGTACGAAAGAAACCTGTGCGTACCAGGTCCAAAACGCCGGTTAATGAACTCCGGCATGGTGCTCACACGTGTTTTCATGTAATACGGAATGAAGAGCATGGCCAGCAGCATCATGAGCCACCAGGCAAGCCATTCAAAGTTCGCTGCAGCAAATCCCGAACTATAGGCCACACTGCACGAAGAAATCATGAACGAAGGGTTGACATTCGTACCAAAGATTGACAGGCCCACCACGAGCCAGCCCTGGCTCCGCCCACCCAGGAACAGATCTTCGGCCCCACGACGCCTAAAACTAACCCACATCCCGATCCCTACAAGGATCACTATGTACCCCACAATAATGACAAAATCGAGTGTTTGCAGCTTACTATGAATATCCATCTATTTATTTCCGTCCTTGGACAGATGTGTATACTGAGATTCAAGCCCTGCCTTGGCAGCCACGGCCCGGGTTTCCTCTGAGATGTCAGGGTCAGTCGTGATTTTATTGTTGATCCAAATCTGCCAGTCGCGATTGCTGACATTGAAACGAACGGCCGAGTTATGTGCCCCAGCCTGCTGATCCACGTCGAAGATCACATTGTCTTCCAGCAGGAATCCTTTGCTGCCCTGGTCAAAGAAGATGCCATTGTTGCAGACCGATCCACTGGCATAGCCCCCAATTCGCACGCCATGCAGCAGGTTTCCGCGAATCATCGAACCCGGTTGAAAGCCCAGTGTGTAGATACAGCCGCTGTCATTGAGCCTGTGCATCACTTCGTAGATATGATTGTATTCAATGAGGCAGCCCTGCTGATTCGTCCGGTCCGTGCTCCATACAAAACCGGTGGCAACCCCGCCATAGGGCAGGTGTGCTATTTCGTTGTGGCGGATCTGCGTGTCTCGCGTCATGGCGTCAAAGATGCCGTGCCCCCCCCAGAGTTCGGCCCCGCAGTGATGAATATAACAATTCGCCACCTCGTTATTGATTGGCACATCCTCGGCATGGGACCAATCCGCCCAGAGCGGATTCTTGACCATCATGTGTCCCATATTCACACCCGTGGCCCCAATGTCGCTGAGTTCACAGCCCACAATGCGATTGTCCACACACCCTGCACCCAGACCAATACCACTGCCACCGATCATTTGCAATCGAGAGTTTGTAATACTGGCCCCTTTGCAGTATGTCATATCGATGGCCACAGGCACAGCATAGGTAACGGCCTCTTCAACGCTGGTGCCATGGTAGCACCCCTGGATGCCGCCATATCCAATATCAGGGATCAGGAAACTGGTATACTCAAAGCCGATGCCGTCAAAATGCAGGTTTTGAATTGCATTGTCCCTGTTGCCATCAACGTAAATCAACTGCTCAAGTACGGGCGCCACAAACTGTTGTTCATTGGGATTTTCACCCTGCTGAGCCTTGTACGTGAGCACGCCTGATTTTCGGTCAAGATACCATTGACCAGCGCTCTTGACAAAATCCAGTGAGTGTTCAAAGAAAACCGACATGCCGCGTTTCGGCAAGCAGGCCATGTGCCCTACCCAGCCAATGGGTGTTTTGGCAGTCACCTCTTCCGAGGTACTCTCGGTAATCAGTTCCCTTGAAATTGACCAGTTTTGAACAACAATCAGTTCGGTATCCCCCCCCCCCATGGTCTTGTCGGGCAAGGGTGTTGTGAACTGGAGTTTTGCATGGTCTTTGGATACACTCTTGATCTTGAAAAAACCTTGCTCTGGAAACCGACCTCGCGGCAACCGTTTTCCATTGGCATAAAGCTGTCGAAACCACCATGTGCCCTTTTTCACGTCTTTCAGCTTGACAGTCCATAAGTTGCCTTTGCCCTGCTTCCAGCCTGTAATCACGCGTCCACCACTCAATATTGGTTGCTCGCCGGGATAGGCTGCATACGTGATGGCGTGTTCAGATGTCCCACTGTCTTCAGGTCCAAACTCAAGCGTTCTATGCAGGGAGTAGACACCACCTCTCAACTGTACTACCACATCTTTTTCAAGCCCGGCCCCAATGTGTCTTCTCACTGCATTGCGTGCTTTTTCCAGCGTAGCAAAGGGTTTGTCCAGGGTGCCCTGATTCCTGTCACTACCGTCAGGAGACACATAATAGTCCGCAGAAGCGGCGAACAACATGCTGGAAAAGAGTACGGTGATCAGGGCTGCTACCACGATCAGTTTAAGGTGTTTTCTCATTGCAGATCCTTTCTTGCGTTTCAGAAACCACGTCCTGTGGACGTGACCAGAGTCAATAGCCTCTGGCTCTTGATATTCTATTCTATGCCACGTCCTGTGGCACGGTTGTTTACTCTCAAAGCTTGGATGAGGCCTTCTCCAATGTCTGACTGACCTTCTCTATCTCAATACCGCCCACAAGAGATCGTGCGTCAATTAGAGATTGAGCTCGAATCGTATACTCGGCCGGAAATAGAACTTTGGCACGGCTTGTTTTTAGGCTATCCATATTGCGTGACGTGTTTATCATGTCCAGGGCCCGCCTGCCATGGTCCTGTTCTACGGGATCATTGGAGGCCATCAATGTTTTGGCCTTGGCAGCCACCAGGTCTTGCTGTAGGGTCAATATTTCTGTTAATGTCACCACGGGGTCCGTGGCCAACAGGCTGCGATCCACCCCCCCGACGATTAATTCAGCCTGCAAAAGATTTTCAAAACAATAGTTGTAATTAAACGGATGGATGATATGGGGTGCCTCTGATAATGTCGGGGGCCACTGGCCATCCGAATTGTAGGAGTTGGTCAAGTGAAACCAGGCCCGTTCGAGTCGCTCGGATTCCATAGATTTTGCGTTTTCTTGCAATTTGGCTCGGACCAACTCTTGCCAGGGTCGCAGTAGTCTGGCCATGGGTGTTTCAGCCCACACAGAAGCCTGAGCCCCATGCCAAGCGGAATCGTCATCAAAGCACAGAGTCTCTTCCAGCGGGGGCAGTGCCTGGCAGGCTGAGTCAAATGTTGTAAAGGTCCCCAGTTTTTTACATTCAGATATCAACCCAATTAGTTTCTGACGTGCCGAATGGACGGCCTCGAATACATTGTCAGGTTGATTCTGAAACTTGAGCTTGAACCAGCCATTGGTGCCGATGTACTCTGCATCATCGGCAAACACCACCAACGCACCTTCCGGTTCACCCGGCTTCTGCTCAGAATATTTTTCTATCAAGGCCATGTAGTTTTCGAGTGAGTACCCCTCCATGTCCATAAAATAGCGAACCCCAAACTGACACACCCGATCAGACCTGAGAAACGTGCGTAACTGGTCATCTACGTCCTGCGTGGCCTGGAACGGGAAATGTAGTGCCTTCTCATCACCCGGCAGGTCATATTTAAAACCAAAGTTATAAAACTTCTTCTCATCCGTGTGCTCTTCAGCATAGATCTCTGGACGCTGCGGCGTGCCGTCGGGCTTGGTAGCCACAGAGTAGGCTTCAAAATCAGCCACCAGGTTTTTGTACCCAGCCTCGACGACCTGACGCGGCACGTAACTTCGCCATCCACATTCCGGATTCCAGAAACTTGTCGGGCGCATCCCCAGATGTTTCTCGTATGCAGCATTTGAGAATTTCAGAGACCAAAGCCCATCTTCCTCTGGAAAATTGGGCAACATGGGATGGGCATAGGGTGACCCCATGAATTCACACTGGCCAGTCGCCATGGCAGCCTTGAGTTTCTCCAGGACATCCGGAGTACGTTTTGCCATCTCTTCAATCGTATATCCAGAAGCTTCGAACACATAAGCTGTATTAGGGAACGCCTCTCGCATGGTATCGAAGGTCATCTCGTAGGCCGTACGGATGACAAACTCATAGCGATCAGGTGTCAGATACGCGTAATTCAAATTGGCATGAAAAATCGTAATGTATTTCACTCAGTATTTTCCTTAAATAAGCTGACCTGGGCCCTCATGGAAACTCAAGCCATTGTATTTATCCCAGATCCTTCAAAGTTTCAAGCACCACAGGAATAGTGGTCTGAAAATTGGCTGGCAGGTCTTCGGAGATTTCAAAGGCCAAGGCCTTCTTGCCTGCACGTTGGCGTTTATCAATCACAGCCTGACGCAGGATTGCTTCGGGCTGAGCATACAAATCCACGTTTATATTGGCCCAGAATACCTTATCCGGCCAGGCAGATCGACATTGGTCATAGGTCATGTCACCTTCGGGCGGCTCTGTGAGAGACTCAATCATGTGGAATGGTGCCGCAGCAATCCGGTCGGCGATGACACTCAACTCGCCATCATAATGCACCATCACTCGCTTACCTGCATTTTCCAGTATGGGCACAGCGTCATCATAGACCGAGACGAGCAAATCGCTATACCGTTGAGGCCCCAGCATACTAATCGTGAGATTTTCCAACCATTTTACAAACCGACCAGGGCCCCTGGCCACAAGTTCGGTTTCTTTCAAGAAAAGGGTCTTGCGTGCCTCATACAGTTCAAACAGCTCAGGCACCTCCATGGCCACGTCCAGGCAGAATTGTTCAGTGCCAGCCCAATCCACATTGATACTCATGGCAGGCGTACGTGAGGCCAACACCACAGCCACCCCCCACTGCCCCACCATGGCTTCGCCCTGATGAAAGACTTCGTATCGAGGAATCAGTTCGGTGTGCTCAGTGATCCAGGTCATGATCCGGTAGTCCTGAGGCATCTTGAGCCAGTGCTCAATGCACCAGCCATTCTTGTGAACCTGCCGAATGGTCCCCTCTGATGTCTCTTTTTGTTCAATCACGTAGGTGTCGCCGTCACGCACGGTTTCCTGACGCGTCTCTGTCATGCCATGCACCTTTTCATCCACGATTTTGCAGTGGTGGCAGATCCCTAAGCCAGCCTCATACAACCGTGTCCAATCTTCCGTCAGAAAATCATCGGCCATCCAGCTGTAAAAACTCAATGGCGTAACTTCCGGGGTGCCACCCTCAAGTGCCATGATGAGATTTTCACGCGTCGTCATTCTGTTTGCCTTGCTCAATACAGGTTATAACCGTTTCATTGCAATCGAGTATTGAGCTGCCTTAGCAATGTCTGCACTAATACCGGGTTTTCAGATGCCACATTCCGAGTTTCTTTTTCGTCGGACGTATGATCATAAAGTTCAATGTGACCGTTCTTATGAGCAATTAAACGGTGAGACTCGGTACGTATAGTACGTGCTGCAGCATAGGATATGGCCGAATGTCCAGGCATCTCAGGATCCGCCAGGATGGGACGCAGAGAAACACCCTGGACAAATTCAGGCTCAGGCAAACCAGCCAGGTCACTCAGCGTGGGAAAGATGTCCATCGTCTCCACCACAGAGGTTGTGGCCTTGCCTGGTTCTGTCATGTTGGGACAACAAATAATAAGCGGAGAATGAAGGGATTCTTCAAAGAGCGCATGTTTCCCCCAGATGGCATGCTCCCCCAGATGCCAACCATGATCGCCCCAGAGAACGATGATCGTATTGTCCCGCAGGCCAAGCGTCTCAAGTCGATCTATCAATTTTCCGACCTGGGCATCGGCATAGGTCACGCAAGCTGCATAGTGTTTTCTCACCGCAATGGCAAACTCTGCATCTGTATTGGGATTGCGTCCCCAGCGATTATACTTCATGAACTCACCCGAACCATGCCAGGTGGTTATACCTTCTGGTTTCGTCGGATGCGGAATCGGTGGTAACTGAGCCTCGCGATAGGGTTCAAAATACTTTTCGGGTGCACCAAACGGGAGGTGAGGGCGAATGATTCCCACGGCCAGAAAAAAGGGCTTGTCACTCCCACCGCCTGCCAGTTGGTCGAGTTGTCTCAACGCCTCATCCGCAATCAAACCGTCGGGATAAATAGTATCCGGGCCCTCGGTAGACTGAAACACATCCATCTCCTTGGCCTTGGCTCGAATTTCCCCATTGGCCAGTCCATGCATGGCACCTCTTGGATGCAGCCAAGCGCCAGCGGGTAACAGGTGGCGATCCCATGAATTCGGCATTTCCAACACATTCTGATCGTCCCAGTCAGGTCCGCCCCGTCCACCAGGATGATGCGACACCTTGCCAACCGACACAGTGGTATAATCGTGGTAACGAAACCATGCTGGCATTGAAGGGAGTACGGAGTCCGCCGTTTCTTTGAGTTTCCCAGCACGCAAAAACAGGGCATTGTTGCCGGCTGGCCCGTAACGCCCGGTTAACAGGGTATAGCGGGAGGGGCCACAGCTGGGTGCCTGTACATAATGGCGTTTAAAGACTCGCCCCTGCTCGGCCAGTTTGTCGATGTTGGGTGAGTGTATGTAATCCTTACCGTAGCAGGCCAGTTCCGGGCGCAAATCGTCGATGCAAAGCAGGAGCACATTCGGAGCCACTGCCGCCTCTAAGGGGTTCAACGCAAAGCAAATTGTGATCAAGAGAATGAGGGGGGCTACGTACTTTATCATTTAATTCTCCAGGCTGTTAATCAATTTCATGTAGGAACTCTAAAAGCAAAGACAATTTATCATAATACACTTCACCCCGAACAGCAAAATCTGCCATTCTCAGGCAAATTTGCTCATTTCACGGACACAGAATCGGCCCTGTCCTGACAATGGACTCATAAACCGAACGTTTCACCGGTGACTTCATCCCAGAGACCACTATGTGCCTCACAAGACACCACAGAAATCCATTCGTCCTACCCGAATATGTCTAAACCGCGGAATTCTCCGACAGATTCCAAGAAGCTATTTTGGGTCTAGACGTTCACAGAAAAACCGTATATACTTCAGGCATTGAGATGTTTTTCATCTTTCTTACAAAATGGCGTGCTGTGCAGGTTTAAATGGACATCACCCAGTGTGACCTCTTTGGCACGCCAATAATAGAGATAATTTTAGGAGACGAAAAAATGAAAAAGAAAACGCGTCGACAGTTCCTGGAAGATTCCATGTTTGCGGCAGCCACTGTCGCAGCCGCTTCAGCATTGCCTATGTTCAATACGGTTGCGACCGGGCAATCCTCAAGTGCCAATGAAAAGCTTCTGGCCGCAGTCGTGGGTGTACATAGTCGTGGTGGTAATCACATCAATGCCCTGATCAAACGTAAAGATGTTCAAATTGGTTATATTGTTGACGTAGACGAAAAAGTCGGGCAAAAGACCTGTGACTCCATTGAAAAACGGACGGGTAAACGTCCAAAATGGGTCAAAGACATGCGTGTGGCCTTCGACGACAAATCGCTCGATATCATGACCACTGCCACCCCCAACCACTGGCATGCCTTGGCCGGTATCTGGGCCATGCAAGCAGGGGTCGATACCTACCTTGAAAAACCGATCTGTCACAATATCTCCGAAGGACGTGCCCTGGTGACGGCCGCCAAGAAGTATAAAAGAATGTGCCAGGTGGGCACTCAATGCCGGTCTAATCCTGCCATCCAAAATGCCATGAAGTTTATTGCATCGGGTGGCATAGGCGAAGTCAATTTTGCCCGTGGTTTATGCTATAAACGTCGAAAATCCATTGGTGCCCTGGGAGACTATGCCATTCCAAAGGAAGTTGATTTCGACCTGTGGAGCGGCCCAGTCCCCTTCACCACACCCAAGTTGACTCGAAAACGTTTCCACTATGATTGGCATTGGCAGCGGGCCTACGGCAATGGCGACTCCGGAAACCAGGGTCCGCATCAGACCGACATTGCCCGCTGGGGACTTGGCATTAATCGTCATCCCAACAGCATCATGACATACGGTGGACGTTTGGGATATCAAGCTGAACGCAAAGACCCGGACTATATAGACGCCGGTGACACAGCCAACACAGAAGTGGCCATCTATGATTATGGCGATAAATGCATGGTCTTTGAAACACGCGGGCTCTCCGTGGATAATTCGGCAGACATGCAGATCAACACCCTGTTTGATCGAACCAAAGGCAACAAGATTGGTGTCATCTTCTACGGCACCGAAGGCTACCTCGTGCAAAAAGAGTACACCCACTGTGTCGCATTTGACCTCAAGGGTCAAATCATCAAGGAATTTAAGGGCGGCGGGGATCATTTTGGTAATTTCTTCGATGCGGTCCGCAGTCGAAATCCTCAAGACCTCAATTCCGATGCTCTCCAGGGTCACCTCTCAGCCGCCTTGGCAGATCTGGCCAACATCAGCTACTATCTGGGCCAAGACAACAAGGTGTCTGTCTCCGAGGCCAAAGCGATTCTGGGCAAGATCAAAAGCCAAGACTTCAATATAGAAACACTCTATAGAACAGTCCGTCATTGGACAGACAATGGTGTGGACCTCGACAAATACCCCATGTCTATGGGCCCCATGCTTCACTTTGATCCGGTCAAGGAACGCTTTACCAACAATGCCGCAGCCAACAAGATGCTGACTGCAAAATACCGTAAACCATTTGTGTGCCCTACAGCGGACAAGGTCTAGTTGAGATGGCCTAAACGCCTGTTTCTTGTTTATAAAGAGGTAACAATGAATAGATTAGAATTTTGTGTCATCATGTGGGCGGTGGTTCCGTTCATGGGCTGTACCGCATCCAACCAGGCCAAGGTCGAACTGACCAAGATCCCCGGTGAAAACCGCGTGGAAGTGATGATTGAAGGCCGTGAGTTCACCTCCTACTGGTGGCACCCCACCATTTTCAAACCCGTTCTTTATCCAGTGCGTACGGCCAAGGGAACCACCCTGACCCGCAACTATCCCCCCATGCCCAATGAAGCGGATGATCACCCGCACCATGTGGGCATCTGGTTCAACTACGGCAACGTGAATGGACTCGACTTCTGGAACAATTCAGGGGCCATTGCCGCCCACAGAAAGCCTGATTTTGGATCGATCAAGCACCGCAAAATTAAGACCATGAAAAGCGGCAAACAAGGTGTTCTCGTGGTGGCGTGCGATTGGGTGGACAATGACGGCAAGGTCCTTCTGGACGAAGAAACCACCTTCACCTTTAAAGGCGAAGGCGACCTGCGAATCATTGATCGGGACACGAAGCTCACAGCCAAAACAGATGTCAGTTTCAAGGACAACAAGGAAGGCTGTATTGCCGTACGTGTGACCACCCCGCTGCAATTGCCCAGCAGCAAAAAGAAGAAAACCTTTACGGATGAACACGGCGTTAAAACCGAAGTCATTGGCGGCAAAGGGGCCAATGGAAAATACCTCAGCAGTGAAGGCAAAGAAGACAATGCCGTTTGGGGCACA
Organism: uncultured Pirellulales bacterium; assembly: GCA_964494325.1. Classification (GTDB taxonomy): domain Bacteria; phylum Planctomycetota; class Phycisphaerae; order Sedimentisphaerales; family Anaerobacaceae; genus JAIPFM01. The sequence continues at coordinate 11,970 of CAZBTJ010000120.1, forward strand.
CGGGCCAGATGGGTCAAGCTGTATGGCAGTTTCGAAGACGAAAATGCTGACATCGTGATTATTGACCACCCCGAAAACCCCGGTTACCCCATGCACTGGCATGCACGCGATTATGGCCTGTTTGCCGGAAACACCCTGGGACAAAAAGTCTTTTCTAAGGGTAAGCTTGAGTTAAACTTCAAACTGGCTCAGGGCCAATCAACTCACTTTAACTACCGCATCCTGGTCAGCAATGGTCCCACTCTGTCAAAAGAACAGATCGAAGAGAAATTCGAAGAATTCTCCAACTGACTAAACTTGCCAGATCAACAGTCACTGGGCCATGGCAACAATCCATGGCCCAGTGGTTTTATCACTTTTTAGTATCCTCTCTGGAGTCCATGTTATGAAAGCTGCAAAAAACAGATTGTTTATCCCATGTCTTCTCACTCTTTTCCTGACACCCCTTGTTTTGGGAGCCTCTGACAACCAATCCAGCCTGTCAGTGCCTGCCAGTGGCAACAGTTGGGTGACGGATACCATGAACACCAGAAACCGGATCATCACAAAAAACGGCATCAGCAACTGGTCCAATGATCAGACAAATATCCGCACCTTTTTTGGCCTGGACCAGACCGGGAAGCTCCATGTGGCCCTGCGTGCCAAGGTTTCATCCGGAACATCCTGCCTGCGATGCACATTGGGCGGCACGCCTCTAACTGTCACTCTGAGCAACACAGAGTATCAAACCATTCCAATCGGCACATTTATGATCACCCAACCGGGCTACCAATACCTGGATATGGCGGGAATCACCAAGACTGCGGCCACCTTTGCGAATGTCACCGATATCCTGATCAGCGGAGAAGCCACCGATGGTAAGGTGTATTATGTCAAAGAGGACTTTTACTTCGGTCAACGCGGGCCGTCGGTGCATCTAAATTATCAAACGCCCAAGACAGTCAAAGACGTCCTGTATTTCTACAATGAAATCACCATCCCAAAGGGTGAAGATGTGATTGGTTCCTATTTTATGGCCAATGGCTTTGCCCAGGGTTACTTTGGTATTCAGGTCAATTCATCCAGCGAACGAAGAATCCTGTTTTCGGTCTGGAGTCCCTACAGCACCAACAATCCCCAAGAAATCCCGGAGGACCAGAGAATCAAGCTGCTAAAAAAAGGCGACAACGTCCATGCCGGGAAATTTGGCGGCGAAGGCTCAGGCGGACAGAGCTATAGAAAATACATGTGGAAGGCCGATACCACCTATCGCTTCCTGTTAAAGGGCGAGCCCGGGGAAAACAATTCAACAGACTTCACAGCCTACTTCTTTGCACCCGAAATCGGAAAATGGGAATTAATGGCCAGTTTTAGACGCCCCAAGACCAGCACCTTCTTGACACGCCACCACTCTTTCCTTGAAAACTTCATGCCTGCCACAGGGCAATACCCGCGAAAGGGTCTGTACTCCAACCAATGGGTCTGTGACTCCAACAACGTCTGGACCGAACTTGTCACGGCCAGATTCACAGCGGATGCCACGGCAAGAAAAGGATCCAGGCTGGATTATACCGGCGGTGTGGAGGGCGACAAATTCTTCATGAAAAACTGTGGTTTTTTTAATGAACGCTCCGACATGGGCGTCATGTTCACAAGAAAACCCACTGGCAACAGGCCTGACATTGATTTCTCGAAACTACCATAACCCACCCCACAGCTATTAGGAAACATGACCATGAAACATCTTTGTATTCGAACCCTGCCCTTGTTTTTTGCCGTTCTCGGATTATTCGGATGCCAGCCTCCACAAGAAAAAAAGGCACAGACTCAAAGACCCAACATACTGTTCATCATGAGCGATGACCATGCTTACCAAGCCGTGAGTGCCTATGGATATGGACTGAATAAAACACCGAACATTGACCGGCTTGCCCAGGAAGGTGCCCTCTTCACGCGTGCTTGCGTCACCAACTCCATCTGCGCACCGAGCCGCGCTGTACTGCTCACTGGAAAACACAGCTTTATGAATGGCAAGGTGGACAATGTGCAGCCCTTTGACTGGGATCAGAACAATTTCCCAAAACTCTTGCAGGCCAACGGATACCAGACAGCCATGATTGGGAAAATCCATCTGGATGGATTACCCCAGGGATTCGACTTTTCCATGGTCCTTCCTGGCCAAGGCGTCTACTACAACCCAGACTTTCTGGTCAACGGAACACGGCAGCGTTTCCCAGGATACTGTACAGAAATTATCACCGAGACTATGTTGGATTGGTTGAAAAACCGGCGTGACCCCGACAAGCCCTTCTGCGCCCTGTATCACCAGAAAGCGCCCCATCGCAACTGGAAACCTGCACCCAAGTATCTTTCTCTGTATGACGACGTGACGTTTGAACCCCCTGCCAATTATTTTGACGATTACGAGGGTCGAGGCTCCGCAGCCAAGCAACAGGAAATGCAGGTGGACGGCCATGCCAGCTGGGGGCATGATTTCAAGATGTTGACCGATCCGGATGGTAAAAACACCGGGTTTGAAAATGAATTAAAACGCTTTAGTCCCACACAAAAAGAAGACTGGCTGGCTGCGTACACGCCAAAGAATGATGCCATGAAAGCGGCCAACCTCGAAGGAAAAGCCCTGGGCACGTGGAAATTCAACCGGTATATCAAGGACTATCTGCGCACCATAAAGTCTGTGGATGATGGTGTGGGTCAGGTGCTGGATTACCTGGAAGAGGCAGGTCTGGCTGACAATACCATTGTGGTGTATACCTCCGACCAGGGGTTTTACCTGGGTGAACATGGTTGGTTCGACAAGCGTTTCATGTACGAAGAATCCTTCCGTACGCCATTACTGGTACGTTACCCCAAGGAGATCAAATCCAAAACAAAAATTGAACGACTCGTTCAGAACCTTGACTTCGCCCCCACGTTCCTGGATTATGCCGGTATTGATATCCCAAAAGACATGCAGGGCGAATCATTCCGTAAACTGGTGGCGGGGAAAACAAAAAAATGGCGTGATGCCGTCTATTATACCTATTATGAATACCCTTCAGTCCACATGGTCAAACGTCATTACGGTATCGCAACCGAACGCTACAAACTCATGCACTTCTACTATGACATCGACGAATGGGAACTGTACGATCTAAAAACCGACCCCTCGGAAATGAAAAATCGATATGATGATCCAGCCTATGCCAAGGTACGCAACATGATGCACAAAAAGCTGGCCGATCTTCGCAAGCAGTATGGTGACAGCGACGAGAATGATCAGAAGTATCTGAAAGACTATCTCGACCACCAAGAAAAAATGAGACAGAAGCGGGCCCAGAGAAACAAACGCTCGCTTTAGACACGGATTTTAGAAAACAACGAACAACAAATAACGAACAACGAAACTCATTATTCATTATCGAGTATTCGGAATATGGGAAACGATATGGCGAGACGCGGCAAGCAATAACTCCAAGGATTTGATTGAACTCTCAACCCGTCCGTCTATACCTTTGCTTTAGAGGTGCCCGGTCAGTTACCGGGCGATTGCAACTGACGGGGACGGAGTGCAGGTATTTTTGATTTTTGATTGCGGATTTTTGATTTTGGGATTTGGTCGGGACCATAATAACAAGCGTCGTGCTTGCGCTCAGGTCGTTAGTGACCAGTACTCGTAATCGTAATCGATAGGCCTCACATGAGATTTGACGGACACCAAATGCTTCATATCGCCGCAATCCAGGGCATTACCTCTTCAAGAAACCACTTGACAAGTATATCTTCATCATATACACTTTCCTAATGATGGACATTCGTTCAATACATGATTTTGAAGGATTTGACTGGGACCAGGGTAATATTGAGAAGAATTGGCTCGCTCACTCAGTCACCCCGCAAGAGGCTGAGCAGGTGTTCTTCAACGCCCCTCTCATTGTTGCTGATGACGAAACACATTCGCGAACAGAGAAGCGTTTTCTTGTACTGGGTCAAACTGATAAGAACAGGCCATTGTTTATTGCTTTTACGCTACGGAAACGACGCGTACGTGTTATTTCCGCGCGGGATATGAATCGAAAAGAAAGGAAAGTGTATCTATCATGACAAAGAAGATACCCAAATTCAAAACTGAAGAGGCAGAACGTAAATTCTGGGCCGAGCATGACTCGACTGAATACGTTGACTGGTCTAAGGCAAAGCGGACAGTGTTTCCAAACCTTAAGCCGTCAACAAAAACCATTTCCCTGCGATTGCCCGAAACTATGCTTGAAGAACTCAAAGCTTTGGCAAACAGAAGAGATGTGCCATACCAGTCACTTTTGAAGGTGTTCCTGTCCGAGCGAATTGATTCCGAAATGCAAAAGCATCAGCCAAAAATGGCTAAGGCCTAACACTTAGAAACCAAACAACTTTCAGCCAAATAACGAAGAACGGATTGAATTTCGCAGGCGCCTGCGAAATCTCAGGCGATTACTCCGAGACAATACGCCAAAGAAAACCCCAGCCCCAACGAATAACGAACAAAAACTGCGTAGACCACTAATTCACAACCTAATCTTCACTAATAGCACAGTAACTAAAAATAATCTCACACCCGCTCACAGGGTTCGCTCAAGCCACAAAGCCACAGATGCACACAGATGTCGAAACGGAATCGACACGCCCAGTCCACACGAACGTCGCCGTCATACACACTTCGCGTGTTACCTGCTGGACAGCAGGTCGTCCTGCGGCTGTCTCCGCTTAGGCAAACAAGTTTACCACGCAGAGACCACCTTAGACTTAAATGACGGCTTGGTTTTGCTATTGAAAGGACCCTTTCAGTTTGGATGGCAATCGGAAGGGATATCCGTAACATATAGCTTTCAGCCAAAAAGAATAGACAATCATTCACTAGCCAGACAACCCTACGGACCGACTCTGTCATCCCGAGGCACCGAGGGATCTATT
>CAZBTJ010000121.1:0-16790 GCA_964494325.1 uncultured Pirellulales bacterium
GATCAGATTGTATTGAGTTTTTGCATCAATAAGTGTATCCGGCAACTCTGCGGGTATCGCAGTGATGGCCATCGTAGGTTCTGTGCCCTTGAGTTCAGACTTGGCAGTATCAGCATAGTCATTCAGGGCCGTTTCAAATTCCGCAGTCTTCGTCTCCGGGACCGTAACCCAGACAAACGCCTCGCGAGGAATGGCATTGCGCAGGCTCCCACCGTCAATTGTAGCCACGCGCAGATTAAGTAACGCTGCCGCCTCATACAGGAAACGATTCAAGACCTTAATGGCATTGCCACGCCCCAGACAGATGTCCAGTCCCGAATGACCGCCCTTCATGCCCATGACACTGATTTTGAAGGCCGTTGAACCTGCTGGCACAGGCTCATCCGTATAGGTCAATGTGATATTGGTATTCTCTCCACCAGCACAGCCCACATAGAGCTCCCCTTCATCCTCAGAATCCAAATTCATCAAAATGTCGGCCTGGAGCAGATCGTCCTTCAAGCCAAACGCACCGGTCATACCGGTTTCTTCATCAATGGTAAACAGCGCTTCCAGAGGTCCATGCTCTAGATCTTTGCTTTCAAGCACGTCCATGGCAGCGGCCACGCCAAAACCATTGTCGGCCCCCAAGGTCGTGTCCAGAGCCGTGACCCAGTCATCCTGGATTACAGCGTCGATGGGATCTTTTTCAAAGTCAAAATCAACATGGCTGTTCTTTTGTGGCACCATATCCAGATGGGATTGAAAACATACCGTCATCCGGTCTTCGTAACCAGGCGTGGCCGGTTTCTTGATAACGACATTCCCAACCGCATCCACTGTGGTGTCCAATCCCAGATCCACCCCAAATTGTCGCACAAAGTCAATCACCGCAGACTCATGCTTGGACGGACGAGGGATTTGAGTCAGACTGTAAAAGTGTTGCCACAAACGCTTGGGATCGAGTTTCAATATGTCAGTACTCATCGTTTTCCTTCCATTCTGAGCCAGAGCACGCTGAAAAAAACAAACTGCTTGTTTCAACGCCCAGTGCCCCAAACAAATCAAAATTGTCGCCAGCCACAAAAACGCGACCGCGTATTAGAGTTATCAATAAAAACCTCAGGATTCTAACAGCGAAAAGTGACAATGTAAAGGCAGCGAAGTTAAAATCCAATCTCTCTGGCTCAGCAGAGAGAGCTTATCGCGTAACTAAGAAACGAACGTCATCCACCCAAAAGTCACCACTGATACTGCTGAAGATCACGAACTGAAGATCAAATTTGCCGTCACAATCAAACATAACCGTTTGAGTCAAATCAGAAAGAAGCCTACGGCCGAGACCACAAAAAAAAGGCTGTAGATGAAAATCACCGACAGCCTTTAATTTTAAGATGTGTGGTAAACGTGTCTAAAAAACGTCTTAGCGTCTACCGGCAATCACCTTATCGGCACCGTCATTGACAGCCTTGGAGATGTCCAGGTCACGAATTTTCTGGGCCAGGGCCTTGCTGGCATTTCGGTCCTTGCTTCGCAACAGACGAGCCAACTCTACAGCAGCCAATCCGGCTTCGTTACGTACGCTGTTATCCTTGACCAGCTGAAGAAGCTTGTCCGAAGACGCTTTAACAGGCAAAACACCCAGCACGGCAATGGCCTGCTTCTTCTCTTCAACGCGGCGTGGTATTTCAAGGGCTTTGAGGCACAGAGCTGCCCGCTTTTCAACGGACGCCGTATCCAGGGTCTTGATCAACCGCAAGGCGCCCCTCAAAGTCACCACATGATGGGTCAAAGAAGTCGAGTCTTTGGAGGCAATAACGATCAATGCACCGGCTGCATCATAGTCAGGCCAGTCGCTTAAGGTGCGAATGGCCGCATCTTTCCACGTAGCATCGCTGCTCTCGGTCCCCCTGTACACATACCCAATCGCCTTACTACCACCCACAGTATCGAGCGTTTTAAGCAGGGCAATCTTGCCATCCTGGCTAGCCTGACCGATCTGATCAATGACAATCTGGGCATCATCGTCGTCTGCCTGAGCCAACACGGCCTTTAATGCGTTGGCCGCATCATTGCGAACACTGCGATCAGTGACTTTGGCCACGAGTTGTGCCATGGCACCCAGATGCTGAACACCGGCCACCATGGAGAGGGCTTTACATGCAGCACGGGCCACATCTCTGTTGGATTCAGCAGCGAATGCCAAGAGTTGATCCACTGAGCCTGTCATGTTTCGGACACCCATGGCCTGAATCATTTCAGCACGAACCCTGGCATCTCCGGCACTGGCTTTGGCCACGATCAGGCCCTCAACATTCGGCCCAGTGATCAATGACAGCCCCAAGCGAGCAGCCTTTTGTACAGTCCGATCGTTTGACAACGCTGCATCTATCAAAGCTTGAGCAGAAGTGACACACCCGATTCTTGTGAGTGCCTTCACAGCGGCCAACTTGACAGAAGAGGGACCCTTGGCCAGCAAAGGCGTGACTGAGGCCACAGAATAAAAGTCACCACGATCAGCGATCAGTCCCAAAATCATAATCTTAGTTTCATCGTCCAGATCGCCAAGCACGCTGCTTAGTGAACGAAGTATCGCTTTACAGGGTGCCAGACGAGACGCCTTAACCACAGCAGCCCGCACCTTGGGATCTTTGTCTTGGATTGACTGAGCCGCCAGGCGAGCCCCTTGCTGAGGATCACACACCACAAGACCATTCAAAGAGGCAATACGAATGGAAGAATTCGCATCAGCACAAAGCTTGCTGAATATGGCCGCAGCACCCGCATAGTCATTCTTGGCCTGCATGGTCTGGGCCACAGTGATCAACCCCTGCGCTGCTTTCATACGATTCGCCGTGGATGAGCCATTCAAGGCCTCCTGCAGGGCTCTGACACTGGCCTGCCCACCCAGATGGGTCAAGGCAATAACAGCCGCCTCAGACACGTCTTGATTGTCCGCCAACAGAAAAGGAGTGATCTCAGGAACCACAGACAAGTCACCCCGATCCCCCAGAGCATTGATCAAACCAATGGTCCAGGCCGAGTCAGTCCCGCTGGCGACCAGGGCCTTGAGCAAAGCTTGAGTGGCACTGGCATCGGGATTTTTCTCCAGGGCACGCCTGGCATAGTCACGCAGGTGGCGGTCTGAATCAGACAGGAGTGTCACCAACACAAGTACGGACTCCCCCTTGCCAATACGTTCGATCTGAAGTACGAACCAGTGACGCACTGTGGCTGTTGTGTCCTTCGACTGAGCAAAGGTGCCAAGCACCTTGGCCAAAATCACACGCTCCGGTTCGGCCCCAGGACGTGATGCATGGGCCGCGATAGCCTGCAGCGTGATCTGAGAGGCATATCTGGATCCCACGTCTTGAGCACTCATCAGAGGCAATAAAGACGTAATGACCTTTTTATAGACTGATGTCAATTGTGAGCTGCTTCGCTGAGGCGATTCGGCCTTGCCGATCAGTTGAGCCAGTAATGTGTCAGTGTCCTGGGCATACAATCCACCTGTCAGAAGAAGCGTCATACCGATGACAAACACGGCACTCTTTATTTTTGAGAACTTGTTACTCATGGTTCTTATCCTTTTTATTCAACGTGTGTTTGGGGTCAGGGTTACAGGATGTACGGAGCACGACGTGGCCGATCCTGCCAGCGAGCCGCAGCATTATCACCCAGTATCTTCTCTTCCGCAGGGTCCCATTCAATAGGACGTCCCAAACGTTCAGCAATGCCGCTGAGATGACAAATCGTGGCAGTACGATGGCCAATCTCAGCAGGACAAATTGGGGTATTACGTGTCTTGATACAATCCACCCAATTGGCCTCATGATTGCCTGATTCGTGCAGATGAATATCAGCCGGACTCAGGGGGCGACTGGCCAAAGACACGGGGGTTGTGTCCAGGCGACCACCTCGACTGACCATCACTTCACCCTCAGACCCAATAAATTGAATCATATGACCACCCTTGGTGTCGTGGTCTCTGATCACCTCGATCCCATTGGCATAGAAATGTTTCTGGTACGATGACCCTTTCCAGCCCTTGGGCTCGTATCGAACCGGGCCCGAGTCATCCATACCCAACGCCCACTGAATAATATCAAAGTGGTGGGCACCCCAGTCACCGTTTTTGCGTGACCCATATTCCCAGAATCGACGCCATCCACCGCCGTAATTACCCTTCACACGCTCTTCATTATAGGGATACCAGGGTGTCGAACCAAGCCAACGGTCATAATCAAATCCAGCAGGTATGGGTTGTTCCGGCAGTGTGGCGGGCGGTGCAAAGCTCCCCAGACGGGCATATACCGTGTGAACCTTGCCGATCCAGCCGTTGCGCACGATTTCGCAGGCCTTTCTGAACTGCCATTCAGATCGCTGTTGTGAGCCGACCTGGAAGACCGTGCCATACTGCTTGCAGGTATCACTCATCAAACGACCTTCACGAATGGTCAGGGTCATGGGCTTCTGGCAGTACACATCTTTGCCGGCCTTAATGGCAGCCAATGAACACATGGCATGCCAGTGGTCTGGTGTGACCACATACACGGCGTCAATGTCTGACCGTTCACAAATACGTTCATACTCATTATAGGCATCGCAGCCCTTATACAGACCGCTGGCCATCTTTTGCGCATATTTGCTGTGGACACGTTTTTGAGCCTGCTCACGTTTGTCCGTCTTGACGTCACAAACTGCCACAACCTGCACATCGTTGCGTCCCAGCATGTTGTTTAAATGCCCACCCATCATGAGGCCCATACCGATCATACCCATATTGATTCGATTACTCGGTGACGTGGCGCCAAAGACAGCAGAGGGAACGATCGCAGGAAACGCCGATATGGCGCCCAGCGTGGCAGCGCCTTGACGTAGAAAATTACGACGGCTCATTGACTTATTCTTATTCATTGATCATGTCTCCTAAGTGAACATTATATTTTGTAACAAATCGCTTTCACAGTCCCGCCTTAACGTTTGACGCGGGCATTGCCCTGCCAGATACTCCAGATCTGGTCTTCATCCGCAGGTTGGGCATAGTCTGTGAGCATGGTGGTGGTAAACGCACCCGTGGCCCAGCCAAATTGGACCCACTTCTCAGGGGCCCAGCCCTTGAGTATACCGTACAACATGCCCCCCACAAAGCTATCGCCGCCACCAATACGATCTAGCACACCAATGCCCCTGGGCTCAACCACATGCCAATCGTCACCCTCGGCCATGATGGCACCCCACATGTGGCTGTTGGCACTGACTACTTCTCTCAATGTGGTGGCAAATACGCTGGCATTGGGAAAGGCGGCTTTAACACGGTTGATCATGCCCTTGAAGCCTTCAATCTTCTTGACCAAATCCTGACCGCCGGCATCGGGGCCTTCTATACCCAGACAGAGTTGGAAGTCCTCTTCATTGCCAATCAGGATGTCCGACACACTGGCGATCTCTTTGAAGATGCCTGCCAATTCCTTTTCACGATTGACCCAGAAAGAAGCCCTGTGGTTCAAATCAAATGAAATGCGCGTGCCATACTTTTGGGCTGCCCTGGCCAGTTCCAGACAGAACGTGCCCGTCTCGGATGACAATGCCGCAATCAAACCGGACAGATGCATGATTTGCACGCCTTCCTGGCCCAAAATACGGTCCAGGTCAAAGTCCTTCGCATTCAAGGTACGCCCCACTTCGCCAGCGCGATCATTGTGGACACGAGGTCCGCGAGAGCCCGTACCGCTGCCTGCAATATTGAACTGGTGACGATAGCCCCACGGATCGCCCTGTTCCACTTCCTTACCCTCGTAGTCCATGTGACGACCGGCCAGGTTATCCTTGAGGAAACGGGCAATCGGACTCCCCTTCACAAAGGTTGTCAACACCTTCACAGGCAAGCCCAGATACGACGACACACTCGCCACATTGGTTTCCGCACTGGTTGCATACATCGTAAATGTATCACTACAGTGGACAGGCTGGCCTTGGGTAGGGGTAATACGCACGCCCATACTGGTAGGCACCAGCATGGCATACGCACAATCGTCACGTAACTTTATGCTCATTCTCAAATTCTCCTAAACCACATAAAACACAGGGCCAGAAGGCTTTTCAGCCCCTGGACAAATTAATCCAAAACATGGGCTAAACGATACCAACTCAGCCTGAATTTGTCCAGATCGTTCTGAACCCAAAAAATCTGGGATTCAGACGATGTGCGCCACTCTGCGATCCTCCAGAAACCCCTTGATGCCTCGCTTGATTTGCCCCCCTTAACCAGTCACCCTATCGCATGGCCCCTTGGGGCTTTTTACGGTGTGTCTCGGTTCTCCTTTTAGAACAAGACAATACCCACCCGGTCAATATGGTCAATCAGGTCCTTGTTTTGAATATCCCGGTATATCACAATATCGTAGAAGTAAGGTAAAGGCACGTTTTCTAGAGCCTCTACCAACGCCAGCACGGTTTTATCTGTCACAGACTCACCCTTGAGGGCCAGATCAACGTCTGATCCGATTAAGGCATTACCCTTGGCACGAGACCCGAATACCACCACAGACTCAATTTCTTTGAAAGATCGAATCGTCAGTGATAGCGCCTTGATGTCAGCCTCTGATAGGGATAACGCCATGACTACAACCTCTCCTTAAAAAATCCATAGAGTTGCTTAAGGAGTGGATAATAAGCCTGCTTAATTTTTTGTTCCACCTTCGCAGCGGTGGCTTCCTCATAGGTGTGTGCTGTCAGGTTACGATCATTGAGTGCTTCAAGCCAAGCATGGCCATCCAGCAATACATTGGATTGAAAGGCCTGCTTGATCGCCTCTCTGGGGCTATTCACCACAAATCCTTCATCACGCAGATAATCACTCATCAGTTTCCAGGCCAGCTCAAAGGACATTTCAAAAAACTGAATGAGCCCGGCCCGCTCTGCCTCTGAAGGAGACTGAATCTCAAGGGTACGTTCCAACAGATAATAGGCTTTTTCATAGTTTTGAAAACGTTGTTTCCAACGAATATCCGGGGCTAAATCGGCCATAAGGCTATTCCTGTTCAATAAAATGGTCTTCAGTCGTGAAATACGTATCATGAATCCTTTGCCCTGGAGCCCACTGAGGAATTCCGACATAGGCCCGAGAGCAAGCGTTTTCATGCCCGCCAAGGACGGCAAAGCGAGCCGTTCAAAAGCGGATCAAGTTCTTCGACAGACTCCTAGCGTCAAGATAATGTCTTGGGCCCCAACTGTCACGTTTTTTTGTGTCAGTTTTGTCAAGGGCATCTCAATCCCTGACTTCAATGATGGAGGTTTCTTCTTTGAGTAAATCTAGGACCTCCAGAAAGTCGGGATTCAACATAGCTATGGTGCCGTTGGTAGTACGTTGCCCAATAATGGCTCTGTTTTGTGTGCCATACATGCCGAAACCCTGGCGTGACACAGCATCACCCAGAATCCCTTTAATGCTAATAAAGCCCTCTCCAAGGGGATAGTCCGGGTCATCTGCTCTGTAGAGGCGTCCCGTTTCAGGATCAGTCCATTGTGGTCTTCGAAGCTTGCGATTCTCTGCCACAACCCATTGCCCCGTGGGTATGTCTCTACCCGGCTTGCCCAGTCCGATGTTGTAGGTCTTGACATACATGTCTTGGAGGTAGAGATCCATTTTACAGGTGGATCGAGAAAGCTTGGCATGGAATGGGCCGTTGATCACCTTGAGCTTACGACCTGCCTGCAGTGAACTGGCATTGCGCAAGCCATTGATCTTCATGAGACATTGATACGGCACCTTATATTGTCTTCCGATTTTTTCAAGCGTATCACCCGGCTTGACAGTGTAATACTCACACAGCGTATCGCCCGGCAGGACTTCGTCTGAAAACAGCCACCTTCTGGACATCAGAGACAGGTCCTTTTTTAAGCCATCGTTGACCTCTCGTGCCATACGATCATTCAACATATTACGGATTTCCAACATCCTTCCTGGAGACATTTTTCCAGAGATCTCATGCCCGGCCCCAGACTCCACCTTCAACTGTGCCACAGCCACACACTCAAGATTGTTGTTGATAATAACACGCCACTCACCAATGCCCTCGCCGCCTCCCCCCTTGAAGCCATACACAATGATCCGGTAGTTACCCGGTGTCAATGGTTTTGCCTTTTTATTCGGTTTTTCCATGAGTGCATAGCTCACAGGCCAGGCCTTTCCATACACAGTCTTGCGAGCCGTGATCGGAATATCATTGGCCAACCATTGATAGCATTCATTCTCACTCACATCCACTTCCTCGGGTACCACACCCACAGCCAGGAACTCCAGTGATTTGTACATCGCTTCTGGAATACGCCACTTAATAGTCAAGGGATCACCCTGTTGGATCGTGAGCTGTTGAGTCGGCTTGGCCAGCCACCATTCGTATTTTGGCTTGGCTAGAGTCAAGACATGGCTATATTGTACCCATGATTGCTCCTTTTGAGAATTCAATTTCTGTTTTGAATTCTCAGTAGCACTATCAACTTTTGCGGGGGCCATCATGGCCTCAACTTGCTTAATATCAGCTGACACGTCTAGCTCTGGATCAGGCTCAGAGAGTTGGACATGCCTGGCCAGTGTGGTCAGGCCACGTTGAATATCCTTGATCACTGCGCTATGTAACTGCTCGGGCGCCAGCGTGACACACTTTTCCAGCCATTCATTTTGATAGGCCTCATATCCGTCCCCCACGGACACGCCCAATTGTACGGCTCTTTGCACGGCCAAAAGGTTGTCCTGGACACAATTATGTCTCTCTGCGACCAATTCATCTAAGGCCTGCCCCCGAGCATGTTGCCATTGGGACAACTGTTGCCGCATAAAGACCTGTCCGACCTTATGACCATTCGTAGAACCGGCCTTGACCAAATAGGACAAGTCCACGTCACATTTAAAGGTATCACCCTGCCTGCGCCAGGTACTTTGATTGGGCATGTATTCTTCTGTACCTGGTACAGGTGCCAACCAGGTCACACAATATCGACCGGGAGAGACTTCGTGGTGCGTGACAAAGTGAATGGGACGTTCCCAATAGGCCTCTGAGTAGGTAGTCTGGGTCTGTGTATAAAATGTCAAAAACGCCTTACGCTCCGCTTCATTGCGAGACAGAGTCAGACCCAGCATGGTCTCAATATCGCCTTCTTTATAGGCCTGCCACGAAGTGTGAATCACCTGCTCAAGGGCCTGTTCTAGAAGCGATAATGCAATGCCTTCAAACTCGTAGTCTTGTTTGGCCACCACAGCCATGGGTAGCACACAGCATAACATCACTCCGACAACCAAAGTCACAGAAGCAATACGCACGCGTCGAAATCGCCAGGTCTTTTTTTCGAGCCATTGGAGCCGTGTCACCAGCCAGGTGGAGTTTTCAAACAGGCCGAGCAGGCCCAGGCCAGGATCAACCGGTTGGGCGAGTAGGCTCTTGGCTGTTTCCAGAAGTGTTTCTCGGTACGCGGGTGTGTGTTCACGCAGCACGCGTGCTACGGTGGCATCACAACAGAGTTCCCTGAGGTTCTGCAAGTGCCTTCGCATGAGCCAAAGCAAGGGATTAAACCAATACACCATGAGCAGCAACATGTACAGGCCATGGCCCCAAAGGTCCAGGCGTTTGATGTGGGCTAGTTCGTGCAAGAGGATATGGCGTGCATCTGCAGGAGACATATGAATGACCTGATCCTCCGGCACGAGCAACACAGGTTTAAACAAGCCAAATACGGCCGGACAAAGCACGTGCCGACTCAGCACAACTCTGGGCAGACGCACACACCCGATCTCCAGTGCTGCCTTTTCAAGGGCCTCGTGAAACCAGTCAGGCACCTGGTGTGATTGATCCATGGCATGCTCTCTGCGCAGGTGCCTAAGTCTGATAGCCAACCCCAAGGCCAACGCCAAAGCCACAAAAAGCCAGGTCACCATGGCATAGATGGTCCAGGACAAAGGTGTCCTGACGATCACGGGATTCTCCAACACAGGGACCGATTCTTCAAGAGTAGGTACAGACTCAAAGCCTACAGTCTCTGGCATCACCAACGCCTGGGAGGAAGTTTCCTGCATAGGTGTTTCAGCTTGTGTTTGCACCGGCGTAACCTGCACCCTATCCACCCAAGTGGGAATGGCCGAGGTCACACTCACAGGCGACGACAGAGTGGGAGGTAAGATGAGCTTAACCAATATCAATAACCACATCGCATAACGCAATTGAGGCCAAGCCCAGTTTCGAATCACACGATCCACGATGGCTATGATTATGATAAGAACGGCACTTTGCCACAACATGGCCCATTGCCATGTGAACCACTGCTCCGCCATTGTATTTATCTGGTCAATCATTGGGCTTCCCTCCATCCTTCTTGGATTGGGCTTCCAAAACCTTTGCCAGTTCCTGGCGCTGAGCCTCAGTCAGGGATGGATCATTCACCAGAAAATGCAGCATGGGCCCAAATGCCCCGTCAAAGGCCTGGTTCAGGAATGTCTTGAACGCATTTCGCTGGGCATCTTCCTGCCTAAGCACTGGCTCATAATGACTGGTGATGCCCTGCTTGTATTCCCTGACAGCCCCCTTGTCCTTGAGACGGGTCAGCAATGTGCGAATCGTGGTGTAGGCCCATTTTACCTCCTTGGGAAGACGTTCTGCAATGCCTCTAGCCGTAGCCGGATACCGCTCCCACAAACAGTTCATGATCTGCCATTCCGTTTCTGTCAACTTCATAAATGCTCTCCTTATTACAAATGTAGCACTATCCTACTACAGTCGTAGCAGGTTGCAATAGAATTCTCAAATTAATTTTCTTTCCACACAGCCTTGACCTTGTTCATAGCAATATGCGCAAGAAAACCAGCAATCATGCGTCTCTGATTATGTGCGGGATGTGTTCGCTTATGCGCTTGAGCAATTGCGGCTTGTCCGGTACACTCAACAGCACAATAGAAAAGATAAAGAGCAATAGGAGATAACAGATGGGATTGTTTGACAAAATACGCGGCGAATTTGTGGACATAATTGAGTGGACGGACTCATCCAGCAACTCCATGGTCTACCGATTCCAGCGACGTGACAATGAGATCAAGATGGGAGCCAGGCTCACCGTACGTGAGGGGCAGGCTGCGGTCTTTATTAATAAGGGCAAGATCTGTGATGTGTTTGAGCCTGGGATGTACACACTGGAAACAGACAACATGCCAATCTTGTCCACATTGATGGGATGGAAGCATGGATTTCACAGCCCGTTCAAGGCAGAGGTCTATTTCGTAAACACACGCCGATTCACAGATCTTAAATGGGGCACCAAACATCCCATCACCTTGCGAGATCCGGAGTTTGGGCCAGTACGCTTGCGAGCCTTTGGCACTTATGTCATCAAGGTCAATGACCCCGGCAAATTTATCCAGGAAATCGTGGGCACAGACGGCCACTTCACCACAGATGAGATCACAGACCAACTCCGAAATTTGATCGTGTCTCGCTTTGCCGACATTGTGGGCGAAAGCAAGATCCCCGTGCTGGACTTGGCCTCTAATTACGATGAACTCGGCGAGTTTGTCACAGGCAAGATCTCCGAGGACTTTGGCAACTACGGATTGGATGTCACCAAGATGCTCGTGGAGAATATCTCGCTGCCGGAAGCCGTGGAGAAGGCCCTGGATCAACGAACCAGCATGGGCGTCATTGGCGATTTGCACAAATACACACAGTTTAAAACGGCAGAAGCCATTGGTGACGCTGCCAAAAACCCCAATGGCATGGCAGGAGGCGGCATGGGTATGGGTATGGGGTTTGCCATGGCCAATCAAATGGGACAGACCATGTCGCAACCCCCTCAACAACCCCAGCCACAAGCTCCCCCGCAAACACAGGCACCGGCACCGGCACCACCACCTTTGCCCAAGAAAAAGCAATTTCACGTGGCATTGAATGGTGAGCAGAAAGGTCCCTTTGACATAGGCACATTACAATCCTATGCCCAGAGCGGCCAACTCACACAGGACACCCTTGTCTGGACCCAAGGCATGACAGGCTGGAGTCCGGCCAGTCAGATACCGGATCTGGCAAGCCTGTTTGGGTCGATGCCGCCGCCGTTGCCTTCGTAAAAGCAAAGCTTTCACAGTTATTAGTTGTTGGTTATTTGTTTACCAGCAACCCAGAACTAGAAACTAATGACTAAAAACCAGAAACCGTAAAAGATGGTTATTCGTTGTTTGTTGTTGGTTGTTAGTTTGTCCGATGCCAGCAACTAGAAACTAGAAACCAACAACTAAGAACCAGAAACCCAAAAAATGAGTGAAGAACTGAACAAAAAGACCACAGCCACGACATTTAATTGTGGGCAGTGTGGGGCCAAGATGGAATTCAAGCCTGGGGCTCTGGCTCAGGTCTGTCCGTATTGTGACCATGAGAATCCAATCCCTCAATCCGAAGAAGATATCACTGAATTGGATTTTGTCACCTACTTGAAACAGCAATCCGAGCAGGAGGACAGTCAGGAGCAGTTGGTGGTCAATTGCAGCACCTGCGCAGCGGAGTTCTCCACGGAGCCCAATATTGTGGCCAAGGACTGTCCCTTCTGCGGCAACCCCACAGTCTCCACTGAACACTCTCAAAAGCACATCAAGCCCAAATCGCTCCTACCGTTTGATGTCACTCGCGAGAAGGCGAGAGAAGCCTTTAAGGCCTGGATCAGCGGCCTGTGGTTTGCACCAGATTGCCTCAAGAAAATGGCCGCACAAGACGGCAAGCTCAATGGCATGTATGTGCCCTACTGGACCTATGACAGCAAGACGGTCTCCTATTATCGCGGTCAGCGAGGTGAGCACTACTGGGAAACACAGCACTACACAACACAGGAGAACGGCAAGACTGTCCATAAAACGCGTCAGGTCAGAAAGACCAGATGGTATCCGGCCAGTGGTACAGTGTGGTCTGATTTTGATGATGTCCTGGTCCTGGCCAGTGACAGCCTGCCTCGCAAGTACACGCTCAAACTTGAGCCTTGGGACCTGGAAAATCTCGTGCCCTATCAGGACGATTACCTCAGCGGTTTCAGAGCAGAAAGTTATCACGTGGATCTGGAAAAGGGATTTGTCCAGGCTCAAACGATTATGGACTCGCACATCCGAACGCTTGTCAAACGGGATATCGGCGGGGATGAGCAACGCATTGGTTCCGTTAAAACGCAGCACAACGATGTGACATTCAAACACATCCTACTGCCCATCTGGATCAGTGCCTATCAATACAAGGCTGCCACATACCGCTTCCTGGTCAATGCACGCACCGGCGAGGTTCAGGGCGAACGCCCCTGGAGCTGGGTCAAGATCACACTGCTCGTTGTCGGCATCGCAGCCGTCATTGGCACTATCGCATTGATCCTGGCAAATCAATAGGCAACAGTATTACGGACATTCGATCTTGACGACGGCCTTCTGCAATAGTGGCGCAGTAAATGTAACCTCTATCTTGCCAGATTTACCGGTGGCCTGGATGTAGGCCACCAGTCGCCCTGTCTTACACCGTTGTTTGTTGTCGCGAAAGTTCTCTGCCACATTGTTTGACGCATTCTCAAGTCCCAACAATCTCGCCGGGCCATCCACAGTACAGGTCACCTCGTTGTCGGCCAGATAAACCGGAATGCCGTTCTCGTCCACAATGTTTAGATTGATGAGTGAGACGTCCATGGCCTCGTTTAACACACGTTTCGAAGCTGAGGCCTGGATGGCATAGGATCTGTCGCTTGTTTTGATCGTATCCTTCGCGATTTCGCGACCCGATTTGTAGGCCACAACGGACAACGCGCCCGGCTCATAGAGAATATCCCAGGCAATGATGGCCCTGTTAGGATTAGTGGGTTTCTTGTCTCCGACCTGCTTTCCGTTGAGCCATAACGCCGCCTCATCCCCATTGGTATAACAGACAACTCGTATCTGCTGACCTGCTTCATAATTCCAGTTCTGGCCAGCATCCATTGAGACCCGTCTTGAGTTACGCCGGGTTCGATACGTGCCCACATAGGCCATGGGTTCTTCCGACCAGAATGCCTTTCGCCAATAGCCTCGCGGCTTGATGTGGTTGGCCAGATTGACCATGCCCGTGGTAAATCCGCGAGAAGGATACGGCCCCGCTTCGCCCAAATAATCAAATCCAGTCCAGATAAACTGTCCAAAAATGAAGTCATTGTCCGTCACCGCTTTCCAGGCATTTAAATCATGGCGTGTTTCACTGCCATACAAAACACGGTTGGGATAGGTTTTGTGGTCGATTTTATACCGGCTTTCCGTATAGTTGTACCCCACCACATCAAGTGCCCCTGGATACTCAGTTTCATTGGACATCACTGCACCAGCCAATGCCGCGGTCACCGGTCGTGACGCATCTATTTTGCGTACTTCCGCGGCCAGTTCCTTGGCAATATCACCCAGACGATCCGCATGCGGCTGGCTCTTCTTGTAGCCCGAAACATGGATCTGGCCTATGCCCTTGGTATCCAATGCAGGATGGCTATAGGGGTCATTGGGGTAATCAACCTCATTGCCAATACTCCACATAATAATTGAGGGATGATTACGGTCTCTGGTGATGATCGACTGTAAATCGCGTACGCCCCATTCACGGAAATAATCAGCCGCGCCCTGAAAACCAGGTTCCCCCTTGTTCCACCCCTTGATCCATTTCTTCTTGGGATACTCCCATTCATCAAATGCTTCATCCATCACTAACATACCCAATTCGTCACACAAATCGTACAGGTCGGTGGCCTGTGGATTGTGGCTCATTCGAATGCCATTGCAGCCGGTCTCCTTGAGTTTAAGCAGTCGCTCATGCCATACTTCTTTGGGCACAGCAGATCCCAACACACCCGCATCATGGTGCAGGCAAACCCCTTTTATTTTCAGCATTTTTCCGTTTAGAGAGAATCCTTTGTTGGCGTCAAAACCAAGCGACCGGATGCCCACATTCGTGGTGTTTTCATCGACAATCTTGTTGTTCTTCAGAATGGTTGTTTTCAAGCGATACAGATAGGGTTGCCCCAAATCCCAGAGTATGGGGTTGTTGACTGTGAGCTGTACTGATGCTTGGCCCTTGGAACCTGCAGTGACCTGAATCGTGTCACCGCCAGTGGAAACAATCTTGCCATTGGCATCCAAAAGCTGATGTTTCACGGTAACAGCAACTTGGCCTGATTCATAGTTTTGTATTGTTGTTTTCACATCAAGGGTGGCCTTCTTTGAGCTGATCCCATGGGCCGTATAATACACACCCCACAGATTTATGTGTACAGGATTGGCCGTGATCAAATGGACATCCCTATAAATCCCTGACCCCGTATACCAGCGAGAATCGGCAGCCTCACTATGGTCCACGCGCACAGCCACCACATTGTTTTTTCCTGGCTTCACATACGCTGTTATGTCGTACATAAATGAGACATACCCATTGGGACGCTTGCCCAACCACTTACCATTAAAGAAGACTTCACTTTTATTGTAGACGCCTTCAAAATAGAGGTACATACGTTGAGAGGCCTGGGTTTCAGGTATCTTGATGTCAGTCCGATACCAGGCAATGCCGCCTGGCAGGTATCCAGTGCAACTGGCCTTGTCAGGGCTTGCAGGATACGCCACACTCCAATCATGGGGTACTGTCACCTTCTGCCACTTGGAATAATCAAGGGTTTCACGCCCGCCAAGTTTAACATCCCCTAAATGAAATGACCAATCATGTAGCTTCTCCGACTGACCAAAACCCTGTGCATAAGTGACACCCGCAAACATGACTCCAAAAACAACACCAAAAATCTTAGCTTTCATACAGGGGCACCTTTCCATATTGGTAGTACTGTGGCGAAATAAATGATTACGCTAACATGTACCTTCCACATTAAGCGTTTCAATGCTATAGAAAATAACTGAAAAACAAGCCATTGAACAAGAACAATCTACCCACACAATCAGTAAAAGTGGCACATGATGGGGTTATTGTCTAAGGCAAGAATCTCTGAATAGAGCCTGCATTGTATACTTATAGTGAACCAGACGATATACTGCGTGCCCACAGCTACACAGAGGGTGAAATTCAACCTGAGAAAGCCGGCATGATCGAGGTTCGTAATCGATTCTGGGGCGCCCTGGCCCATTCGACCAAGGTGGCAGCCGTGCTGGCCGGTGATGAGCATGAATATTACCGATTGCGCGTGGACCAACACACGCCCGTGGGTGTCATGGCCTTGGACGACACCAATGGCAACCACAAACTGGACGATGGACGCATTTCGCCCAATCCAGATTTCACCCACGCCGTCTGGCAAATCACCGCAGGTACCGCAGGCGCCCCCTACTATGCCCGTGAAGACACCCCCTGGAAACCCACGTTTCTATCCTCACAGGCGGGCTACTGTCTCTTCGAAGCCGATGACAAAAAAATCTCCCTCACCTATTACGCAGTCACAGGCCAAAAGCTAGATTACGTGGAGAATCTCATGGCGAATAAATGATACGGGGTTTTGAACCACATGTTTCAGCTTATTCAGGTATGTCAGGAATGAATGGCTCAATTTGTTTCAGGAGTTCAGGAATGTGGTCTTTGACAACTCTCCAGATGCGTTCTTCCAGCATTTCGCCATCTTCAGGCAGCATATACGATCTCCATGTTATGCAAAATGGCGTGCTTCCTGAATGGATTCCTCAAACTGGCTTTTTCAACCAAATCCACTTCACGATCGAAAAGCACTTCAAGCTCATGTTTCATCCTAGCCAGATCAAGCAAGCTGTAACGACACCCCGCATCAAAACTGACTAGCAC
>CAZBTJ010000122.1:0-16641 GCA_964494325.1 uncultured Pirellulales bacterium
TGTCGTCGTTTCGATTAAGTTTGCGACAAAGCTCGCGACAAAGTTGAGACGGGAGAATTAAAGGTGTCCGGCTATGCCGGTTGTCTTGATTCTGTGAATCTATCTACTAATTATTTAATACTTCCCTCTTGACTGGTCCCCTTTGGGTTCACTATACTACTAAGATATTAGTAACAGAACGTGTCGGGAGACTTAAAAATGGCCAGAAGATCATCGCAATATCCAACCGAACTGGAATTGGAAATCCTCAAAATCCTATGGCGTGAAGGAGCACGGCCCGTTCGCGATATCCGCGCGGCGTTGGCCGTAGGCTTTCGTGAATTAGCCTATACTTCGGTTATGACGATGATGAATATCATGGTCAACAAGGGCTATCTTGAGCGTGAACGCAAGGGAAAGAGTTTCGTCTACCGACCGCGAATTTCTGCGGAAAAGACGTCGCGGGAGATGATGGGGGATCTGGTTGAGCGTGTTTTCGACGGCTCGGCAAAGGCTGCGATGGTCAACCTTCTGGAAATGGGCGGCATCGACAAAAGTGAGATTCAAGACTTGCGGCGTATGATCGACCGATGTGCCAAATCGGAGAGCGTTAAGGGCGAAAAGGGGGCATCATCATGAGGATGGCCGATCTTTTAACGTCACCTGCAAGTCTAAAGCTAGTTCTCTCACTGGCACACTTTCTCTGGCAGGGATGTGTCATTGCCCTGCTTACGCTGGTTACAGCGCGGTTGTTGGGGAAAGGAGAGAGGGGAGCACGCGTACGGTATGGAATCGTCATGGTGGGGCTTTTCGCGATGGTTTTCTGCCTTATCACGACTTATATGTGCATTGAATTATCTCCTGCCGAATCCTTCGGCAAGAACCCTCCAAGGGAAGCGAGTCATAATTTGGCAAGTGGTCGTGCGACATCCATCCATTCGGGAACGAACGACTCCCTATCTCTTGTGTCAAGAAACCGTCAACCCTTGCCACAAACAGGAACCGAACTTCAACCAGTCAAGCCCGGAGCAATGCAACCGGCCGTCTTGATCGATCCTGACACAGAGACTTCCTCGGAACATCCCAGCACCGAAATGAATGTGTCCGTAAGAAAGGGGACTGTGATTACCTGGCTGTTGTCCTCGGATCGCTGGTGGACACATTTCAAGTGGCGACAATTTGCCCCCCATGCCTTAGCATTCTATTTTCTCGGGGTTTTGGCGATGTTCGGTCGGCTTCTGCTCGGCCTCAGAGGAGGGCAACGCCTCAAACAGGTCTCTCTGCCTGTTGAGGACACCTTCCTGCTCGATGCCTTGGCACGCCAAGCACGTGCGATGAGCCTACGCTTCATCCCTGCCATTGCCTACTGTCACCGTACGGTCGTTCCGACGGTTGTGGGGATTTTTCACCCCTCGATTTTGCTGCCGCTGTCCTTTACAACCGGACTTAGTCCCGAACAGGTTGAAATGATTCTGGCGCACGAGTTGGCCCACATCCGCCGTCTGGATCCGCTGTTCAATCTATGTCAGAGATTGATCGAATCGGTCTTATTCTTCCATCCGGCGGTCTGGTATCTCTCCCACCGCGCGCGGCTCGAACGCGAACTCTGTTGCGACACTCTGGTCCTCCAGGCAGGGGGTGAACGGCTGACTTACGCCTCCACGTTGGTCGAGCTTGCGGGGCGGACTTTGCTTGAGGCCTCTTCCCGATGTCGCACGACAGCGGCGGTCGAGGGACAAAACGCGACCGGCCGACCGTCCCAACTCCGCGACCGAATCAAGCATCTGTTGGGTGACAGGGGGCATGAACGGATGACCGCACGCAGGCCCTGGCTTCTGGGAGCGGCCATGGCAATATGTCTTCTTGCTCCGACCCTTCTTTCTTTGAAAATGACGGCAGACAATCGCAAAATCGAAGAGCAACCGAAAGAAAGACTTCAATGGATTGCCACACTTGAAGACGGTGTGGAGGTGGAGCTAGTTGGCCTGACTGAGCATCCGTCGTCCGGCAAAACGTGGTGGAAGCCTGATGGAACAATCTTGGAAGAAGCACCCTACGAATCGTTGTCATTCGATCTGCCGTCCACGCGTGAGAATCATCAGGTTTATGAACTGGCTTTTCGTATTCAAAACCTGCCGGACTACCCGTTCTTCGCCTTCGTGTCCATGGGCCGAGGTGGGAAACGCCTAGGTTTGGATGAGGACTCGTCCGACCCCAATATCTGGGCTTACGCTGTGGATCTCTATCAGGGCGAACAGGAAAAGAAGGGCCTCGCGCGCTTTGATTTTCACGTGACAACGGGGCCCTGGAAAACCAAGGAAACGAGCCGTCTTGGCGTCATGGGCGTTCAGGGTTTTTTGGGGCAAGGCATCGTTAATCGTGATCACCAGAATCCCCGCGAGGACGTAATCTTTGCCGGGTGGAGCCAGATCGGGGGTGACGTGGTCATCGACACGGTCGACGTCTTGCAAGGCCGTGATTTCCGTCTGGAGATTTTGGATAAGGACGGAGCCATACACCTTCCTATCGCACAAGAGTCTTTTGATACAAAGGAAAAACGTTTCAAAAAATTACATAGTGGCGAGGCCGAGCTCAAGGATCTGGTATTGGCGAACGTGGAGACAATCATCGTTCAGACGCGAAGATCCAAGGACGATCTCTGGACTGAGACGTTGCAAACCCATGGTAAAGAACTGGCCCATACGTTCTTTCGATGGGACACAGAAAATACGATCTCAGAGGACAAACTGAACGTTGTGGCCCTGACGCCCATGGTAGAGCACCAGGACGGATTCCGCGTACACGTGACCCATACCCTGGATCCGAAACAGGTCCGGGTGAAGGTGATTGATCGAAAAGGCGAGGCGAGAGTCATCGATTCCCTGGGGGGGCTAATTAGTAATACAGACATCCCCAAGGCGATCCGTGTCTCGTCAACACGATTCGCCCATCTAAAAGTGGATCGAATCGAAGCGGTGCGATTTCAAACCCGCGCCTTTCGCGAAGTGCAATTCCGCGATATCTCGCTTAGGACGGGCCAAAAGACGACCGCCGGAATTTATGCCCAAAAAATCACAAAAAACGATGCGTCCGGCATTTCCTATACCTTTGAAAAACAAGCGCCTAAGAAAATAAAGGATCTGGACATTCGCTTGATCGGTATCCGTGCGAACGGTGATGATGCGATCTATGGCATGGATGGCAAAAAAATCAAAGATAGCCCAGCCTACAGCAGAAATGCCGCTTGGAAGATCGACGAACTGCAACGAAATTTTCTCTTCGAAATCCCCCCTTCGCCGGAGCCGATTCAGTTTCTCCGTCCGGTTATAATAAAAGATTCTGGTTCCAAAGCCTTGTGGAGTAATCTCGCATTCTTTCCCGAACCGATCTTAAAGCCGGACGGAAGCCGTGTCCTGACACTACAGAGTACCTTGCCCAAAGAGCGGCATGATTCTGTAGGATTTGGCTTTGCGCGCTTCCCCAAGACTCGAACGTTAAATCACGTCGATATAACACTCCGGTATTATCAGGGCCCGCGTGGCAAAGCGGATGCGATGTTCCGAGGTCCCTTTCAAAGCAGGGAAACCTATACAGATAAAAGCAAGCGATTTACGCTGTCCATAAAAGTAAGCCATCCGGGCTTGCCTCTGCAATTCGCCATCCAGGTGGACGACACGTATACCCGGAATACCCCGGCCGTGGTCTACGATCGTTGGGGGAAAGCTCATCTTGCGGGCCATGCTGGAGGAAGTTTTTCCAGCGGTGGATCTGCGGGAACAAGTCGCTCGAATTGTGGGTTTCGAGTGAACAATCTTGCCCTTGCGGATGTATCTCGGATCAGCTTCAATGAAAAACCTCACGAGATCGTCTTTCGCGATATCCCAGTTTTTTTCGCCGGTCTTGCTAATCGCACGTGTCCGCTCCATCTTGAAGAAGTGGCTAAGCGGCTGGGCACCAGCACGAATCCTGAAGAGCTTCGCCAACACAAGTTCGTCGACTTTTCAGAGGCAATGGACGTTATGGAGGTCACACGCGATACTGGGATCATAGTCGCTATTGCAGAAAGTTTCCGAAAGGAAAAGTTAAAAACAAGACTGCAAGATATGGACCAGGTCAAACGCAAACGATTTGTTGAAGCGATTGACACATGGGCAAAGGCCGAGGAACCGCTGGTACGAGCTGCGGGCTTGAGAATGGGAATCTCAATGCAACCAGAGCGGTATATTCCCCTTGCCATTTCTGAACTTCTACAGAGGGAACAACCCAGTGAAGGTGTATTTGCCAATTCTTTGAATTACGACAGATCCAGCTTGGCGAATGCGTTGGCCAATGCTCGAACCGATCTAACAGGGGAGCAGATGAATCAAATTGCCAGTCTCCTGATCGACCAATACGACACCAGGACGTTTTCAGATCTTCTCCGGTGCATCGCGTGGAATTACCAGAATCCAGATTCCATGGAAGCGCTGGAGCATCTGGTGGAATCGGACAAGCCCTGGCTTTGGCCGCAAGTGATTCAGGGGCATAGCGCAAGTCTTCTAAAATTGCGGGACACCAGGGGATTGTCGAACAAAGTCAAGAAGAGGGCGGCCGCTCTTGGTCTAAAAAAAGGCGTTTGGTATCCAGACCTGGAGATAACGGAGGAAGAAGCTATGGACATCCTTGCCTCGGCATTGACACCCCAACACCTCCAAATCAGTCTGAGTAGTTTTTCTGAGACGCTTAAGGCGGCGGCCTCGCGTCCGGGGCCGGAACGGTTTACGCCTATCCTGTTGGATTTCCTGAAAGAACTCGACGTGGAGTGGAGTCGTTGGCAAGTTCAGGGCAGAGCGAGTTATAGTTCGTCGGGTGTGGATCGTTGTGTGAAGTACCTTAATCTTTGGCACAAAATCGACATTGGCGGGCTGGGCGAAAATCCGACCCAAGAAACCCAAAACGACCATAGCTACGATTGGCGAGCCATCACTCGCGAAGCGATCGCGTGGAGTGAGACCGGCTTGGATCCAGGAAAACTGTCCAAGGGATGGACGCCCGGAAAGAACGATCTCCGGATCATCTGGAAGAACTTAAAGCAGCCCGAACTGAGCGTCATATCAGTCTGGGAAGGGCATCTGAGTGAACATCCTTCGCCGACCTGGCGTCCGCTGGAAATGGTGCATGATTTTTTCAACGTCCGCATTATCGCCGACCAGACGGAGCAGCGTATTGAAATGAAGACCGGGATTAAGATGCAGCACTCAAACCCAAGTGAGGTGACAGTCGACCGGACGCTGGAATCGTCCACCTCACTTCATATAAAGGAATTTTCAGGCTCGGAGGGCGTTTACTCCGACGGTACGCGTGTAAAGGACAAAACATGGTTGGGCCCCTGGGAAGTCTGGCTCGAACCAGCCGCTGCGCACAAAAGTGTCCTTGAGAGAACACAACTTTTCACCAGTTGGTCAGAGAACTACTTGGCACCGGGCGGCACGACTGCGCCCCTTCCTGTGACAACGAAAAACCATTCGCGTGAAAGACTACGTGATTACCTGCTTTCGCTCCGCGATTATTCAGGTTGGAGTCCTTGCGAGATCGCCTTACGCGAAGCCATGGACGAGGATTCAGTGGCCTGGGATATCCGTCCTGTTGCCAAACAGGTTGAAAGAGACGCGAAGAGAAGAACGGCTATTGCTTCCTGGGAAAATTTCTTAACGCGTGAGGACTTGACCCTTGAAATGCAAATCTACGCTTGGAAAAAGATCGGGTTCCATTTCTACGCACTACACGTACCTGGCAAGCCACATTTTCACAAAGCCGATGCGTTCCAGGCGTTTGAGAAGGTCTTGTCGATCGACCCTGAGTATGTCTGTGGAGACACGATTCAAACAGCCTATTTTCTGGGTTCGTTCGTGAATATGTCAATTCCCGGGAAATCACCGCTAGCGCGGGTTCAAAAGGTCCTGGATTGCCGGGAATGGCTTCGAACCCGGACCGATGACATGATCACCCGCAGCGTACGCCGGCCGCGGCCCTTCAATTTCGGAAACTCCATCTACCCGCTTCGGACAGTCCGAAATGATTCGGAAGAAGGCCTGCTGCGAATTGAACACAACGTCAAAAACCAACTCAAACGTGAATTGGAAAGTTTTGATAGAATGTTGAAAGGCCGGCTCGACAGTCTTCGCAGGGAAGCCCCCGCTGCCGCCGACTATTTGGAAAGATGATTGGAAAGCGACACCATCGAGCTCTAACAAATCATACTCGGACCACGATATCGCTTTGTCGAAAAACAACTTAATGTCTTTTGCCCCCCTGCAGAACATGCTTAAACACATTTTTCGGGATTCAAAGGTGTCCGCGCACAAGCTAGAACGTTTCGACTCCGGCGAGAACCACCCAGTCATCTTCGACCTCGGTGTCTATACGTCTACTCCCCTTTAAACATCTCACTTCTCAAGTGCCGCCATCCAACCAGTGACAACCTCGCTCCACTTTGAATGAACCACTTCAAAGGAACCTGGACTTCGCGATCCAGCGTGAATATGGAGTACCCGGCCAAACTGAGTATGGCTCAACGGCCCAATCCCAACGGCAGACCAGTAGCCCTGTGATATTTTCTGATTGAGGGCTTGAAGTTCTTTGTCACGTGCATCCTTGGGCAGCTTCAAGGCTTTGGAAAGGCGCGAGTGGAATGATTTGTCCGCCACATCCAAGAGTCGTACCATGGCAGTCGTCAAGGCACTTGCGTATCGTTCACCTAGTAAATGTGTTTTGGGACCGTTAACCTCTCTCATGATGATATAGCGTGCCTGCCAGGATGCTTTGGCCAATTCCGGTGAATGGACTATCTGGCCAAGCTTGTCTATATCTGAGCAGCCCTGGGAAACCAGTTTTCCCATGCCAGCCTGCCCCACCGTGGCCAACCGGTTTATATTGGCCTGGATGCGACTCTGCGTGCTGCGCCATACCTGGACTGAAGTATCACCTTCAGAAGGGCTGGACATGTTGCACAAATCAATAAACTTTTCAATATCTCCACTTAAAATGGCCAGATAGCCACTTTGATTGTTCGCAGGGCGGTCAACCTGAACCGTAAGTGATTCACGCCATTTTTTCTGAATCTCTGAAGCTCTCCGCCTGACAGGATCGAACACATTGGAATGCAAACCGCCATGGGGAAAGAAAGTTAGATCATCTGAGGAAAGATGCGATGCATAAAGCGCGATTATGGGGGAAAGTCCATGTTTGCCACTTGACCTGAATGCATCTCGCAAAATCTTGTGGGCGTGCTTCTGGAGCAGTTCCGAACGATCAAAAAGCTCTATCTCCTCACGGGTAACACGGTAGATCTCTGCCAGGATTTCGGTGACTACCGTGTCAATGGGTGCCCAGGTCTCGCCTGGAGAGGTGGGCTCAGATCCCGTAATCTGTTCGTGAAGTGTGTCCAAAGGAAATAGACCTGAACGGGGCATCCGACCGACGCGATATCTTTCTTCTGAGGCCCACGCGTTGAAAGTTTGCAACAATTCCCCCAGTAGTCTGATGGTGTCCTGCTGCCGAATGGGTGCTTCGGCCAGGGTATCAATCATGTCAGTGAGGGCCTGGGCCTCTGCCTGAAGCGTTTCAACACGCTTGCCATAAAATGCGCCTGCCATGGCCTGTTTCTGCAGGTCTGCGACCTGCATGTCGAAGTGAGCCAAAGACGTAAGAGGTTCTGCAACAACTCGATCAATATTGTCAAGTGTGGCATCCTGATCAGCTAGCATCCCTTTCAGTTCTGCCAAGGTCGTTGAGATTTTGCGTGACAAATCACGGGTAGATGACAATATAATGAGATTCCGCTGAACCCTGATGCGAGGGACAATATCACGACGCACAGTAGCAACCAGCTTTTCTGTGAAGACTCTGTCAGACTTCACCACCTCTCGCATAGCCTCTGCCTCAGCCATATACTCATCAATCTTGGACACAATGGACTCCCTGAGGATCGGGGCCGGCCTCGAAAAACACAAAGCATCAATGGTCCTTCGAAGTTTGTAGAAGACAATCCGTTTCTCATTCCAGAAGACGCCCCCTCTCGAACGCGTATCGTACTTTTTCCGCAACTCGGCCACCTCGCTGGTGACGTTTTCAAAGACACCCAACAGGCCTGATTTGAGTTTCTCATTCGCCATCTGAGTAATGTTGTAATCTGAACTGGATGGTTTGCGAGGGAGTCTTGCTCGAAACTCAAGCAGATCTTTTGGATAATCTCCTGGATTGGATATGAAGTCAGACACCAGCCCTTCGTAGATGGCTTTGAGTTCATCCTCCTTTTTGCCGTGATAATGAGTGACGGGTTCCGCCGAGAGGGTAAACGAGTTCTCCTCGGTCAGTACGTCAGCATTCACCCTCAGAGTCATTCGTCGCTCTACCGTGGTATCGCCCTGTGTTTCTTGCAGTGTATATCTCCCCTCCGCGGAGAACGAAGGATAAGCCTGACCACGCGAGGGAAGGAGATAGGATGCGGGGTCAAACTGCATCTGACCTAACACAGCCAACACATCAAAACTCTCACCTGAAACCCACTGCCCAAGTGAGAAAGTGCCTGACCCAGCCTGACCAGGTATGCCAGTGCTCGTTCCTGTGGTAGCCAGACGTACTTTGGCAACGCCCATGCTAATATTCAGCGTTTCTATTTTGGCCCCTGATGGCAACGCGATGCCAACACTGCCGACAGACGGTATTTTCCAGTCAAAATCAATCTGCACGCGGTAGTCGTGCCAGATCCCTGTTTCGTCTTCATACCTTTTTCCCCCGGCCGTGGACAACATATCTGCAAACTTGACATCTTTGGCCTGCACTACCCTACCATCAGGCCCCAGCAATTCAAATCTAATCGCCCCCTTGTTGCTGGAATTCCTTGTCACCTTCATGAAGGTTTCAAAGTCGATCAATTCAATGAACGTCACCTCCAGTTTTTCGATCCCCATGACCGGTTGTTGCTTTGCATCCATTCTAAGTGCCGGGCAGCGCAATCCATACGTAAAGCCATCAACAGGGTTTGTCACATTAGCCACGCAACGGATCTCGCTATTCTTGGTATAGGTCTCAATGTACTGCTTCTTTTTGCGAACCACATACTCCATGCCATCGACAACGACCTTCTTATTCCACGCCTGGAGCCAATAATCACGAGCAGCTTCAGGACTGACAGGCACCTTGGAAGGGGCAACACGACCGATCAGCTTGATGTACCAGGAACGTGTTGAATGCTGCTGATCCTGAATCTTCATCTGGGCAATATTGTACAGGCCTTTATTACCACTGGAACCAATCACCTTGTCATCCACGAGAAACTTCACGTCCGTTCTGTTGTTTGTGTTGGCGACCTCACCGGCGCTGTCATTGGCCCAACCCATAAAATCTTCGCCGTTGAAACTCAGTTTCTTTTGATCCAACAGCGTCTTGAGGTCGTCCATCCTCCCGGTGTGGTATGTGTCATAGAATGTCTGGATCTGGGGGCCAAATACCATGTTTACGAGACTGTCCCGACAAACCGTACCCACATCAATGGCCGCTGCGATGATATTGGCCACGCCTGAGAGTGACGTAACCGCGAGTTTGGCCAGAACAGCAGCACCATCGTTGTATTCGCCCTGAGAGAACTTCTCGATGGCTTCAGAGACATCAAGCACCTTCAGGAATTTGCCTATGATCGATGTGGCAGGCGTCTGTTCCACGCCCAACAATGTTCGAATGTTCGCTTCATGCGACAGGTCCGCTCTTTCTTGCATAGCCGCTGTCTTGTCATATTGGGCATGCGAAACAGGGGCCGAGCTTAACAGGACACACAGGAAAACGGTCATCACTTTTGATCTTATACTCACGGTCTCTCCTTTGCTTGTGGACACCCATTCTAGATGGCTGCGTTTAGGGAAATCTGCACAGCGATTTTCTCTCCAGCCTTGATCTCAAAATAGTCACTGGTGCCATAGAACCCAGAGGGCGGGTTCCCGCTCACAGAGTTGTGCTTGAATTGATAGAAGCCGGGCTCAAGGGGAATCACCCCCCCTGGGAAATCGCCAAGCTGAACCTCCCATGTCTTTGTTTCAATGTATTTGGTTTGACCACTTGTATCACCCGGCCAGCGCTGGCTGCTTACGCCCTCTTCCTGCGCCTCACGCGCGTAGCGAGTAAGCGTCACAAGACTGAGTGTATCCGATGAGATGATCGTCTCATCACCCGCCTGTATCAAAACGAGTCTCACCTGCCCCGTATCCTTTCCGCCTGGCTTGATGAACACCAGTTTGGACGAAGATCGGTCTTTATCACAACCTGAAACAATCATAATCAGAAGTAGACATGTGACCAGAAACCTTCTTGATGTGGTGCTGTTTGCCATGGTAATAGCCACTCCTTTGATACATCCAACAGAATTTCCTTTAACACCTCCCAAACATGTTGAGTCAGTGCTTCGCTGACCTCTAAAAATAAACGGCCGACAAAACTCGCCGGCCGTTTATTGAGAGTCAACGTTGTCGAGGTTCCCTTAGACTTTCAATCCCTTCATGTCGTATTCCATTTTTGTGGTATCAGCCATGAGTGCTTTCCAGGTCACGCGTTTGTTCTGATACGCAGCATTTCGTCCCATGACACTGATGAGATTACTCTGAACACTCGGGGGCACAGTATCATTGGCATAAATGCCTTCTTGTATATTGCGGTGGAATGTGGCAATGTTGGCCACAGGACCATCTTTGTAAATACTGGGAGATTTGCCTCCGCGGTAGAAGGATTTGCCATGAACCATGGTCTGGCCGCCATACGCCGTCTCAAGCACGCCCTTGGAGCCAAACATGCGGTTGCGAATCCCTTCATGCGACACACCGTGCCCGGGAAACTGGCGGGAGCTGAATGTCACGCCCACCTGATTGGCGTATTGATACAGACAGGTAAAGTGATCGTAGCAATTTCCGCCAGGGCGCACTGTGCGGGCTCCAGACCCATCCACATACAAAGGAGGCGTCTGCATGATCCAGCTCATGACATCCAGTGTGTGAATGTTCTGCTCGACGATGATGTCACCGGATAGGGCCTGATCCATGCCCCAGGCACGCATCTTCGTATCCGGATCATTGGGATTCTTGGTCAGGGCCTCCACGTTGCTGCCCCAAGGAACGCCCGCATGATAGATCGCTTCACCAAAAGCCAGGTCTCCCAGGGCCCCTTCATGCACACGCCGGATAGACTCCATATAATATTCATCTTTACGCGTTTGGAAGTCCACCAGGAAACACTGTTTTTTCTGACCGGCCTTGCGTCCGCTCTCTTCAATGGTCTTGCATCCCGGCACATCCACAGCAATGGGTTTGGCCAGATACACATGCAGGCCCGCGTCCACAGCCGCCTCAGCCTGTTCCGGATGGAAATAAGGTGGGCTTATGATGGCCACGGCCTGTACGCCGGATTCCAGGAGTCGCTTGTACCCTGACAAGGCTGAAAATCGACGGTTGGCCAGTATGCCATACTTGTCACCGCATTTTTTCACCTTGTCCTGGAAATAGTCAGCACAGGCGTGAATCGTGTAGCCACCATGCTCTTTGAATAGGCCAGCAATCCACTGGCCACGTCCACCACAGCCAATGATGCCCAATTTGATTTTGCCGCCAGGGGCCTGCGCATTGGCCGCTGAACCGGATATGGCAGATAAGGCCGTGGCGCCAGCGCCAGCCAGAAATGTACGTCGATCAATCATTCTTATCCCTTTCTCTTAGGACCATCTCAAACGACTATAGTCACACATCAAAATGACAGAAGCACCTGCCAGATGTACATATAGGCCAGGGCTTCATTGTCTTCCCAGATACGCTTATACAGCTCTTCATCGCCCTGTATCTTGGGGAGTTCCTTGAGTTTGTCTTCCCAGGGAATACAGATCCCCGGTTTAATCTTTGGTGTTTGTATTTCGGACATACCAACGTCTCCTAGGACAAATGTGTCAACCCAAAGCAATAGACCCAATGACTCCGGGCTCTTGACTTTCTTACCCGCGTGGGGCAAGGCCCCACCCTACAGGCATCAATACACGCCATAGTCTCGTGTAAATTCTGTCATGGCTTTCAGGTTTTCAATGGACACATCATTCTGCATGATGGCACTGGCATCCATGATATAACCGCCGTCAGAAGCCACCTCATCAATCACCTTTTTGCAGAAGGCTCGAACCTTGTCCGGCGTCTCATAGGCCAGTAGATAATTGGGAATACCGCCGGTCAAGCAAAATTTGTGTCCAATCCGCTTGTGGACTTCAAAGATGTCATCTTGATCCACATGGAACACAATACTGCCATCAGGCAGTTCAGCAAAGGCATCCAGATGATCCAGCCAACGACCTTCCGCATAAAACAGGACCTGGTGCCCTCTGCGCCAGATCTCTTCAATGATGGGCTTGAGCGTGGGCCACACCAGATTGTTGAAATGCTCGCGATTGACAAAGGGGGTGCAACCCCGGTGCATCCAAAATCCAATGGGGACATTCTTATCCGGGTCAGCACCGGACAGGGCCACATGGAGCAAGTGAGGCATGAGGGCCTCGCACGCCTTGAGCACTTCTTTGGGACGCTCAAACAGGTCCATGGTCAGCCCCATATACCCCCGGAGTTTGTCTGCAAGGATATCAAAAGGCTGCTTAAAGATACCTGCAATGGCTGATACCGTACCGCTTTCTGTACGGAGACGGTCTATCTGTGGGCCAAAGGCATTGAAGTAACTGAGCATGGCCATGCCTCCCTTGAGAAACGAAAGGTTGTTTCTGTAAGAGGTGGACTCCCCTTGCTCACTCACATCGGCCGATGCACGCGGCAGCCAGACATTGTACAGAAAGCCTGTGGGATCCTTGGCCAGTAATTCGTATTCATTCGGTTTCATA
Source organism: uncultured Pirellulales bacterium (assembly GCA_964494325.1). Classification (GTDB taxonomy): domain Bacteria; phylum Planctomycetota; class Phycisphaerae; order Sedimentisphaerales; family Anaerobacaceae; genus JAIPFM01. The sequence goes on from CAZBTJ010000122.1 coordinate 12,869, forward strand.
AATGCCTGATCTTCAGACGGTTCACGATACTGAAAGCCCACGTCCGGGGGCACATCAATCCCAGGCACGCCATAGTACTTCAGCCCAATGGCTTGAGACAGACCCGTCCACACATAGACCATATTGGCGACCACCGCATCCCAGTCAAAATCAGCGGCACATTTACAGGCCGCCTCAAAGGCCATGTTGTAATCATGAGCCACCTGCGCGCAACTATACCCAGCATACTTCGCCGTGAACTCTGCCACGAAAGGGCGAATGGGAATCTGATCGGGTTTGCCGTTTCTCATTGCTGTAACATAACGCTTAAGACGTATCTGATAGAGCTTTTCCATGTCTTGCATTTATGTATTCCTCTGAAATAGACAATCTGTAAGTCTGTAAGAAAGAATGTAAGTCATCATTGTTGCGAAATGCAAGCAGAACGGCTATTATGAAACAAGTGAACATGTGTAACTTTTCGGCATTTCCCTTTGTCAAAGAATGGCCAATACATGAGAGAAATGGCAAGAATGGAGACCGATTCAATGCCATCTGATGAAAATATACCAGATCCATGCCTCTTTCAAACACGTTTTTTCAATCAGATTGATCATCCACAAGGCATTGTACATCTGTTTGACTATCTGCCCGATGTGTATTTTTTTGCCAAGAATACACATAGTCAATTCACAAAAATGAATCGAGCCCAATTAAACCTGCTGGGCATACGCTATGAACATGAAGTCCTGGGAAAAACAGACCGCGATTTTTTCGCACCGGCCTTGGCAGAAAAGTATATTGAAGAGGATAAACAGGTCATCAAGGCCATGAAACCCTTTGTGAACCAGGTGTGGCTGGTACCCAACAGTCGGGGGTTGCTGGTCTGGTATCTGTGTACCAAGATTCCGCTATTTGACAAAAATAGCCAGGTCATTGGCATTGCCGGTATACTGGTGGACTACAAAGGTGCAGGGGCCGTCCTTGATCCCTATGCTGAGATGGCAGATGTGGTTCAATACATAAATGACTACTATCAAAAAGACATTCGCATGGAAACTCTGGCACACATGGTTCATTTATCCATCAGCCAATTTGAGAGAAAGTTTAAACATCTCGTGCATATGTCCCCTCTGAAGTACATCACACAGATACGCCTCAATGCCGCGTGCAAACTGTTGAGTCATACAAGCCGCCCCATCACGCACATCGCCATACAAACCGGATTTTATGACCACAGCCACTTCTCAAAAAAATTCAAGCACCAGCTTGGTATCAGTCCCAGTGAATATAGAAAGCAGTACTTTAGGCCGACCTAAGATCTTAATCCACCGACAAATATAAGGGTGAATACTTTCTTCATACAGAAAGGGAGAACAATGAGAATCTACGATAAAATTCTATCCGCTTTCTTGGGACTGGGTTTGGCGATTGGCATGGCAGGATATGTCTCTCTGTCTTTAAGCCAGAAAACTCTAATTGAAACAGTCGGAACTCAGTCTGTTGAATTGGCCAACACCGCCTTGAACCATGTCAATGATTCAATACAACAACGCTTGGAAGATCTTCAGTGCCGTTCATTAAGGCTGGGTGAACATTCAATTCTAATGGAATCCAATGCCATTTTTGATCAAGAAGAGGATGTCAACGATTTAATCGTACCCATGGAAGATGCCTGGAACGGGAAATCTCTGAATGACCGCATCAGTCTCCTGATGCAGAACGATCTCTCCAAGATCTTGCGCAGGGATATTGAGTGCCCTAATTTTTATGCAGAGAAGTATGGCTGTGCGACTTTGGGTGAAGTATTTGTGACCAATAAATACGGGGCCAATGCTGCACTAACCTCAAAAACGTCTGACTTTTTCCAGGGTGATGAGCCCTGGTGGCAACATGCAAAAGACTATGGCACCTATGTCGGACCGATTCAATATGACGAGAGTACAAAACTCTACGCCGTGGACCTGGCGATTCGTCTAAACAATCAATCCGGAGAATTCTCAGGTATTCTTAAGGCCGTTCACAATATTCACCAATTCGCATCCATTCTTCAAAGTGTGAAGCACAGCTCAATGTATGATTCAACACGATTACGATTGATCAGTCATGATCAAATCATTTTTGACACGAATAGCAAGTTCACAACTCCCCCCCCTCTGGAACCCAGAGTCAGACAAAACCTGGTAGCAACAGAGACAGGCTATGGTCACTTCGAACTCTCTAAGCCAAAAACATTGGTGGCTTTTTCCAGTTCATACTCTTCCGACCGCCCTGATGCGTTAGACACCTATCTGCTTCTGCAATTTGACCTGCCAGAAATCCTAACCCCTATCGCCCAAATCAAAGCACGGTTTATCCTTGTGATCGCACTATTGATAGTCGTATCAACAATCATTGGTCAGCTGTTGGCACAATCAATGTCCAATGCATTAATGGCACTGAAAAGGATGACATTCAGTTTTGGTTGCGGCAACTTTGATGCACAGTCCCAAATCAAAGCCACTGGCGAAATCGGTGAACTGGCAGATGCCTTGAACCGGATGGCCCGCGACCTGAATCACACTCAGAACAACCCGGGCAGCCAGATTGAAACTCACGAAGACGCGAAAAAACAACCGGGGTCAAACAACGAGATCCTAGAACAAACAGTCTAAAAACTTCAACCAGATATCAATAAAGCATCTTTGACGACCCACAATCCAATGCCGGTTCCGAACATCCCAGTCCTTGCTGGATTGAGAAGGAAGGATCTCGATACTCATTGGCCGAGTCCTCTGATCACAGAAACCATACCTTTCAGAAGCGATCCCAAAAAGCATGATGCTGAGTTTTTTTATTCTTCCCCTTGCAATATTGTTTTTTGACCATATGATAAGAGTCAGCAACTGAAATACCCAAAGGCCAACAATCCTTTGGGTTTTAGAATTAGGGGTTAGGGGTTAGGGGTTAGACCCCACCCCAGGACTCTGGATTCTGTTTTTACCAGCGTGGGGCAAGGCCCTGGTTGTTTTACACAAGTTGATACCCAGTCTATATTGTAAAGACATGAAACCACAGTTACACACAGCTCGATCAACGGTCGAAACCAATAATATAACAACCTTTCACGGCAAAACACGCCGTGTTGAAAAACGAATATCCAATATCCAACAAGGAATGATCAACATCCAAGTGGGCTGAAGCCTTGATGTGGAGTTCCTTATGTGGGGTAGGATTGTTTATTTGGCCGAAAGTTGAAGACTTGAAATAGAAGAGAATTGAATATCCAGAGACAGAACAAAATAAAACAGTGGAGCGCAGCGACTTCCACCCTTGATCATTGGAAATTCCTTGTTGGATATTGGATATTCAATTCTGTCTGTTAAATCAATTCATGTGAAACTCAGAGCGAGCCTGACTTGTGTAAAACAACCAGAGGGGAAACCCCAGGGCAATCGCAAGCAGGTTTTTTCGCTGACAACTATTGTAACAGAGGTTGAGGTGAACCTGTAAATACCTAAGGAAAAAGCCTGACCCCTGCCGCCACCCATTCCTATCAATTATCAATAATTCAGCATTTTGCCCTTGTGCCTTAGCACATGAACAGGTATAATTTTATATACAAATCAGGAGTTTCATATATGGAACAGTATACGATACCCAATTTGGTCAAGGCAACCGATGTCCTGCGCCTGGTTTCGCTGCATCCGCAAGGACTCAATGCCGTTGCCATTGAGAAGCAGACGCGGGTGCCACGTACCACCGTCTTTCGCATAATGCGTACCCTCCTGTCCGTGGGGTGGGTTCGCAAGGAG
>CAZBTJ010000123.1:0-16588 GCA_964494325.1 uncultured Pirellulales bacterium
CGGCTGTATCGCCTATAAAACCAACATAGGCTGCTTCGCCGTCCTTGCCAGAGATCAAAATTGCGTGCTCTCGGGCCTTAACGCCGGGTTCTCCGACAGACTCCTAGTAGGGGACTTGGTTTAACAACACCCGATAACCTATATCGGTCGATAGCAGGGGGAAAATAAGGTAATTATCGGAAGTTTTATCAATTTGTCTAAAGTTCTCAGGGATGTTCTTCGCAGGTGTAAATTCTGAATACAATTGTGGCGAAACGAATGCTTAAAAGGCCAAAGAGTGGGGTTGAGTGGGATGAGGCGGGGGTAAAAAAGGGGGGGGCTTTGGGATGTGTAGGCAAGTGCGAGTACTGTCGCCATTGGCCGCCTTCTGGCAAGTTTCCAGAAAAGAACTCTGGATATTTATTTTTCAAAAAAACGTTTAACCCTGTGACTGTATCGCCTGAACATGCCTTGTATTCTTTGAATACCACCAGATTTCAAAGGAGCAAAACTATGACTTCAAAGCTAACACTTGTGTTATTTTTAAGTACCTCTTTATGGGCTGGACCGAATTTCGCCACGGAAGATGCTGAGTTTCCTCCTCCCTGGACACGGCCTGCGCTTATCCAGGTGGGCTTGGTTCTGGACACGGGGTTTAATGCCTCGGGTTTGATACGCCAGGCCCAGGCAGATTTGTATGATGTGATCAATGACTATGAACAACAGGTTCAGATTCGCCGTCAACTTTATGGCCAAATCATTGACCTTGCCAGTCAAAGACGGGCTGCACTGGCCTCGCAAATATTTTCCCCCAAAACGCCCAATCTCGCCTTTGCCATGATCCGCATGTTGCATGAAGAACTACCACAGAGAGGGTTTGGTATGCCGTGATTAGGGATTAGGGGACAGACAAGCGCTTCGCTGAAGTGTGAGGTGAGAGGTTTGAGGTGTGAAAACTTCAGGCTTAAACTGACAGGGACATCAAAACAGGTTAAAAAGGGGAACTAAAGCAGTCCTCGAATGCAACTAACTTAAGCATGTTTGTCATCCTTTTTCTTTGTCGCGAGCTTTGTCGATAGGCGGCCGGAGGCCGCAAATTCAGGCTCCTTTATCGTCGTTTCGATGAAGTTTGCGACAAGGCTTGCGACAAAGTTGAGACCGGAGGAGGCCTTAAGTTGGAGTCAGGGGGCAGGGATCACGGATCACGGATCACGGATCAGGAGTCAGGGGGTAGGGTTTAAATGAACACCCAATATCCAACACGAAACATCCAATGTCCAAGGAAGGAGGTCGCTTCGCTCCGCTTTTTTTCATTCATCCGATGGATATTCCTTGTTGAATATTGGATATTTGCTTTTTTGGTCCAGTTTGTAGGCTTGTAAACCGCCTATCCTGGGTTAGGGTGCAGGAGTTAGGGGGCAGGAGTCAGGGGGTAGGAAGTTGGTGTATTGACACCCAGAGCGTTCATGACCTATGTCATGGTCCCTATTAAACCCCGGTTGTTTTTGTGTTAAGTTTTGATTAGGAATCGCCTTTATGGGTCAGTAAATGGTGGTTTTTATGTCGCCTTGGATTAATACCGTCAAGAGGGATTGTATCCTGCGGCAAAGTACGTATAGTAATGCGTGTTTGATTATCCTTATGGACGGAATCGCTGATGGCCATAAAAAAAGTACTGATCGTTGATGACGAAGAAGATATTCGTGAGCTTGTAGAATTATATCTGGCTCGGGATGGATATGACATTTTGACGTGCGAAACGGGTGAACAGGCGCTGGAGATCGTTCGCACAGAGACTCCTGATCTTTTGGTCCTTGATCTGATGCTGCCTGGAATCAATGGTCTGGATGTGTGCAAAAAACTCAAGGCAAATCGCAAGACCGAATCGATTTCCATTGTGATGTTGACCGCAAAGGGTGAAGCTGCTGACGTGGTGACCGGGTTGGATCTGGGTGCAGATGATTATGTGACCAAGCCCTTCAGCGGCAAGGTACTGGCTGCTCGGGTCAGAAGAATCCTCAAGCGAATCCCCACGGATGACGATGAGGCCACGCCCCTTGAGGTGCATGGCCTGGTGATTGATCCTGCTCGGCGTGATGTGCGAATCAAGGGGCAATCCATCAAAATGACATTCACAGAGTTTAACATTCTACTGACCCTGGCACGCCGTCCTGGCATTGTCTTTACACGGTATAAAATTGTGGATGCCATTCGTGGGAGCGACTATCTGGTGACAGATCGGGCTGTGGATGTACAAATTGTCTCTTTGCGTAAAAAATTAAAAGAATACGGTGACACTATCGAGACCGTCAGGGGGGTGGGTTACCGGTTTAAGGATTAAGCATGGTTCAAAAGAAACTCATCTGGCAGTTGTTCCCTTCTTACCTTCTTATCACGGTCATATCCCTGATTGTGGTGACTGCCTATGTGTCGCTGGCTCTGCATCGTTTTTACATGACCCAGACACAGGATGAATTGACACGATTGGCCCGGATTGTGCGTCAGGAATTGGTGGATTCCCATGCGATTGACGATTCCGAACAGGTGGAACAATTGTGCCAAAGGGTGGGGCACGCTGCAGATGACCGGATTCGAATTACTGTGATTCTCTCGGACGGCAAAGTCCTGGGTGATTCCAGAGAAGAAGCCGTTCAGATGGGAGATCACTCAGACCGTGAAGAAATCCTTGCTGCACTGGAGGGTGGTTTGGGGTATTCCATTCGTCAAAGCCCAACCCTGGGTATCCACATGATGTACGTGGCTGTGCCTGTGAAAGATGGCGAGGAAAATCAGGCTGTGGTTCGGACCTCTATCGCCACGACCCAGATGAATCTGGCATTGCGCGACATGCTCAAAAGAATTGCCCTTTGCGGTCTTGCTGTGGCCATTGGGGCCGCGCTCTTGAGTCTGTTTGTGTCGCGGCGAATCAGCAGACCCATTGTGGCCATGGAGAGGATTGCGTCTGGGTTTTCCAAGGGGCAGCTGGAGCCGCGTATTCCTATTTGGGCCACCCATGAATTAAGTTCTTTGGGACGCACGCTCAACACCATGGCCCGTCAGATTGACGAGCGTATCCGTTCGACCACCCGACAGCGCAATGAACTGGAGGCCATACTTGCCAGCATGGTGGAAGGTGTGATTGCTGTGGATTGGGAGGGACACATAAAAAGTGTCAACCGGGCAGCAGCCACTTTGTTGTATATCGATCCGGAACAGGTGAACGGCCAGCCCATTGAGCTGGTGATTCGCGACGTGGGTCTACGTGATTTTGTGCAGCAAATCCTGCGGGGTGCACAGCCTCACGAGAGTGAGCTTATGTTGCCCATTGATGGACCACGATTCTTTCACGTGCACGGCGCTCCATTGCCTGGCGATCAGCCTCCCAAGGGCGGTGCCGTTATTGTATTGCACGATATCTCTCGCATTCATCACCTGGAACGATTGCGCCAGGATTTTGTGGCCAATGTTTCGCATGAACTCAAGACACCGGTGACCTCGATCCAGGGATTCCTGGAGGCTGTGTCTGATATGGGGTTCGAAGATACAGACAAGGTCAAGCAGTATCTGGCCACTGTCACACGCCATGCGGAGCGTCTCAATGCCATTATTGATGATTTGTTGACGCTCTCTCGCCTGGAGGAAGATGTCAATCGTCGCGATATACTTTTTAGTGAGACCGATCTGTGTGACGTGGTTCGGTCATCTGTTGAACTGTCTGCCATCAAGGCCCAGGAAAAGTCCATCCATCTGGAGACCGTGGATTCTCCTCCTGTGATCGTGAGAGTGAATGGGGCCCTGTTGGAGCAGGCTCTGGTCAATCTCATAGATAATGCCGTTAAATACAGTGATTCAGGTGGGGCAGTCAAGATTGAACTGCGTCAAAATGAGAGTCAGACGGACATCGTGGTGTCGGATCAGGGGTGTGGCATTCCTGGCAAACACCACGCACGTCTTTTTGAGCGATTTTATGTGGTGGACAAGGGACGCAGCCGCAAAATGGGTGGCACAGGTCTGGGGTTGGCCATTGTCAAGCATATTGCCAATGTGCATGGCGGAACCATTGGCCTTCAAAGCGAGATAGGTGAGGGCAGTATTTTTACCCTCTGCCTGCCCAGGCAAAGAGCTGACAGCTGATAGCTTGTGCAGACCTCATGTCAATATTAATCAATTCCTAACATACCCCAAACATTCAATTAATGTGGTCTCCGTATACTCCTTATAAAGTCAAGAAGACAATTAAGGAGAAAACGAATGAACAGTAGAAAACTGATGGTTGCGACTTTGTTCCTTGCCATGTTTGTGCAGGGCATTCAAGCAGAAACACTTCAAATTGATGGATCCACCACTGTGGGGCCTATTGCTGAGGCCTTTGCCGAGTATTTTAAGGGCATCTATCCTGATCTGGAGATCAGTGTGAAGAAAACCGGGAGTGGTGATGGTGCCAAGGCCCTGGGCGACAACATGTGCGACGTGGCTGCCATGAGCCGCTTTATGAAGTCTGTTGAGTTTACCAAGTGTGCCAATAAGGGGATCATGCCTGTGGCGCATGTGGTGGCCATGGATGGTATCTGCATTATTGTACACCCCTCCAATCCGGTCAAGGCACTGACCACGCAGCAGGTTCAGGACATCTATCTGGGTAAGATCTCCAACTGGCGTCAAGTGGGCGGCTCCAATCTGGCCATTGTGCCAGTAAGTCGTGACACGTCTTCAGGCACGTATGAAACCTTCCACGGTCTGGTGATGAAGAAGAAAGACATTGCCAGCAAGGTCGAATATGTGAATGCCAATCCCCAGGCCCATGCCAGGGTTAGTGGAAATCGTGGGGCGATTGCGTATGTGGGCCTCGGATTTGTGGATAAGAAGGTCAAGGTCCTGTCCATTGATGGTGTGGTGCCTTCCAAGCGTACCATTGTCAGCGGCGTGTATCCTGTGGCCAGGCCGCTGTTTCTCTTTACCAATGGGTATCCCAAGCTGGGCTCCATGGTGCACAGGTTTGTGACATTTCACCTGACTGAAGTGGGGCAAGAATTGGTAGAGGCCAAGAAATTTGTCCCAGTCACGGATTACTAGAATGTCTTCGGCTATGAACAATCGTGCTTTCAATCTTTCTGTTAAACCAGGGGGCGTCCCATATAGCCCCCTGGCTCTAACACCAGGACAGGATCTCAAGGGGTACGTATTTTCCAAATTGGGAAAGGCGACTCTTTTTCTGATGACCTGTAGTTCTGTATTTTCGGTTCTGCTGATTTTCTTTTTTGTGATTCGGGAATCTCTGATTTTCTTTGAGCAAGAAAGCTTGTGGTCGGCGATAACGACCCACGAGTGGTATCCCAAATCAGAGAACCCCAGGCATGGCATGCTGGCCTTGCTGGCAGGATCGGTGTATGTGACTCTGGCGTCACTGTTCTTTTCTGTGCCTGTGGGGATTATGGCTGCTGTGTTTCTCAGCGATCTGGTTTCCTTTAAGGTTCGTGCCGTGGTCAAGCCTGTGATCGAAATCCTGGCTGCCATTCCGTCTGTGGCGTATGGCTTTTTTGCCGTGTTGGTCCTGGCGCCCTGGATGCAGGATCACTGGGGTTTTTCTACCGGGACCAATGCACTGAATGCGTCGATTATTCTGTCTATCATGGCCTTACCCACCATCATCAGCGTGGCTGAAGATTCCATTTCCTCGTTGGGCCCGGAACTGCGTGAAGCGTCGTACGGATTGGGTGCCACACGTTTTGAAACCCTGTTTAAGGTGGTGATTCCTGCCGCGCACAGTGGCATTATTGCGGCGGTCATCCTGGGCATGATGCGTGCCATTGGGGAGACCATGGTGGTGTGGATGGCGTCAGGTAATGCCAGCCAAATTCCCACACCCTGGTGGGATTTGACTCAGTCAGTGCGTACCATGACAGCCACGATTGCCGGTGAAATGGGAGAGACCGAGCATGGATCCATACACTACGGGGCTTTGTTTGCTGTGGGTGTATACCTTCTCATTATTACATTCAGTTTGAATCTGGTCAGCGAGTGTTTTCTCGCGCGGGCAAAAAAGGCCATGGGTAAAACATAAATGCGACTACAAACCAGATATTTCTTAGATAAGTTGTTTACCTTTCTGGCAGGCATGTCCGTGGTGTTATTGTCTGTTGTTCTGTTGATTGTGTTGGGCCCCATGATCTGGAAGGGTTCCAGTGCCGTGGTGTTTCACGGTACGCATGAGTTTCGTGAAATGCAGCGTGACTTGTTTGAAAGAGCCGATGAAAAGGAACTGGCCCAGGAAACCCTGCAGGTGGATGGCACGCGTGCTGAAGTCTACAAGCAGATCGATGCCTTTAAAAAGGCTGTGGCCATTGATCTGGTTGCCATGGATGAGCAGGCCAAGGCGTCGTACAAGGCCTTTAGCCAAGACCTCAAAGACAACAATGTGACAGACGCTGCGTACACCAAAGCCAGACGGCTGGCGCGCGAACTTCGTAAGGTATTTCAGGATGCCCTGGAGAGTAAAGACCAGGCCGTTATTTGCAAAGCCATGGACGACATTCTGGCACACCAGCAGGATGACATGTTCAAGGACACAGCGTTTGAAACCCTGTTCGAAATGGCCCGGGTTTTCAAGGAGACCGCTGGAAAGATTGACTTGGACAAGAGTCACGTGTATCTGGAGGAGCTGGCCCAGGTCGAAGAGATTCTGGCAGAGATGCTGGGGCCGCGTCCTGGAGAGCCCGTCCATCCCCTGATTCGACTTCGATATGGTGCCACAAGATGGGATCAGGCCCAGGCTTGTCTCCAACGTTTTAACACCATCACTGTCTGGGAAGTAGGCCCTCGCAAGCCAGGTGAGCTGGAAGATCCCAATGAGGTCAGCCCCCTTGTGGCTGTGGCCTACCCAAGGAAAGAGCGGTTTGTTGACACTGAACTGGAGGGATTGTTCGGGTATGTGAATGAGCATATGCATGACATGCTTCAGCCCAGGTTGACGGTCTACTGGCAATACTTCATAGATGACAGTTTCAACAGTCACTATTTTGGCGGCGTGGGCCCTGAGATCCTGGGTACGCTCATGGTCACGGCACTTTCCATCCTCTTTGTGGTCCCGTTTGGTGTGGTGGCTGCCGCGTATCTTGTGGAATGTGCGGGTGACAACTGGACAGTTCGCATTATCCGCATGTGCATCAACACCCTGGCGGGTGTACCCAGCATTGTGTTTGGCCTGTTTGGTGTGGCCTTTTTTATCATGTTCCTGCTGCCGGTCATAGGCATGGACTCCAAGGCCTGCATCTTGGCCGCGTCTCTGACCTTGGCGGTTTTGACCTTGCCGGTCATGATTCGGGCCAGTGAAGAGGCCATTCGGACCGTGCCCAGGAGCTACAAAGAAGGCTCATTGGCCCTGGGGGCCAGCGGTTTTCGAACCTTTGTGACAGTGACATTGCCATCGGCTCTGCCCGGCATCCTGACCGGTGTGATCCTCAGCCTGAGTCGTGTGGCAGGGGAAACAGCCCCGGTTCTGTTTACCGGGGCCGTGTCCATGGGGTCGATTCCGAAATCCATATTTGATCCGACCCGAACCCTGTCCTACGGCAGCTATGACATGGCTGTGGGAGATCGTGTGGCCATGATGGTGCCGCACAATCAGTATGGTATGGTCGTGACCCTGGTGGGCTTGATTCTGTGTCTCAACGCGGTGGCCATATTCCTTCGAGGTCGGGTGTTTAAAAAGCTGAAGGGACATTGAACGTATCATGAATTGGACAAATCAAATGGCAGGAAGACTCATGCAAGAAGTAATTCATAGACCAGAGGAAATGATTATGTCTGTATTGACTTTAGACAGTGAGCTATTGCATCAAGAAGTCCCGGAGAAAGACACGGAAGACACTTGTGACTCTGCGATTATTCGTTCCAAGGATTTCAGTCTTTATTATGGTACCAAGGCTGGCGTGAAGTCTGTGTCCATGGAGATCTATCCCTGCAGTGTCACGGCTATCATTGGGCCAAGTGGGTGTGGGAAAAGTACGTTCCTGCGGAGCATTAATCGCATGAACGATCTGATTCCCCATGTGCATGCGAAAGGCAGTCTGCAGGTGGATGGACACGAAGTCTATGACAAGCGTACAAACCTGGTGAGTCTGCGTCAACAGGTGGGTATGGTGTTTCAAAAACCCAACCCCTTTCCCAAGAGCATCTTTGAAAACGTGGCCTATGGTCCACGTCTTCAGGGGATCAAGACCCGTTCAGGATTGCAGCAGATTGTGGAACAAAGTTTGCGAGACGCAGCGCTCTGGCAGGAAGTGAAAGACGACCTGAAGAAGTCTGCCTTGGCCCTGTCTGGGGGACAGCAACAGCGTTTGTGTATTGCCAGGGCGTTGGCTACCAAGCCTCGGGTACTCTTGATGGACGAACCCTGCTCTGCATTGGATCCGATTGCCACGAGTCGGATCGAAGAGCTCATGGAACAGCTCAAGCATACCTATACGATTGTGATTGTCACGCATAGCATGCAGCAGGCCGCACGTGTGAGTGATATGGCGGCCTTTTTCTGCATGGGCGAACTCATCGAATACGACAAAACTGCCAAGATCTTCAGTAATCCTGGCCAGAAAAAAACAGAAGACTATATTACAGGAAGGTTTGGATAACATGGCTGTCCATTTACTGCGTGAAATTGAACATCTCAAAAAAGAAATTCTCATGGTGGGTGCTATGGCAGAACTGTCTGTACGCGAGGCCACCACTGCGATTGAGACGTACGACTCCACCCTGGCACACCAGGTCATTGACAAGGATGTACAGCTGGATCAGAGGGAAGTCGATGTGGAAGAGGCATGCCTTAGGGCACTGGCCCTGCATCAGCCTGTGGCCACGGATCTTCGTTTTATTGTGGCTGTGCTTAAAATCAACAGCGATCTGGAACGGGTGGGTGATCTGGCCGTCAATATGGCAGAGCATGCTGTGTTTCTGGCCTCGCGCCCGCGTCTTGACATAGGGTTTGACTCTTCAGCCATGGCCTCAGGCGTGCAAGTCATGCTGAAGAAAAGCCTGGACGCCCTGGTCAACTACAATGTCAAGCAGGCCCAAGAGGTCTGTGCTCAGGATGACGAAATTGATGCGATGAATCGCCAGATGTATCAACTGGTGCAGCGTGCGGTACAGGATCGTCCCGAGCACACAGAGACCCTGATCCATATGTTGTCCGTGGTACGCCACCTGGAACGTATTGCAGACCACGCCACCAATATTGCCGAAGATGTGATCTACATGATCAAGGGTGACATCATCCGTCACCGAGCTGAACTCTATGAGTCAAAATAGTCAGACCACGACGGTGCCTTTGACTGAGAGGTCTATAAAAGACTGGCGGCGATCAGGTTCTTACTGACCGCCGCCAAAAGTCTATGGTATTGGGCTAAATGGAAGGTTCCCATCCAGGTTCATACGACCGTTTCCAGAGTGCTTCAGCCGCAGGATTGTTCTGAATGTGACCGTCGGCCGGATTACACGTCAACACGCTTTGGGTGCGTTGGGCAATGTTGCCCAGGTGACCGAGCAGGACACTCTTATGCCCTTCGTTGACAGGGGCCGTTAGTTTGCTGTTGCCACGAATACTCTCCACAAAGTTCTCTGCGTGGTTGTCGCCCAGGCCCGGGATCGAGTGTGTTGGTGCTGTCTACCTTATTCCTGCGTACCTGGGGACCCACCTTTGGCACGACTTGGACGCCAGAGTGTTTGGTCACCCCATTGCGCTGGATCAGATTGGGCGGGCCATGTCACGACCAAAGAATACCCATCTCCGTCTGTGGATTTGTACCATGTGTCGTTGTATTTGAAATCGTGAATGACCTGATCGACTGCGTTCACGAGTCTTAGATGTTCGCCATTGTTACTGAGTAGGCCTTCATATTCTCCAATCACAGGCAGATCATCGCCGTATTTGGCTTTAAAGGCGGTCACGTTTTTGACGACCAGAATGGTGTCTTTGGAGGCCAATTCAATGGCCGGGAAAGTGAAAGAGATGCCGTCTGTAAAACGAACGAGATTCAGATTGATGGGTTCCTGGCCCGTGTTCTGCAATTCAATAAACTCCGTGTTGGGATCGTATGCCTGACCCGTGTCTTCGGGATGGTACATGATCTCAGTGATTCGCAGGTCGTTGGCCACGGGGCCCACACCAAAGACGGCCTCCTGAATCGCACTCCATGTTTTGTCATGGTAGTGACGGGTGGTGAGGTGGGCACTCTCTGTCAAGGCCAGCGGACTATTGTACAATCTGGCCGTGGGATTTACAGAACCGCCAGGCAACCTTGGATCTGAGCCATCCGTGGTGTAGTAGATGCTATTGGCATGGCCCATGATCGTGACAGAGGAATCGCCAATCTGGCCTCCCTGAGAAATGGCACCCTCCACGCCAAAGACGGGGGGCTCCAGAGTCTTGGGATACAAGCCCGCATTTTTGAGATAGCCCAGAACCTGGGAAGACCGTGCCGGGAAGAACTGTGCCAGCTTATTGGCCTGGTTATCATACCATTGATCACGTGTATGCGGATTGTTGGGTTGTCGCGTGTCTCCCCAGCGTGCGGATTCGCCGACCAGGGCCTGATACACCTGGTCCACGCGATTGGCGTACATCTCGGCAGAGACTTGTGCTGTGAGGGGACCCTTATTAAAGAAGTTTTTGTAAATCAGATCCGTACACAGCATTTTATACTCGGCATTGTTTTTCAGCTTATTATGAATGTCCAGGGGGCTCTCGCCTACATCATTGCCACCTTCGACTGTGTGCTCCGCATCCCAGGAGTGGAATCGCCACAAGCCGCCAGGCACGTTGCGATGTGTGGCATACCAGTTCTTGTGGGGCCAGTCATGATTGCCCGTGAACCAGTTGGCCAGCAGGTAAGTAATGAGGTTTTCCAGATCAAGCTGGTTGGCCAGTGCGTTGAATTTGACGAGATTGGCTCGGTCAGACGCCACTGCGTTGGCGGCGTTGATCATGGCGTCCACATTGGCCGTGGCATTGCCGTCCAGACCATGGTTTATGACCCCGTTTCGATTGTGCTTGATGGCATCATACTCGTCTTCATCGCCCCCCTTGAGCTCTGAGATCCAGGTGTGATCCGGCCGTTCGTGCAGATAGTACATGCCCCAGTACAGGCCATTGAGGTACAGATGCACATAGTCTCCATGGGGTGATTGGCCACCCATGGCATTGTGAAGATCTGCTACATATTGATCCTGGACGTACATGGCATTGTTGCGCTGTCCGCTGCTGGAATGCAGCCAGGAATGATTCAAGGCGGCATCCACCACAAGACTATTCAAGCGTGTAATGGGCGAATTGGGGAAGAACCCAAAGTCGAATTTACCCGGCCCGCCTGTGGCTTGGCCATCATCGGTTTGCGGTTTAAAACGTGGACGCATGGAGAGTTTGAGAGTCTTCCAACGATTCAAACTTGTGCCTCCGCCACTGACGCCTCCCTGCATAGCTATCGCGGTATTGACCTGGATGGAATCACCGGTCAGAGGATCCACAAACTCCAGGGAACAGACTCGTTCGGTGCCGTCTTGAGACTGGTTGATATAAATGCCCTTGGTCCCAAACCAATCGTCAATGTCCATGACGAGAGACAGGGTGGGGACGGACAACAGATCGTCTATTAAAGTCGGATGCTGACTGACCACATCGGGGTCCATCTGGTAGTTGCCAGAGGTGCCGTTCCAGGAGCTCGGGTATCCTTCGGGCACTGTCGGGGCACCGGATGGCGAATTGCCCTGCAGAATGACATCCTCTAGAAACAGATAGGTGTGTGTGGCAATGGGGGGCGATTTAAAACCAGATCTGAACGCCAGGGCGCGCAGACAGGTGGTTGTGTCAAGGGTGATGGGTTGGTTGTAGATCAGACCGTGTTGCGTTGAAGGGCTGGAACCGTCGAGGGTATAGCGAATGGTGGTACCAGAGGTGGCGGTAGATATATCCACCTGGACAGGGCTTTCGTAGAAGCCCCGTTTCGCACTGAATGTCAGGGCATCAATCACCGGCAAGGTCGCCCCATTGTTGGACTGGCCCGGCGTGGGGCGCAGGGTCGTCAGCAGACCCGTGCCATCCGGATCATGGCCGTATGAGACGTCTGGCGTCTGCGGTTCAAATTCCAGAGAGTTTATTAAGGTGACACCATCCTGTTCGAAGAGTCCAATATGGCCCCCGGTTTCTGCACTCAATTGAAAGTTGGCGTGAAATCCCGAATCCGTGATATCGTTGTCTGCCCAGATCAACAGGCGTTGACCCGGCGCAAGGTATGTTTGTATCGGTTGGTTGTCTGGAAAACGCCACATCCTGGGATTGGACAAATCATCTGTCAAGTACATGCCGCCGAGGTCAACGAGGGTTTCACCCACGTTTAAAATCTCTATCCAGTCTTCGTATTCATCTTGAGAGTCCGTATTCGATACGTCATTGCGAGCCAGGATTTCATTGATCGCAATGGGCGTGGTTTCTTTTGAATTCCAGTTTTCAGCCAGCATGGCAAAGTCTTGAAAATTCACAGGCGCCTGCGCATCAAAATTGGATAAATTTTCCGTGGTGTCGAGCCACTGAGCTGTGAAGAGCTCCAGGTCTCGCAGGTTGACGCGTGCATTCCCATTCAAGTCCCCGACCAAGCCCGGTTCCAGAACGGTGATGGTGACACGCCCGGACCCCTGAAGTCCCTCTGAATCTAGGACTGTTAATTCAAGCTCGTACTCCCCGGGCTCAGGAAAGATGATATTGGGGTCCGCCATGGTTTCAGAGGGATCGAATGTGACAGGTTGGGGTCCTGCGAGTAAAGACCATGCATAGGACAGACCATCCAGGCCATTGGGTGACTCAGTCTCAACAATAGGATAGAGATGAGCGGTTTGTAGCGGCCAGGGTAGTGCGTCGTATTCTCCTGCATCTACTTCAGGGCCCTTGGGAATTGAAGTAGATGAGTTTACACTCAACATAAAACCGCCCAGAGGATAAGCCTTGTCATCATCAGATTCCGGTGTGGCTTCAGCGCGTATGCTAAAGGTGCCATCGTTTGACGGCTTGATGTCGTCCCATCGCACGACATATCCTGTGATACTATTATCTCCCGCCATCAACAGTGTGGTGTCAGGCAGTTTGGCAACCACACCGTCACTGCTGTTATTGACAGCACTGATTGCGTCCAAAAGGGTAAATTGAGATACTCGGTCGGGGTAGTTGCTTGAGCGGATGGCAGTCCCTGCAAATGAATAGCTTGCGTCCGGATTCAAACCCGAAAACTCGATCTCTACCCACCACCCCTCGCTGCCGTAGTAGATGCCATTGGGGCCAAAATCGATGATGTCGGCAAATAGGTCATGGGCGTCTGTGCCGGGCACTGGATTGCCCCCGGCTGTGCTGCCGCTCACCCTTAATCCTGAGTCGCCCATGGTAAAGGTTACGGTGGGCATGGCGTCTGGGCTTCCTGTTTCGTAATTGACTAAGGGGCCTGTGTTGTGATTCTGATCATTACTATGGATGGTCCAGCCCGTCACATGGGCAACTGTGTTGTCCCCCGATTCCCTGAGACAATCATTAAAGGCTGTCCATTGGGCCTGAGACCTGCCTTGTCCCAGGGTAGCCACGATACTCATTATCACCATACATACGGTCTGACGATTCACCCTCAATTGCATGTACATTTCCTCAGCTAAAGGTCAATATTGATCCCGATTCATCACACCGGACAAACACACCGATTCGAAGTGACACTGTATTCACAGTGGTCCTTTGGGCTTCGAATGTAACACCACTATAACAAAAAAAAGGTTTCTTGTCACCGCAAAGATTGCCTGAGTCGTGTTAAGGCTTGCTGCAATAATTGTTTATGGGATGGGTGTCGCCTTCCTTTTGGACCCGAAAAAGAGTCGCAGTTACCAGGGGCGACATAGCGTGAATCGTGAGTTTCTGTTTGATTTTCGCGGCCTATTTTGACTTGGAAACGTATTATGGTAGCATAGGTAGCTGTTTCATTGATACCCATCAAAAGACTGTTTGAGTTGAAATCACTGTTTATGGAAGAAAAACGACATGTTTTTTTCGCTGGCCAGAAACGGGCCCATGCCCACGGCCCTGGTTTTTTTCTCGTGATGGGTCTCTTTTTGATTCTCACCCTGACCCGTTCAACGCTCTTGGCTGACGTGCCAGCGCCCGAGTTTAGCCATAGTCGTGGTTTTTATGATACGCCCATTTTGTTGGCACTTGAGACTGTATGGCCTGATGCCGAGATTGTCTATACGACTGATGGTTCTGAGCCTACAGTGGATTATAGCCAAGCCTATACTCAGCCAGTTTTACTCACAAAGACGACCTGCGTTCGAGCAGCCACGCACGCGATGTCCAATCTGTTGAGTCCGATTGTGACGCACACTTATATTGTAGGTGCGTCTGATGCGATCAAATCTTTGCCGGTTCTATCGTTGGTGGGAGATCCACAGGATTCGTTCTATATGCCCTATGGCATTTGTGCCATTCAAGGCGGGGCATATACAGGCGACTATGTGTCCTGGCGTCCCAGCAGACTGGATGATTACAATCATCCGATGGGCCACGGGCTTGAGTTTGAACGGCCAGCGTCAGTTGAATTCCTTTTGTCCTCAGGGGACACCGGATTCTACGCGGAGTGCGGTATTCGTGTTAGCGGTAGTACCTATACTCGATCACGCTATCGTTTGAATTCCAAGTTTAGTTTTCGGCTATATTTTCGAAGAGACTACGGCACACCCAAGTTGACTTACCCGTTGATCCCTGATGCACCTGTGGGGAATTTCGACCGTGTTGTGCTCAGGGCCGGGCAATCTGACTCGGTGAATCCGTTTATCAAGGATGAATTGGGCCGTCGCCTGCAAAGGGATATGAGCGGTGATGCCTGTATGGGCACGTTTGTGAATCTGTATGTCAATGGCGATTACAAGGGGTACTACAATCCTTGTGAACGGATTGACGAGAAAATGTTTCAATCACGCCATACCGACAAGTTTGCCTGGGATGTGGTGAATCAGTGGCGTCCGGAAGACGAGGACTACGCGTGGCAGTCTGGAGATCCTGTGGATCGGCCATATTACTTTTCAGTTCGAGACGGCGATGCCAACAGTATGAATGGGTTGCTTGATTACGCTATCACGCACGATCTTGATAACCCAATCCACTTTGAGCATATGGCACAACATCTGGACATTGAATGGTTTGTGGATTATCTGATATTGGAAGGCTATCTCAATCATCGGGACTGGCCACACAACAATTGGACTGCTGCACGCGAACGATCTGATCGTGATTTGGGGCGATGGCGTTTCTACGCGTGGGATCTGGAGCACTGTTTCTATGAATCGGATGTGAACAAGGCCTTTAAGGTGCCTTCAGCCAGTGGTCATACTCAGCCTATCGGAATCTTGTATGAGCAACTCAAGGTGAGTGACCGCTTTAAGCAAGTCTTTGCAGATCGTGTCCAGCAGCACTTCTTCAATGGCGGTGCCTTGCAAGCAGGGCATGTGGTGACCCGGTTCCAGACATTGCGTGATAGTATGGCAGGGGAACTACCCAATATGAACCGCTCTATTGCTGACTCTTGGGCTGTACAGCGACCTGTGGCTGTGCTAAGCTCTCTGAAAAATAAGGGCCTCTTTAACTTTGAAGGGCCGCGTGTTTTGATAAACGGTCAGCCCACCACAAAAGAAACGCTTCGGTCTTTTGACGTGATTACCCTGGAGTCGCCTCAAAACACGGGCACCCTGTGGTACACGCTGGACGGGTCAGATCCTCGCGTTATGGCGCAACCTGCTGCCGCAGCACCAGAAGAACCCAACGACCTCATCAGTGAAGCCCCCAGGGGGACCATTCAATATGAGTATTGGCTGGATTTGCCAGGCACGGGTCTTCCAAGTCTATTGAACCACCCTGCGTATCCTCACGATCCCACGGGTGCACAGGAGCTCACCCAGTTTGTTTCACCTGAACGCTGGGCTGACCACTATGGGGCTCAAATACAAGGTTACCTGTATCCACCTGTCACCGGGCATTACACGTTCTGGATAGCTTGTGATGACCAGGGCAGGTTGAGTCTTAGTAAAAACCATGATCCCGCCCAGGCTGTGACCATCGCCACGGTGCCGAGTTGGACATTTTCTCAAGAATGGGACAAACATCCATCTCAGCAGTCAAAGGCACTGTGGCTTGAGACCGGAAAGCGTTATTACATTCAAGCCTGTTATGTGGAGGGTGGTGGCGGAGATCATGTGGCTGTGGCATGGCAAGGACCTGGTTTTGCCCGTGAAGTCATAAAAGGCCAACATCTAGGTCCGTTTGATCCCAATGCGGTTTTACCCACTCAGCCGAGTACCTCTGTGTCTCCTTCTGCCATGGCGTATGAAGGGCAGGAGATCATGCCTGAAGAGCACACCACACTCAAGGCTTGCATGCTGGATCACGGTGTGTGGAGTGGATTGAGCCGAGCCGTATTGGCTGGGGGGCCCTACCTCGTCATCAACGAAGTGATGGCAGACAATCAAACCGCCTTGGAAGACACTGACCAACCGGGTGATTATCCCGATTGGATCGAGCTCTACAATCCCACATCCGCACCCA
>CAZBTJ010000124.1:0-16439 GCA_964494325.1 uncultured Pirellulales bacterium
CTCAGCAGCGCAAACGTAATCTGCATCTGATTGTTAACAATGCTCGCTTTCTAATCCTGCCCTGGATTCAGTCGCGGAATCTGGCATCCAAAATACTATCTTTAGCCAGCAAACAAATACGACAAGATTGGTACACGAGATATAACTATCGCCCAGTGCTACTGGAGACCTTTGTTGAGATGGATCGATTTACAGGAACCTGTTACAGGGCCGCCAACTGGCAGCAAGTCGGTATAACCCAAGGCCGCGGCAAGTTAGAAAAATCGATGCAGGGTAAATTACCCAAGAAATATGTTCTTCTTTATCCTCTCGTCAAAGACTTCAAAGAGCAACTCTGTCGTTAAACCATTTCCACCTCTGACACACATTCCTATGGGACGGTCTATTCACGGCACGATTCCGACCTCAGCTGGGAGCCACATCCCTGTTGACATTCAAGTCATATGGGCAAAATGATAAAAACTCGCAACTGATACGGGATACCCGAATATTCACGCTTCGCACTATGTAACTCGTTGTAAGACAGCAATATAGGGAGATTTTTAGGCGGCGTCCTCTCAAGGCGTTGCCCTTCATCGTAGCCAGTTCAACCTACACAGCAGGCTGTAAGTAAGGCCAAGATAGATCGTACGACCTTTTATAAATGGTTGGATGAGCCTGCTTTCAAACAGGAGCTTGAGCGTCAACAGAAGGCTGTCTCAGATCAGGCCTTGTTGGGGATGACGGCCCAGAATGTGACCGCTGCAGTAGAACGCCTTGCCGAGCTGATAAATGATAGCGACAAGCGTTTGGTACGGTTGGCCTGCAAAGACATGCTGGAACTTCGTCTGGAGTATGTGCAGAAACCGTCTGCAAAGGGTGAAAAAGAAGGTAAAACCACGAAGACGGAAAGCTATAAGACCGCTGTAATTCCAGCATTTCACACGCTTTACAATCCCTTGCAGCAAACAATCAAAGCCGACGGTGGGAATTGAACCCACAACCTCAG
This sequence comes from uncultured Pirellulales bacterium, assembly GCA_964494325.1. Lineage (GTDB taxonomy): Bacteria > Planctomycetota > Phycisphaerae > Sedimentisphaerales > Anaerobacaceae > JAIPFM01. The sequence goes on from CAZBTJ010000124.1 coordinate 989, forward strand.
CTTTACGAAAGCTGTGCTCTACCGTTGAGCTACGTCGGCAATAACAAGCCTAAGATCTTACTCTATTTGAAGTACCCGTGTAAAGGGGGATCTTTTACACTTTACGACTCTCGGGTAGGTTGATATAGAATAGGCATTAAAGACTGGATTGTGGATAATTATCAATGGAGTATAGCGGTTATGGAACTTAATCTTTCGTGTCCCCCAGAGAAGAAGAAACCTGATTCAGGGAATCGTTTGACTGTATTGCTGCTGGTGCTGGTGGCGATTGTGATTCTGTTTCAGACAAGTCTTTGGATTTCCGGGTTTTACACCGGTCCCAGTGCTTTGCCACGTGCGATTACCCCCAGAGGTGATCTGGCTTTGGAAGAAAAGACCACCATTGAATTGTTTCAGAAAGTGTCTCCAAGCGCGGTGTATATCACCAGTCTGACCGTTCAAAGGGAGTGGTTCAGCCTCAAAGCCACGGCTATTCCCAGGGGCACAGGATCCGGATTTGTGTGGGACGATCAGGGGACAATCATTACCAACTTTCACGTGATCAGTGGGGGGCAGGGGGCCCAGGTTACTCTCTCTGACCAGTCCTCCTGGCCCGCTCAAGTCGTGGGTGTGGAACCGGATAAGGACCTGGCAGTGTTGCATATTGATGCCCCCAGAGAATTACTCAAGCCCATTGCCTTGGGCACCTCAAACAATCTTTTGGTGGGACAGAAGGTGTTTGTCATTGGCAATCCCTTTGGTCTGGACCAGACACTCACCACCGGTGTGATCAGCGGATTGGGACGAGAGATTCAATCTGAGAGCGGTCGCCCCATTGCTGGTGTAATCCAGACAGATGCCGCCATTAATCCTGGTAATTCAGGAGGCCCCATGCTCGACAGCGCGGGCCGTTTGATAGGCATTAATACAGCGATTGTCAGTCCATCCGGTGCCTATGCAGGGGTGGGATTTGCGGTGCCTGTGGATGTGGTCAATCGTGTGGTGCCTCAAATAGTAAAATATGGCCGTGCAAAAAAAGCGGGGCTGGGGATCACCATGGTGGACGACAATGTGGTCCGACGATTGGGGGTCGCAGGCGTTTTGGTCTATCAAGTGATACCTGGAAGTGGGGCACACAAGGCCGGTATTGAGCCACCGAGAATTGATCAGCGTGGCAGGATTCTACAGGCTGACTTAATTGTGGCTTGTGATAAGGTGCCCGTTAAGACACAGAATGATCTATTTCGTGTCCTTGATCAGTACGACATTGGTGACACGGTTCAGGTTCAGATTCAGCGCAATAGCGAGACGATTGACATGAATGTGGTGTTACAGGAGATTGGCGAATAAGTGGACTTGGTTTCTAAACCCTGGATTAAACGGCTTATGTGCCTTTTGGCCACATGAGCCGTTGGTTTTCTTTGAGTTCGGTTAGCGCATTTGTTTGTATGCGTTGATCAGACCATTGGTAGAGCCGTCATGGGCTGTCACGTCTTTGTTTTCTGTCAGTTCAGGCAAAATCGCGTTTGCCAACTGCTTGCCAAGTTCCACGCCCCATTGGTCAAAGCTGAAAATGTTCCAAATGACACCCTGTACAAAGATCTTGTGTTCATACATGGTAATGAGTGAGCCCAAGGATCTGGGGGTGATTTTTTTCAGGAGTATGGAGTTGGTGGGGCGGTTTCCTTGGAAGACCTTGAAGGGGATCAGGGCTTCGATTTCTTCGTTTGTTTTGCCAGTGGCTTTGAGTTCCGCAGTGACCTCCTCGGCAGACTTGCCTTTCATGAGGGCTTCTGTCTGGGCAAAGAAGTTGCTCATGAGTTTGGTATGGTGATCGCCCAGGTCGTTGTGCGTTTGAGCTGGGGCAATGAAGTCACAGGGTATCAGCTTGGTGCCCTGGTGGATGAGTTGATAAAAGGCATGCTGGCCGTTGGTGCCAGGTTCACCCCATACAATCGGGCCGGTCTGATAGGTGACTGACTGGCCCGCTCGGTCCACATATTTGCCGTTACTTTCCATATTGCCCTGTTGGAAGTAGGCGGCAAAGCGGTGCAGATATTGGTCATAGGGCAGGATGGCCTCGGTTTCGGCTTCGAAGAAGTCATTATACCACAGGCCGATCAGGGCCAGAATCACAGGCAGGTTGTTCTCTAATGGAGCCTCCTTGAAGTGGTTGTCCATGGCGTGGGCACCAGCCAGCAAAGTCTGGAAGTTATCGAAGCCAATGGTGCAGGCAATGGACAGGCCGATAGCGGACCACAGAGAATAACGTCCTCCTACCCAGTTCCAGAACACAAACATCTTGGCAGGATCAATACCGAACTTTTCCACTTCTCCCTGGTTGGTGGATACGGCCACGAAATGTTTGGCCACATGGGCCTGATCTTCTGCAGTCTGGAGGAACCAGTCTCTCGCAGACAGGGCATTGGTCATGGTTTCCTGCGTGGTGAAGGTCTTAGACGCTACAATAAAAAGTGTGGTTTCTGGATTAACGTGTCTGAGAGTCTCTGACAGGTGTGTTCCATCTACATTGGACACGAAGTGGGGGGTGATGCCTTGCCAATAGGGTCGTAGGGCTTCCGTGACCATGACGGGTCCAAGGTCTGATCCACCAATCCCTATGTTTACGATGTCAGTGATGGCTTTGCCTGAAAAGCCGGTCCAATAGCCCGAAATAAGCTCCGTTGAAAAGGCCTTCATTTGCTTCAAGACGCCATTGACCGCTGGCATGACATCTTCGTCATCCACCAGAATGGGCGTGTTGGATTGATTTCGCAGCGCCGTATGTAGCACGGCACGCCCTTCGGTCTCATTGATTTTCTGGCCAGATAACAAGGCGTCTATGGCTTCTCTGACGTGGGTTTCTTGAGCCAGTTGCACAAGCAATTTCATGGTTTGCTGAGTGATCCGATTTTTGGAGTAGTCCACCAGCATGTCTTCAAATGTCTTTGACAGCTTTGAAAAACGCTCAACATCCTGTCCAAACAAATCCGTCATATGAACGGATTTCATGTCTTCGAAATGTTCTGTAAGTTTAGACCAAGCTTGGGTTTCTGTTGGATTAATCGACTGAAGCATAGCTATTCCTTTCTATGTCTGGCATAGGATTCTTCTGAAAAGCCCGGATTATACCCAGTCCCATATTTGATGTCGAAGAGAAAAAAGCAAGTGGTTCAGGCAAGATATGACCAACGGGGCTTTTATGATATTTTTATTGAGTCTTTTGTGTGGTAATCTGGGAGTATTGGCCGATAGGGATCATTAGACAACTGAGGTGGGTACTACGTGAACCGCCATCTTGAATGAACAACGAACAACGAATAAACGAATAACGAAATCTCTTGCACAAAGATCTTTATAATACGAGTCGCCTGGATGATCGAATTGCCAAGGTCGTGATTTTTCTCATGGCCATTGGTACAGTGTTTGTCTTTTCTGCCAGCACGAGCCTGGATCAAGCCTTTGATTTCTCCCGTTTTTATGCCTATGTTAGCGTTCGGCAGATCCTGTTTTTTCCAATTGCCTGTGCGGTCATGTACTTGGTCTCCCTGTTTGATCACACGCATCTGAGCTTTTCCAGAGGGTTCTTTCGGTCCTGGACACCTTTTCTTCTGCTGTTGAGTATCGGTTTGTGTGCTGCTGTATTGATTCCTGGTATTGGTGTCGAAAAAAACGCTTCACGCCGGTGGTTTAGTGTGGGCGTGGGATCTGTGGCGATAAACTTTCAACCTTCAGAATTTGCCAAGTGGGCCACCCTATTCTTCGTGGCGGCCACCTGTGCTCGTTTGAAGTTTCGCTTGCGGTCTTTTTGGCTGCATTTGCTGCCCATCTGTCTGGTCATCTGTCTGGTGGTGGGGCTCATTGTCAAAGAAGACTTGGGCACGGCCGTGTTGATTGCCCTGGTTAGTTATCTTATGCTGTGTGTGGGTGGAGGGAAATGGTGGCATCTGATCAGCCCTGTACCTGTGGGCGCCGCTGCATTCTACTTCTTGATCATGAAGGTGCCTTACCGAAAAGAACGTTTGTTGGGTTTTTTGGACCCTGAGAAATGGGTTGATGTCATGTATCAGGCGAATCAGTCTCTGGTGGCCATGGGATCAGGGGGTGTGCTGGGCAAGGGCTTGGGTAAGGGGATTTGCAAGTATGGTCATGTGCCGGAGGATACCACCGATATGGTCTTTGCCATTATTGGCGAGGAGCTTGGTTTGGTGGGTACCATGGCTTTGATTGTCATCTTTATCTATCTTCTCTGGTTAGGCTTACGTGTTATACTGAAGTGCCAAAATGGGTTTAGCCAGCTCCTGGCCACAGGCATTGTATTAACCTTGGGGATTCAAGCTGCGATCAATATTGGCGTGGCTACTGTGGTATTGCCGACCAAGGGAATTCCTTTGCCATTCATCAGTGCTGGCGGCAGTAGCCTCCTGATGTCGGCGGCAGCAGCAGGTGTCCTGCTGAACATCGCCAAGCAAGCAGAATTGCACGATTCTGAATGATCCCCTCTTTTTAGACCGAGCTAGTTTTCGGCCCATTTTTCCATTCGAGGTATCGTCCATCAACCTTTTTCAGAATAGGCTAATTTGCACCACAATTTTTGATATCAGCCTTTCTGAGGGAGATAGCATTGGTGGGGCAAATATCTGCGCATTTGTTGCAGCGGATGCACTGGTCACTATCAATCCAGATATAGGTCGCTTTTTGAGGGTCTGAGGCGGGCACCTCCTGGAAGTCCAGTGGGGCACCGTCCTCATCAACATTGAGGTGACTGAGTCGCCTAATACAGTCTCTGGGGGAGACCTTGATGCACCAGTCACAGTGGATACATTTGTCCTGGTCGATTTCAAACTTATAGTTGCAAAGATAGCAGCGTTTTGCCTGTATCTCAGTCTGCTCGGGTGTCCAGCCGAGTTCCACTTCAGCAGTCACGTCACGCTGGTCCAGATCAAGCACCGGCATCTCTGGAGGGGTGAGCAGGTCAAAGTCACGTATTCGATTGACATGATCAAGCCCCGATATCGCCAGGACTTGTCCTTGCCGTGTTGTGCCCATGAGGAAGCTGTCCATGGCATTGGCTGCCGCCTTGCCATCTGCAATGGCATTGATCGCATCCCCATTGCCCAGGGCAAAGTCGCCTGCCACAAACAGGTTTTCATGACTCGTGAGATTGTTGTCTGCCACAGTCACTCCCTCTGGAGGGATCGTCTTGTCCGCAGTCTGGCCAATGGCCAGAATGAGTGTGCTGCAGCGTCGTGTAAAGTCCGAGCCTGACACAGGGACAAATGTGGGACGTTCATCTTCGCCGGGTTCACCCAGTGTATTTCGTACAAAAGTGACAGAGGTTATCTTGCCCTCTTGAGTGGTCACGGCCTTGGGGCTGACCTCCTGATCCAGCTCATGAAGCTCTTCTTCATTGGTGGCCATCTGTGCCACGCCACGCCTATACATGATTGTGACAGGGCTCTCCGGTGACAGTCGCCTGGCGGATTGCGCACAGTCTACTGCCGTGAAGCCGCCTCCAATAATGACGATATCTGTTTGATGTTATGACAGCGCTGCATGATGCCTCTCGTACTAAATATTGGCTAGCAATTCCATAGGATATGGATGATTGTGTAATACTTGCTAAACGCCGTCAACCCTAAAAACGCAGGGACAGTATTACAGGGCCTTCGCTTCGCTCTGGAGGTGTAAGGTGTGAAGTATGAAGTGTGAAAAACAGACACACGAGATGAAGATGACGTTGACGAGGCGTGAGTAATTTTACCCCCACCTCCCACCTCCCCCCTCACCCCTCACCCCTCACCCCTCAGCTCACCGCTCACCGCCGCGACGCCAGTGAAACAGCCCGCGCAGCGGCTCAACCACTTAAAACTTAAAACTTAAAACCTAAAACTGGAGCGAAGCGACTAAACAATGAGCATGGCATCGCCATAGGAATAAAAACGATAGGCTTTGGCTATGGCATGTTCATACGCGGAAAACATGGTGTCCAGGCCGACAAAGGCCCCAACCAGGGCAAGCAGCGTGGACTTTGGAAGGTGAAAGTTGGTGACCATAGCGTCCACAATGTGATACGTATAACCCGGCATAATAAAGAGTGAGGTGGGGCCATGGAAGGGGGCGACTCTGTCGTGGTTCGCCGCGCTCTCCAGAGAACGCACTGCTGTGGTACCAATGGCAATAATTCGGCCTCCATAGGCCTTGGTCTGATTGATGATATTTGCGTTTGTTGAGTCAATCTCGACCTGCTCACTGTGGATGGGGTGGTCAGAGAGATTTTCTGCGGTCACCGGCTTGAACGTACCCAGCCCAACATGGAGTGTCACTTTGGCGGTTAGAATCCCCTGTGCGGCAAGTTGATCCAGCAGGGCGTCTGTGAAATGAAGGCCTGCTGTGGGGGCTGCCACTGCGCCGGCCTGTTCTGCAAAGACTGTTTGATACCGGCGTTTGTCCTGTGCGGCTTGGGTTGTATCCTGATCGCGTTTGATGTAGGGCGGCAAGGGGGGGAAACCAATCAAATCAAGCACCTGCTCGCAGGATTGACCCTGGTCAACCTGGATCACGCACTTGCCTTCATCACGTCGTTCAATCAGCACAGCTGGGATGGTTCGAGCCTGGTCCTGAGAGAGCAGCAGGAATGTTTCATTGAGTTTGACCTTACCGGCCCCCTTGAGCATGACCTCCCACTGGGTGTTGTTTATGACTCGTATGAACAGACCTTCGAGTTTGGCGCCTGTCTGCCTGCGGGCATAAAAGCGGGCTGGCAAGACCTTGGTGTTGTTAAGCACCAGGCAATCACCAGGACGCAGATACGTGCCTATATGAAAGAATTGTGTATCTGTCAGACTTTGCGAGGCCCTGTCCAGGACCAGGAGCTTGGAGTCACTGCGTTTGTCGGCTGGGTGCTGGGCAATCAGGGATTGAGGCAAGTCATAGTTTAGTAATTCAGTCTTCATGCGATTCAATCAGCTCCCTGGCCTTGATGGTGACAGATTCAACGGTATCCTGCTCTTGGACATCGATCCACTGGACATACCTGAACGTTTTAAACCATGTGCGTTGGCTCTTGGCCAGACGTCGTGTGTTGATCTTGATGCGTTCTATGGCCTCGTTCTGCGTGAGTTTGCCATTGAGGTGGTGAATGACCTCTGCATATCCTATGGCTGCCTTGGCTTGCGTGCTCAAGGGTTTTTCTTCTGCCAAAAGAGACCGGACTTCATCAAAGAGGCCGACCTCAGCCATTTTCTTGACACGGGCATTGATGCGACGGCTCTCAACATCTTTGACGCGGCGCAGACCTATCACGAGCCAGTCGTGGCGCGGGCTTGAGGCATCGAATTGAGTTTGGAAGCTTGAAATGGGCTCGCCCGTGACACGGTACACCTCCAGCGCCCTCACAATACGGCGCTGATCATTGACACTGATTCTCTGGGCTGCATCGGGATCGATGGCCATTAACGCTTGATGCAGGGCAGGCAGGCCGTTGTTTTGAGCCTGTTCAATCAGTTCTGCACGCACTGTTTCATCTGCGCCCGGCCCCTCAAACAGGCCATACAACAAAGCTTTGATGTACAATGCCGTGCCGCCCACACCCACAACCGGTCTGTTTTTGGCTTCAATGGTATGTATCGCCTCATATGTGTCGTCATAATAGCGGCCCACATGATAAGAATCGTCGCTGGGTTCCAGCACATCAATCATGTGATAGGGGATAGACTTCTGACGTTCCAAAGAGGGTTTGGCCGTACCGATGTCCATGCGTCTGTAGATCTTCATGGAGTCCACGCTGATCAGCTCAGCCTGATACTGCCTGGCCAGTTCGAATGCTAGCGTGGCCTTGCCTGAGGCGGTCACGCCCAATATGAGTATTCGTTTCCTGTTCATGTTTTCACTAACAAAGCCTACAAAAACCGCTATAATACCGTTTTGTTTAGAAAACGAAAAGACCCCATCTTGAATTGAGAATGCCATGGCACCAGAGAGTATCGCATCGAACATAAATGAGAGCCTAAAAATGAGGGCCCAAGAGGTGGATGCCCTGTTGTTGTCTTACCTGGGCGAGGCAAAGGTGGCAGGGCAGTTCAGGGAAGTTTTGGAGTATGCCATGGCCGGAGAAGGCAAGCGAGTCAGGGCGGTTCTGTTGCTCTGGGCCTGTGAACTGATCAGTGGTCAGCCGGCCAATGTTCAGGCTGAAACCGCTGCAGTGGCGATTGAGATGGTTCATACCTACTCATTGATCCACGATGATTTGCCTGCCATGGACGACGATGACTTTCGTCGCGGCAGGCCCACCTGTCATAAGGCATTTAATGAAGCCCTGGCCATTCTGGCTGGAGATGGCCTGCTGACCCTGGCCTTTGAGCTGCTGGCTGATCGGGTCGATTCACCGGTATTGGCCGTGTCTCTCATCAGAACTCTGGCCAAGGTGGCAGGGCCTGACGGCATGATCGCTGGACAGGTGGCAGATCTCCTGGCTGAAAAAACACCTGTGGGCATGGCCGGGCTTCGCAGCATTCACATCAACAAAACGGCCAAGATGTTTCAATGTGCCTCAGTCATGGGTGCCCTGTGCGCGGGGGCAACTCCAGCGGAGGTAGAGCTTTTAGGCGAATTTGGATTGAAAATCGGGTTGGGCTTCCAGATCGCAGACGACATTCTGGATATCAGTGCCTCCACTGAGCAGCTTGGCAAGACAGCCGGAAAAGATGAAAAGGCCGGAAAATCCACATATCCCGCACTTGTGGGCATTGATCAAGCCAAACAGCAACTCCATACCTTGACTGAAGAAGCCATTGGCCTACTTGAAGCGTTTGACAGTCAAGCAACCCCTCTAAAGCAACTAGCCCAGGCCCTGGTGACACGCACCAAATAGAAAAAACAGCCATCAGCCAACGAACCACGAACAGCCTGTAGTCTTGGCGGGCCAAAGCTCTTGGCAGAATGCGCCTGCTGGTGTATAATTGATGAAACGAATGACTTACATTGTTCAACGAAAGGCAGAAGTCATGGGATTCTCATTGCCCTTGGATAAAATGACAGTTTCAGAAAAACTGGCCACTATGGAATTGTTGTGGGAGGATCTTTGCCGTTTAAACGAAAATGTACCAGCGTTCCCGTGGCACAATGACATTCTAAAAGAGAGAGATAAGTTAATCGCTAAAGGTAAAGCCACCTTTTCAGGTCTCACTGAAGCCAAAGTGAGAATTGCGAAAGCTACCCAATGAACATTCAGATTCTCGATGCAGCTGAACGGGATCTGATAGAAGGGTATCACTTCTACGAAAAGCAGTTGGCTGGCTTGGGGCAGTACTTTCTTGACACGATGTATGCAGATCTTGAATCTTTGTACCTCTATTTTGGTATACACCCTCAGCCTTTTGGATACCACAGATTACTGGCGAAGAGATTTCCATTCGTCAGGGTGTGGTCAGAATCAATAGGCTCTGCCAATTGATATAAAACTAGCTGTCATCGCGAGGTACGAAGCGATCTTCCATTGTTTATCAATGTTTCACAAACTCAACAATCTTGAAATACCAATTTACGCTTAATCCGTTGCAAATGGTTTTGAAACTATGGAAGATTGCTTCACGTTGTTCGCAATGACAACTGTTTTAAAGCCCCTAGAAGAAAATTCCATAAAGATCCATGCAATTCTAGATTGTCGGCGAAACCCCGCCTCTATACTCAATCGACGGAATTAGACCACGCAGGAATTACAGCTTACGTCCAGTCTAAGCTTGAAACCAAACAAGTTTGAAACCTACGAAATCCCCCACCCCGAAGGGAAACCGCGTCAATAAAAGCTCTCAGCCAACGAATAACGACCACGAACAACGAACCCCTCATCAGTCCACATACATAAACGAGGGCATCCTTCGAATTTTACCCTCCGGGTCCACACAGGCCAGGGTGCTTTGGCCTTCAGTTAGGATCATGCCCTTGACGCTGTCTCGAATACAGTAGGTGTGCTTGGCTCGGCTGGCCGTCACTTCTGAGCAGGTTGTTTCCAATTCCACCGCTTGATCGTAGAAAGCAGGGCGACGGTATTTAAGATGGAGATCCGCCACCACAAAAAACACCCCTTCAGCCTCCAAGTCTTTATAGGCCAATCCATTAGCTCTCAACAATTCAGTGCGTCCCATCTCGAACCACACAGGATACACGCTGTGATGGATCACACCAGCCCGATCTGTCTCAGAATATCGAGGCACAATGGTAATCGTGTGACTTGCGATTGATATTTTTTCAGAAAATTCCATATTTTAGCTATCAGACTTAAGCTATCAGCTATCAGCTCCTAAATAAAGCTCTTAACTTCGCACTTAATAACAAAGGTGGCCTCCAGGGGAAATCGCTGTGGCCCGAAGCGTCTAGCACCTAACACCCAGAGATGAGTCGAGAGCCAGTCGCGGCTGACCGCTGAAAGCTGATTGCTGACAGCTTCTTTGTTCAGAATCTAAATCCGATCCTCACATCCAGTATGTGATTGTCACCATTAAAGGTTGTCGTTTGGTTTCGATTGGACTCATATCTGTACCGGGCCTGATATTGCATGTTCTTGGGGCCAAACCACAAGACATTCACACCGGTTTGGTTCGTTTGGGGCCTGGGCGACGAAATCATCTGTTTCATTTGATTAAACGATAGGCCCCATCGAAGTGATGGATTGACCCAGTGGGTCAATTCGGCAAAAAAGTCTCGTGATCCGGTCCCGGTATGATGTCCGAGAACCCGTCCTTGATAGGTGTAGCCCGAGCTATAGAGGCCATGCTGGTAAAAACTGCCGGGGTATTGACTTCTGAAGGTCTCTGCATATTCAAACCTGAGATCCGTTTTGCCTCCCTGTTTGAATAAGTCGATCAATTGAATGCCAAAAAGTGGCTTCAATTGGTCGATGTCACAATCTTCGGTGGCCCATTCTCCGTACAGCTTCATAGCGCGAGCCGGCATATTTTTGGGCAAAATAAGACGGAAGGACATGTCAATACTGGCCAGTTCCAACTGACTGTTTGACCTTTCCAGGTTCTCGGGCCAGAAGACTTGGACATAGTCAGATTCGGTTGTAGAAGGCCCGCCTTTGCCCCCAAACATGATCGTTCTACTGAGACCGATCTCAAAATCGGGTGTGGGTTTGAAGTTGACACGCAAACCGGTCAATTTGGCATCGGAAATGGTCCTGTCCGCTTCCAATTCCGACAGAAAGAAGACACCCCGAATCGGTCCGAGAATATTCATAAGTCCCGGCAATATAACGGGTTGATCATTGGCCACCTTCACCATGGTCAAGGGCTCCGCGTTGGATGTCATGACCAGGCTGCCATGGTGCCCGGGGCCCCACCACAGTGAATCCTTGCCCATCTCCACTGACATGGGGCCGACTCCGACCTTACCATAGCCTTCGATCAGTTCCACCTTGTTTTGAGAAGAAGGACTTTCAAATTCTGGATGAAGATAGAAAGCCCACCAATTGGCCAGTTGGCCCCGGGTCGACAAGCCCGTTCTCAGGTTGGTGCCATGGCTAAATTGATCCCCCTGTTGGTTTTCATACTCAGGGGATTTCTCGGATCCCACGATTCTTACATAGGGATCCTCAATGGGTTTCAGGAAGCTTTCGGGTTGGATATTTTGACTGGGCGCCGAGTTTTCAATGTCATAGGCATATTCGTCTTCAAGACGTTCTAGCAACTGGCCGCAAAAGGAGTCGTCCAGTTCTTCGGCTGTGACGATATCCCGGGCTTCAAGGATCAGGCGGGCCATCTCCAAACGTGAGAAGGGCTTGGTCGAGAGTAGATCGCTATGAATAAAGCCTGAGTTGGCAATAACTTCCAGAGCATCGTAACTCCAATGTCCAAGCGGGACATTCGTAGAAACAAGCCCGAAACACGGCAGTTGAATCAGTATTACCAGTGTTAATAATACTGGTCGATGCATATAGACAGCCCATCCTTGAGTTTTCTTGATCTTTAAGACATCCAGCCTTAATCGTACAGAAGATTAAGGCAGGAGTGTTGATGGGTCAAGCTTTATTCAGTTGAAGATTGCTTCACGTTGTTCGCAATGACAGCGATTCTTACAGCCCCTTTCGAGGGGTAAATTGAAGCCATGTCCTGTGGGCATGGATTTTTATTAAATTTCTAGAGTACCCCGCTGTAAATCCTTTTTTGTGGAGAAGGGAGGGATAATCGGCCGGCCCTGTTTTGACCATCAAAGGAGGATTCGATCCAATCTCAAATATTATCGGCTCTTTTTCGGGACTGGTAACATAGGTTGAGTTATCTTAGGCATTTAAGCCTCTCCCTGCTTATTGCCTTGTCCAGAAAAATCCTTGTTTTCAGTATAGTCTTCAACGAATTATCGCCAAACCAAGGTTGACACTTTGTCACGGTATGATTATATTTCTCCAAGAGTTGCAGACGTTGAGTCTGGAGACAGTAATTGGATAAGACTTAGAAAAATAGGGGATTAGACCCTTCTTATTTAATGTGGTTATATTTAAGTTTATGGATAAGCTGAAGGTCAGGGATGTGTGCATTTCATTTTCATGTAGCAGAGTTGGCCTGCACGAACATTCACAATTACTTTCCTAGATTCAGGCATTTGAAGCGTCCGGGAAATTATGCCTGCCCGGCCGAGTCGCGGCACAGAAACTGAGCGTACCTATCTGTTTGATCATGGCAGACAAATTCGCTGCCGGTCGCGTTTGGTGGCGTTACAATACGATCGCGGTGTGTTGAGGATCTGGGTTGCAGGGGAGCAAGCAACCCACGGGGACGGAGTCTAGCCAGATTTTGTTTGCCTGAGCGCACCATGGTTATGTCCATACAATGACCATGACACATCCAATACAGATCATAGCAAGGAGCTACAAGAATGGATTCTAGAAACTTGAGAAAGACCAAAATGGATTTTGGAGCGTGCGTGGTTTTTCGAATTTCTATAATTGTCTACCTATTTGCCGGTCTTGCCATGGCGCAGGAGGCTGCAGGCGGAAACGGTGCTCAGGCAGCTGGGAGTGTTGCAGGCAAAGCAGACGTTACCAATACTGCTCAGACGCAAGACGTGGAGGTGGCTCCGGAGCAAGTGGGTCAGCAGGCAGAGGCAAAAGCAAAGGGCGGTCAAACAACACCTAAGGACGAAGTTTCTGCCTCAGACGAGGAACAAACCGACAGTCCTGATGAAACGCCAGCAGACGCTGTTAGTCCAGCAGCCACTGTCAGTCCTGATATGTCGGCCATTGAGCTGCTTCTATCCGGTCAGAATCCCGCTGAAGTCTCTTTGGTATTGACTCAGTTTGGCTATGAGGTATTTCGCAGAGCAGGCACACGTTATGACGCGATTATGAATGTCCCAGTGGGCCCCGATTATGTGGTGGGCCCTGGCGATAGCTTTACGGTGCACATGTGGGGCCGCCAAAATGATCGAATCAGTGTGGTCGTGGATCGCGATGGCAAGATTGCCTTGCCAGAGGTGGGGGTTCTGTCGGTATCGGGTCTGCCGTTCGGCAAGCTCCCGGATTACCTGGAAAGCGAGTTAAAACGCAAATTTACCGATTTTACAATGCATATCACCATGGGGCGTCTGCGTACCATTACCGTGTTTGTCACGGGGGAAGCCGTGGTACCAGGCAGCCACACACTGAGTTCACTTTCGACTGTCATCAATGCCGTGTTTGCAGCGGGTGGTCCTTCCAAGAATGGGACACTCCGAAAGATCCAGTTGCTGCGCACGGACCAGGCCCCTGTCACCATTGATTTGTATGATTTTCTCATGGGCGGCGATAGAAGCAATGATATGCGTCTACAAACAGGGGATACCATTCATATCCCGCTTATAGGCTCCGTAGTGGGCGTGGCGGGTAATGTCAAACGTCCGGCTATCTATGAGTTAAAAGGCGACATGACATTAGCCGATACCTTGGAAATAGCCGGTGGAATCAACTATTCCGGCTGGCTTCAACGTGTCCAGATTGAACGCGTCCAAGACCATCAACGCAGGATTGTCACAGATTTCGACCTTTCCGAAATCGCGAACAACGAACAACCAACCACGAACCACGAACCACGAACCACGAACAACGAACTAGGCACAGTTGTTAACGATGGTGATATCATCAAAATCTTCTCTGTCACAGGAGGAGAGCAGAATGTGATTCGGCTTGAAGGGCACGTGGTTCGGCCTGGCAAATATGAGCTCAAGCCAGAATTGATGCTGAGTGATGTCTTGTCATATGAGAGCTTCTTGCCTCAAGTTAATTTGGAGTACGCTGAGATCAACCGGCTTGTGCCTCCTGATTTCCACCCTGTTGTTATACCCTTTAATTTAGGTCAACTTCTCAAGGGAGACGCCACGCAGGACAAGAAGCTCATGCGGTTTGATGTAATTCGCTTGTATCGTTGGGATGAAAAAGGCAAAAGAAGTGTGTCTGTTTCTGGGCTCGTGTATACACAAGGAGAGTATAGACTTATTGAGGGAATGAGGATCAAGGATCTCATTGAAGCTGCCGGGGGATTACAGAAAAACGCATTTAAACAGAGGGCGCAGTTAACCCGTCGTCATGCTGACCCCAATGGTTTCATGTATTCAGAGCAGATTGTGGTTGATCTTCAGTTGGCGATCGCTAATGACTTAAGCAGCAATATTCTTTTGGCAGATTATGATGTCTTGGAAGTGTTTGAAATGCCTACAATGGCGTTTCAGGCGAAAAATGTGGTAGTTTCTGGGCTTGTGCATGATCCCAATACTTATCCATTATTTGAGGGCATGCGTATCAGTGACCTGATTGTTCATGCCGGGGGATTACAGAAAAACGCATTTAAACAGAGGGCGCAGTTAACCCGTCGTCATGCTGACCCCAATGGTTTCATGTATTCAGAGCAGATTGTGGTTGATCTTCAGTTGGCGATCGCTAATGACTTAAGCAGCAATATTCTTTTGGCAGATTATGATGTCTTGGAAGTGTTTGAAATGCCTACAATGGCGTTTCAGGCGAAAAATGTGGTAGTTTCTGGGCTTGTGCATGATCCCAATACTTATCCATTATTTGAAGGCATGCGTATCAGCGACCTGATTGTTCATGCCGGTGGTTTTTCCAAAAATGCCTATACCGAACGTGCCGAATTGACCCGACACAATGTTAGCCAAGCTGGTATGGTATCAGAAACATTGGAAGTGGATTTGAGCAAGGTCCTTGCGGGTGATCCAGAACAGGATATCTTACTTCAAGATTATGATCATTTGGTGGTTCGTTCCATACCCGAGCTTGATTTTGGTCGAACAGTCAACATTCAAGGGCAGGTCAGGTTTCCGGGAGCCTACCCCATTCAGAAGGGCGAGTATCTTAGCTCCATTATAAAACGAGCAGGAGGCTACACAACTGAGGCGTATTTAAGAGGTGCGGTATTTACTCGCGAGAGTGCAAGACAAATTCAGCAAAAACGCATGGATGACTTGATCAGTCAACTTGAAACGG
>CAZBTJ010000125.1:0-16412 GCA_964494325.1 uncultured Pirellulales bacterium
TATCTTGTCGGCTGTCTGTTCGGCGAATGCCCTGAAGGTGGTGAGTTTTCCACCAATCATGCTGTAGATCTTGAAGCTGCGATCCGGGTCAGGCTCGGTGATTTCCGTGCGATGTGCTCTGGACGCTCTGCTGGTATATTCAAAACCTGATGAGGCCAGGGGACGCACGCCACAGAAGGTAAATACAATATTCTCTCTGGAAATCAAAATCGCAGGGAACACGCTTTTGAGTGTGCTGATCATGTAGTCCACTTCATCGTTATCACATACGGCATCATCCGGGTTGTCCACCTTGATGTCGGTAGATCCCATTACGACCTTGTCCATGAAACGGAATGTGATGCAGACTCGACCGTCCTCATGTTCGTAGTACACCATCCTGTCGCCCAGTGTCTTGTAGAGTTCAGGATTGTCGATCACAAGGTGAGAGCCCTTTGTGCCACCCATAAAATGTGACGTGAGGCCGAGTGACTTGTTGGCGAAGTCGACCCAGGCGCCAGTCGCATTGACGACGATCTCGGGCTGTAGTGTGGTTTCTTCTCCAGAATCCTGATCAATTAGGGTGACTGTGTCCTTGTCGCTCTTGTTGACGGTCACATAGTTGATGGCTGTACAGTCGGGATTCTCTGCGCATGCTTCCTTAATCATGTCTACGCAGAGGCGTTCGGCCTGACTGATCCATGCATCCCAGTAGGTGGCTGTGCAGGCAATGTTGGTTCTAAGCCCGGGAATTTCCCGGAGCGATTGTTTCTTGGAGGTGAAGAAGTGTTTTGGCGTGGCTCTGTTTCTTCCGGTAATGATGTCATAAAAGGTGAGCCCCATTTTTACGATCAGAGCGCCGCGTCCCCCCACTGAGACTGGTAGACCCAAAAATACCATGGGTGATTTTATCAGTCCATCAAACCATGAGTTGATGGGGATGCTTGTCTTCAGCGGTTTGACGTAATGGGGCGCATTTCTGAGTAGTCGATTACGTTCGGCCACGGATTCGCTGACCAGTTTGAATTCAGCATTTTCCAGATAGCGAAGGCCACCGTGTATCATTCTGGATGATTTTGAGCTTGCGCCAGCAGTGAAATCGTCCTTGTCCACCAGGATGCAGTCGATCCCCTGCAAAGCCAGATCTTTCAACAAGCCGGTGCCGTTGACACCGGCACCGAGGATGAGCACCTGACAGCCCTTTTTGTTCTTGATGTCTTTCCAGATATCCGAACGCAATTTCATTCAGTCCTCCCTGCAGCTCTTTTACGTTCACGTCCCAGCTCGTCCGCCGCGATCATGGCGTCAACCACATCGTCCGAGGTGACTTCAAACGGATGATTGGCACAGAGAGATCCTTCTCCACCACAAATATCGCCGATTGTCTTGAGACGGTTACGATCCACGTTTTTGAGGCCCAGATCGGAAAATGTGACGGGCAGGCCAATGGCGATTTCAAAATCGACGATCTTGCTTCTTTCTTCAGCGTCAAATGTCTTGTCCAGGCAGAGCTGGGTAATCACGCCATAGCCAACCTCGTGGCTGTGCATCAGACCGTGACATTCAGGGAATGACGGCAGGCAGTTGGCCACCATATGCGCTGTGGCGACCCCACCGCTTTCAAATCCGAGGCCTGACATGAGGACATTGGCTTCAACCACGTTTTCAACCGCTTCGTTGACTCTGTTTGCTTCAACTGCCTTCATGGCGTCTATGCCGTTCTCCATGAGGACTTCGTAGGATAATTTCGCCACGGCCATGGCCACTAGGGTGGAGGTGCCACCAGCCAGATTGGATGCTGTGACCTGTGAGCAGGCGTCAGCCTCGACCCATGTGCCGAGTGCATCGCCCATGCCTGCGACAAAGGCAGAGACTGGGCCATTGGCAATCACCTGTGTATCCACCAGCACGAGATCAGGATTCACGCCCCAGCTTTCAAAGCCAGTGCAGTTGCCGTTCTCATCGTACCATACGGTATAGGAGCTGGTCGGCGAGTCGTTCGACGCGATGGTGGGGATGGTGACCACCTTGGTGCCAGCTGAAGCGGCAGCTGCTTTCACGGTATCTAGTGTTTTTCCGCCGCCCACAGCAATGGCAATGTCAGCACCCTCGTTTGTGAGGACTTTTGCAATGCGTTCGGCTTCACCCTTTGTAGAATCCCCGGTAAAGTCCATGTCCACAACATCCAAATTAGCTTGCTTCAGGCTTGCCAGAAGTGTGTCACCGACAATGCTCTTTACCGTGGCGTCCCACAATATCGCAGGCTTTTTGCCCAGTGCACTGATCAGGCTTCCTGCTTCTTTCAGAGCGCCGATTCCCTGTACGTATCTTCTGGGTGCAATCAATACCTTATTCATGACCAAAAACCTTTCTTTTTGCTGTCGTTGCTGTGGCAGTGTGTTGGACCGAAATCGCAGTCCTTTCCATTTCTTTTCACACACAGACTAGCCGAACATTTAGACTGTGTAAATACTTGGATTTGCTAAATACTTGCGACATCCATTCATTTATTCATTATTCCTGTTTCTCCATCCCCAAGTCTAAATGGAAGGGTCTTCGCAGAAATTCTCGTACGTGGGCATGTCAGCCCTGGGGCGTTCCTTTAGCAAAGCATGAATGGGCTCAAATGTTTTGAGAATCCGCTGGTAATCCGGGTCGTCAGTGGACAGAAAGACTGGTTTGCCACAGCGCTGGGTGCCGCCGGCTTTGTTGGCAAGCGGCGCCAACAGAAAGCTGTTGTGTTCTGGCTTCTCGACACGCGTATAAAATTCTTGTGGAATGTCATTCTCATGACAACTGGCGCAACGCCGTGACGCCACGTTTTTCAACGTTGAGTCAAGAGTTAATGGCATCATGCGGCGGCTCCCTAGGTGAGCTTTGTGATTTGATGATGAGGTTCCGTTATAAACATCCTGCATATACACTGTGGCCCAGGCGCCGGAGACGCTGCCGTCTTCGGGCAACTCCGTGGTGTGATCCATAAAATTGCCTGTCACAACAGGGGGCGTGACGGTTTCACAGATTGGCATGGGAGAGTAAAAACCCATACCATCCTGCGGAAAGAGCAGTGAGGTGACGTGGGCATCAAAATCACGCAGCTGGATTGTACCACCCTTGGATACCAGAAACCGAGTGGCATTGATGGCCACGGGCTTTTCGTAGGTGCCCCCGATTTGGCGGTCCAGCATGCCGTTTCCCCAGGGTCCGCCGCCCACGCGATGTGCATATATATCGATTTCTGGCGTGAGATTACGGATCGCCTCCGGTGCATTAGCGCCTTTGGCAGGATCAATGGCCACAATGCCTCCGTGACAGGAACCATTGTGGTTTGTGGTTGTGGCAAGCACCTGATTTGTCCCAGGAATCGGTTGCGCGTCCATGAATGTACCGGGTGAAATGACACGGTTCCCATAGAAGCCTGCCAGTTCTGTGCCGTCTGGATTGATGGTCCAAAGACTCTGAATGGGGCAGGCCGCTCGATCCACATACTCCCAGCGAGTATAGACAAGTTTCCCGTCGGTCAGGACCGAGGGCGTGAAGTCCATGAGGTAGTTGGCGGATAGCCGTTTTTGCTTGGAGCCATCACGTTCCATGTGATAGAGCACAGGTGATGTCACCACATAACAATAGGCATAGGCCGGTTTTCGGTCCGAAATGAAGGCGATGCCGCCATCGGGCAGCCAGCAGGGGTCGAGGTTGTTGTACGTGCCGTGTGTCAGTTGTCTCAATTCGGATCCATCAATATTGATTCGATACAGGTGGTAGTTGCTCTTCTCCTCCTTGTGGCGTGAAATGTCCGGAATATGTGCTACCGGATTGGAGGCGACCAGTTCGCCCTGACGCATGGCAAACACCACTTCGCGACCGTTATAGAGCAAGTTCACTGTGGTGATCATGCCTTGTATATGATCTGAGCCGCTTCAACGGGGTGATCCCATTGCAGCGCGAACCATCCTGTTTGAGTGCTTCTTCATTTGCGTGAAGGGAATATGTTGCGAGGTGTGGCGTCCCTGAGTGCAGCCCATTTTGTCGGCGGTGTGATCATGCCCAATCTGGTGTCGCCTGTAGATTCGCTTGCAAAGGTTCAAGCCTACAGACAGGCGATTACCGAGATTTTCAAAGAGGCGGTCTTTACACCCTATATGACGCTTTTTTTTTAAGTCATATGCCCGACAAGAGCTGCTGGCCATGCGTGCTCACATTCTGGGGATCAAACTGTATCCTGTCGGGGCAACCACCCAGAGTGACGATGGTGTCGTCGATTTTGACCAGATTGGAGACACTGTGGCTCTGATGGAAGAGCTGGATATTTCCTTGCTGGTGCATGGCGAGAGTCGAGGGTTTGTGATGGAGTATATTACCACGGCCGATGCGATTGAGTTTTTGGATCGGTTCTCCAATGTCTCTGCCACTGTGACTCTGCACCACCTTTTGATTACGCTGGATGATGTCATTGGCGGCATGATGAAACCGGATCTGTTTTGCAAGCCTATTGCCAAGACGCCTCGCGATCGTGAGGCCTTGCGCGAGGCTGTGTTTGCAGGACATGATCGCATTGTCTTCGGCTCTGATTCTGCGCCGCATCCTCGGCACAAAAAAGAGTGTTGTGGGTGTGCGGCGGGGGTGTTTTCTGCACCGGTGGCTTTGCCCATGCTGGTGGAGCTGTTTGAAGGGGTGGATCGACTGGATCTGTTGCCTGACTTTGTCAGTGGCTTTGCACAAAAGATCTATGGCATCACGCCCCCCATAAAGCAAGTTCACCTGGAAAGACAGCCCTGGCTTGTCCCTGAATCGTATTCCGGAATCCTGCCTTTCAAGGCCGGGGAAACATTGCGTTGGTCTGTGGTAAAATCATAAAAAAGCTAGAGGCCACCCAGCACATCTGCCCTGTGGCCTTTAGCTGTGAGAGGCGTTTTAATTTTGTGTCCGTTTTTCGTCAAAGTAATCGAGATCGCTCAGCGGTAGGATCACGGACGTGGCAATGTTGACAAGGTGGGCCACAATGCGTTTGTAGTGCCTGGCAATGAGCGTATAGCAGACTGCTCCATTCACAGAGAGGTTTGATTGGGCCAGGCGTTCAATCGTATTGCCAAAGGCGGTAGATTATGCAAATCTGGAAAATATCTTTCTTGAATAATTGCTCGGTGGTATGATGTTTGCTTGATGTGTTATCATTCTTTAGATGGTCCTCATAAAAGGAGATATTATGAATACCTTTTGGCTGAAGGTGGCAGGTGTAGGAGTCTTGGTTGTGGCAGTATTAATTGTGGGTTCCAAGTTCATGGGTGGGGAAAAGACGGACAAGCCTGTTCAGGAAGAGACTAGCACCCGAGCTGCATCTGCCAATGTTTACGAACAGGACGCCAGGGACCACGAACTTCTCAATGCACCGATCCAGTTGGCTCCCAATGAAGTGCCGCCCATTGAAGCTGATGTGAATAATGAATCGGTTCAGCAAGAACCAGTGTCCATACCGTTGCCAGAGTTTGCCAAATTGAATGAGGCGCAACTGGTGGAAGTAGAGAAACTATGGGAACTGGCGGAAACGTCCTTTAAGATAGGGCGAAAGCCGATGGTGACCTTTGGCAACTGCGTCAGATATGCACGTCAGATCATTCAGGGTTTTCCCAATACTGAGTATGCGATAAGAGCCAAACGTATGTTAAATGAGATCGTTGAGATGCGTGATCGGTACAAAGAGCAGTATCATATTACAGATGAAGAGCTAGATATGGGAGCATTTCAATAAGCAAAGGTCAGAGGGGGCGGGGAAAAGAACTCAAGAGGATGGGGTGGTAAGAAGGCAAGAAGTCGCGTGTTGTGGAACCTCGGGGTAAGCGTGCGATATTTGCCCTATAATGTAAATTTTGATGTTTTCTGAAAAATCGGCTTGCTGGTGTTTTGCTTGGGTGGATTTCTATTGTACATTTTATGTGTAGTAGATATCACCGCAGCTTAACGGCAGGACCTGATTGCTTAAATCGCCGGGGAGGGTTGGAAAACCCTATACGAATGCAGCAAGAAGATGGTTTTTTATCCATTGGGGGGGCTGTAAAAGTTTCTTTCCGAGTTGGCCTCTGCGTCCATGTGACGCAGGGGTTTTTTTGTTATACTACTCGGACTATGGAAAAAGACTTAACATCAAGGCTACCTGTGGCCAGCTTGGCGCAGATTGGGTTGGCAAAAAAACGTAACCTGCGAACCTGGAGCTATGAACTCTGACCACTTTGCTGAAATGCTTCATTTCGCCAACATCATGACGGTCATTTTAACGCCAATGGAAAGTTTTGCTCCATGTTTCCGGCTTTGTAAGAAAAGTGAAGTAGCTCTGGGAGCGTGCCTGTCTTTGTGGTTGAACCCAAGAGAGTGTCATGTTCTGTCATCAAGAGTGCCATGTCTCCACGTTCCAGGGCTCTTTTCAGTGCGGCTTGGGGTTCTTTGGTGAGTTTGGTAAGACACTTTTCTTCCGTTTCTGCGATGATTGAAATCAGATCTTCTTTTTGTTGGTTTGTAAGTTGAGCTTGGTTCTTGGCATAGCGTTGAATAGCATAAGACAAAAGCTGAGCAAAACGCTGCGCGCATTGTGTTTTGCCGGTTCGGTTGGCATAAAACTGGATGCAGAGGCCACTGAGCACTTTGATATCTGCTAATTCGTGGGACACTGTGTTGTTTGCGTATTGCCTGAGACGTGAATCAGCAATGGACAGTATGAGTTCCTGACCAGCAGAATTATTGATCTGGGCTGCGAAGGGGATGATCAGGCTCAGTGTTTCAGGAGACGCTACAGGGGCAATTTGCTTTAACTCAGAGACGAGTTGCTCGGACTCAGGTGCCGAAGCATTTACGGCAGCCAAAGCCGCCGGACTGGTGGCCAGTTGCATGGCCCAGTAGCTGACAGGCTTGCTGGCATCCGAAAGATACGGTAATGCCACGGTGATCATCAGTTTGTTATTCATGGCTTGTGCCATAATAAGCAAATTAATTCCAACCTTGGTACGACGCAATGGTGGCAGTGTTTGAGCTTCTTTTAATGCACTGCCTACATGTTTTTGGACTGATTCAAGGAATTGCTGCGTGTACTGTTTTTGATTTGGTACGTTACTCTGCTGTCTGCTGATGAGAATGGACCGTGTTTTGGCAATTGTGGCAAAGTCCTTGTCTTGAGCTCTGAGCACTTCCTCTACCGCATCCAGGACAAACGCATCAATCGCTTGTAGATCATTAGCATTGAGAACAGACTTTTCACGCACAGTTTCAATGGCTCGCGTGTCCACAATGCCCCAAGCCGTACTGCAGATGCAAATGATCCAAATGCTGATTGTACAGGTAATTAGTGTTGTTCGCTTATTCATAGTCTAAGTGTCCATCCTTAAATATTAAAATGGAAATTTTTACCCATCTTAACTTTTGTAAGGCCTTTTGTCAAGGGTCTTTGGGAGTCTTGGTTCCCTTTTCAAACTGGATGATTTTCTTTCTGTGGAAAAGGTTGAGTTCAATTTGGTGAGACCAGGATTATTCAGGTCGTAATTCATTTTCTGACACAGTCCAAAGGTGAATTTGGATATTCAGAGAAGAAAAACAAACCGTATTTAGCCATCAAACGTTACTCCCATGTGCCTGTCAAATTAAATGGCATGATAATCTGACAGGGAAAAACACGGGGTAATCCAGGTTTCAGGCTATGTGCCTTGTATCATGTTGTCTTCTGATCCTGTACGAGTTCAATGGCTGCCAATACATTTTCCAGGGGGACATCTCCCTCCACATCATGGGCCGGGGCGAATATGTAGCCGCCATGACGCCCGAGATCCAGAAGACGTTTTGTCTCGTCTTGTACCTCCTGTACCGTCCCAAATGGCAGGGTTCTTTGAGTTGATAAGCCGCCATGAAAGGCCAACCGTCCTCTGAATTGAGCATGCAAACTCCACACGTCCATGACTTCAGGTTGGAACGGATTAAAGCAGTCCAATCCCAGATCGATTAGATCCTCAAAGAGTTCGTCTACATCCCCACACGAATGAATCATTACGAACTTGCCGGCCTGCTTGACGGCCTGATACATGCGTGCAAGGGCTGGACGTAGGAACTCACGCCAGAGAGTCGGCCCCATTTGCAACCCGGTTTGTTGCCCCCAGTCGTCTCCAAAATAAATTGCATCGATGTCGTACTTCAGGGCCTCTTGGAGTTGAGCGATGTTATAATCTGCAATACGGTTCATCAGATTCCGGACAAACTCAGGGTGATCAATGAAATCCATCATTAAGGCTTCCATGCCTCGTAAGGTCCAGGCCCTTTCATAAAGAGAGAAGCCAATTTGGAAGACGCGAAACCGATCTGGGTAGCGATTGATTTTTTCTGGAATATCTGAAAAATAGCGTGGATCCAGGGGATTCGGGAAATCGTATCCCTTGAGCGTGGGGTTTGCCAAGACCTGCCCCTCAACATTGCCGATGTCCTTGTCAATACTGCGGTTCCAGGTTACACCAAAGACATCTTTTACTCGATCGTTTCCCAACTTTGTAAAAAAGCCAATGTCATTGCCCAGTTTAAGGATGTGGTTGTTCAAGGGACCTTCTATGTCCTCGCATCCATAATGTGCTTGAAGTTTGGCCTTGGCTTCTACGGTAAAGCCCATGGACCAGGGTACGTAAGGTGGTTTTTTCCCTTCCAGCACCAAACGGACAACATCGCGTTTTGTCATGATGACTCCTCAAGATCCAACCTTTGTTCTGAAACACAAGAAAGTTTTTGCATGTTGGAGAGGTTCGGCGACCTGCTCCAACTAGGCTTGATTGACCAATGCCACCACTTGCTTAACCAGGTCGGCACTGGTGACATTGATTTCGTATTCTGGGATCTGTGGTAAGCTTCCCATGAAAACATCTTGTTTTCTAAAGGTCATTTTGCTGTCAACCGTCATTTTGGCTGACAAATGAAATTCACAGGCTCCGGTCTGGTCTCTAAAGTCCTTAATGATCTCTTGGCTCAGTCCACTGCCTGGCATGATGATGATTCTTTGGGCCGCCTGCTTGACCAATGTACGAATCAGGTCCATTCCAAGGGGGGCCTTGTTCTGTTGTCCGGCCGTAAGGACCCTGTGGACTCCAGTATAGACGATATCTTCCAGGGCTTTGTGGGGATCAGGCGTGACATCAAAGGCACGGTGAAATGTGGTAGGCAGGGGCTTTGCAAGTTCAACCAACCGTTGAGTACGCACCACATCGACATGTCCATCTGGTAGTAAAACGCCAAAGACCACGCCCTGGACCTTCAGTTTTTTACAGGCCTTGATATCCTCTTGCATGAGCTCAAAATCCAGTTCATCATAGCAAAAATCACCGCCGCGGGGACGTATCATGACGTGGACGCCAATATCCAAGAGTTTTACAGCCATCTTTATGGCTGAATAGCTTGGCGTGGTGCCCCCCTCATATAGGTTGTCGCACAACTCAATTCGGGCCGCGCCACCTTCTTGGGCGGCCAGACCAGATTGCAGACGGGCCACACAGATTTCGACTAGATTTGTTTCCATAGAATACAGATTAATCCATGTGGCCTAGCTTTGCCATGTCTGTTTTGTTTTTTACTCGGTGGACATGCTGCATCATATGCTTATTCATACAGCAATCTGTTGAGGTTCGATGCGAAAGAAGTATAATGCAGGGGTTGGCTGTTACGACAATGGGTATTAAAACAGGAGAGTATCACATGACTTCAAAATTGACAAACCTGTCAAGACGAGAATTTCTGAGCGCAACGGCTGGGCTGGTCGCACATAGTTGTTTGTTGACAGGATGTGGTTCTCGTTTTTCACAGAGCCAAGATGCCAAGCCATTCTCTTTTGGTGTGGTGACGGATGTTCAATATGCTGATGCAGACCCAGGTGGGTCTCGGATTTATAGAGCATCGCCCATGAAGCTGAAACGTTGCGTGGATTTTCTCAATACCCAGGATCTGGCGTTTGTGATTCATCTGGGGGATTTGATTGATCGGGACTTTGACAGTTTTGATACGGTAATGCCCCTATTTGACAGATGTAAGCATCCTGTATATCAGGTACTTGGGAATCATGATTTTAGTGTGGACAACGTACACAAGGCCGATGTGCCTAAACGGTTGGGATTGGCACGGCGATACTATGACTTTTCTGTGGGGACATGGTCTTTTGTGGTATTGGATGGCAACGATCTTAGCCTGCATGCGAATGTCAAGGGAAGCGATCGCTATGAAGCCTCCAATCGAATGTATGAACAACTCAAGGCCAACCAAAAATCAAATGCCCAGACCTGGAATGGGGGCGTGGGCAAAGAACAGATGGCTTGGCTCGAATATACATTAACTCAGGCAGAAGAGTCAGGCCAGCAGGTGGTGGTGTTCTGTCACTGGCCGATATTCCCTGTGGCTTCACATAATCTGTGGAATGATTCAGAAGTGGTTTCAGTGTTGGAATCTTTTGATTGTGTGAGGGTCTACATGAATGGTCACAATCACGCAGGTCACTATGATCAGAAGCAGGGGATTCACTACGTTACATTCCGAGGCATGGTAGATGGTGCAGATCGCTTTTCCTACGGTATTGTCCATTGCAATGCAGATGCCATAAAAATTACAGGCTACGGAGATGAGGTGGGGCGCACCCTATTATAGATAAGGCTTTCTGTCTTAACAGAACAACGCTTCGGATGGGATACAGAGTCGATGAGGTTCTAAAAACACCTTCAAATTAGTACAAAGTGATTGTGCTAATGCACCGATGAAGATAGCATACTATCAGTAGAGTCTGTTTGTGCGTATCAAAGCGATTTAAAACAACTAACCCATGACTGCTAACCTTGGTGGAGGGCACTCGTTATGAAATCAAGTCAATTTCAATCATTTTATCTCTCAGTATTTTGTTTTCAACGGAATGTGTTACGTTCGATAATCTTCATCTTGCTGATGGTGTTATCAGTGTGCCAAGGGTATGCGGCTGCCGATGCCACCACACCTGATGAACGGGACAGGGCATTTGAGATGCGTCAGACAATGCATCAAGAGGGACTCTTTCACGATTTGGCCTTTCGATGTGTCGGCCCAGTCGTGATGAGTGGCAGGGTGATAGACATCCAACCGTTCCCACAAGATCCCTACGCATTTTATGTGGCCTACGCCACGGGTGGTTTATGGAAGACCGAAAACAATGGCAACCGATTTACACCTCTCTTTGAAGGAGAAAACGCGGCTGCCATTGGGGCGATTGCCGTGGATGCCAAAAATCCAGACGTTCTCTGGGTTGGGACAGGCGAGGCCAATTCAGCACGCAGCCACTATTCTGGTACGGGTCTCTATAAGACCGTAGATTCTGGCAAAACCTGGCAGTGTGTGGGACTGAAAGATTCACACCACATTAGCAGAATCCTTGTCCATCCTACCAATTCGGACATCGTGTTTGTCGCAGCCATGGGACATCTCTACACAGACAATGTTCAGCGAGGTATATTTCTCACGAAAGATGGCGGCAAAACCTGGGATAAAGTGCTTTACTTGAATCCCACCACAGGGGCGATTGACATTACCTTTGACCCTGTGAATCCTGATATTCTTTATGCCGCCATGTGGGAGAAAACACGTCAGGCCTGGAACATTGAGGAATCAGGCCCCAACAGCGGTATCTATAAGAGCGAAGACGCCGGTGAAACCTGGGAACTTTTGGACGGTTTTCTCTCAGGCGAACACATCGGGCGAATTGGTCTGGCCGTGGCTCCGAACAATCCCTCTGTGGTGTATGCCCTCTTGGATAATCAGGCCCCAAAGCCGGATGAGGATCAGTACGGCGACGACAAGATTAGCCAACGCAAATTGCCCACCATGACCAAGTCAGAGGTGCTGGCCTTGACAGACAAGGAACTTGGCACCTTCTTGAGGCGGAGCGGCTTTCATGAAGAGCATACAGCCGAATCCATTCGCGAACAACTGGATGCCAATGATTTGACAGTTCAAGATCTGGTGGACTATGTGTCGAGACTGGATGCGGAGGCGCTCACGCCGATCGCTCGGGGTGCGGAAGTGTATCGCAGCGATGATGCCGGCAAAACCTGGCAAAAAAGAAATTTGACCGACTTGGATGGCACGTACAGCATTGCCGGGTATTATTTTGGGCAAATTCGTGTGGCCCCTGACAACCAAGATTTAATTTATATTATGGGTGTGCCTCTCTTAAAATCAGAGGATGGGGGTAAAACCTATGATTCCATAGGTGGCTCAGGCGTCCACGTGGATCACCATGCCATGTGGATTGATCCGGCTCATCCCAACCACATCATTAACGGTAATGATGGCGGCTTAAACCTGACCTATGATGGCGGCGACACCTGGCAGAAACTGAACTTTGTGTCCGTGGGCCAATTTTACGCCGTGAACGTTGACATGGCTGAACCCTACAATATTTATGGTGGCCTGCAAGACAATGGCACTTTTAAAGGATCGAGCCGATCAGTTCCCAATGAATCGGCGCCTTGGGAGAGGGTTGGTGGTGGTGACGGCTTTTATATCCAGATCGCAGACGACTTCACCACCTACACGGGCAGCCAGTTTGGACATTACTCCAGAACCGATACCAACGGTCGCAGGGCGCGTGTTCGCCCGGACACCCCCAAGATGGACGAACCGGGCCTCCGCTTCAATTGGCAGACGCCGATCCTGTTGTCTCCGCACAGCCCCAATGTACTCTACTATGGTGCTAACAGACTGTTCCGGTCGTTGGATCGTGGAGAAAACATGAAGCCGATCAGCCCGGTACTCACACATCCTAAAATCTCTGGCAATGTGCCCTATGGTACCATTACCTCCATTGCCGAGTCACATCAAACCTTTGGTTTGCTTTATGTCGGTACAGATGATGGACACATCCACATGACACCCGATGGCGGTGTGACCTGGAAAGAAATCGGCAACTATCTCCCCTCTGATCTTTGGTGTTCGCGGATCGAAACCTCTTATCACAAAGATGGTGTTGTGTATCTCAGCTTGAATAACTATCGCAATGACGACTTTGGCGTGTACCTGTACAAGAGTGAAGACTTTGGTCAGACCTGGTTTTCCATTCAGGGTAATCTTCCGTCAGAATCAATCAACGTCATACGAGAAGATCCCATTAATCCTCACGTGCTTTACGTGGGGACGGACATGGGCGTCTTTGTGAGTCTTGATGAGGGTGTGTCTTGGGAAGTTCTGCAAAACAATATGCCCATATCGCCGGCGCACGATTTGGTAATCCATCCACGGGATCGGGATCTGGTGGTTGGCACCCATGGACGCAGTATCTATGTTATCGATGTGGAGCCAATCCAGACCTTGACGCCAAAAGTCCGGAGCAAGGCGGTTCATGTGTTTGGGTTGCCCTGGATACCAGATATTAACCGGTGGGACAGAAAAGTAACAGCTCTGGTGCGTAAGGTTGAGCCCGATCCCCTAAAAATACAGTACTGGTGTTCTCAAGAAGGCAATGTCAGCATTGCCATTAAAACCAAGGACGGTCGACTTGTTCACACGCAACATCGTAAATCCAGACAGGGCATCAATGCTGTTGAATGGGACCTGATCGTCAATCGAGAGACTGAAATGACATGGCAACTTGAAAAAGCCAAGACAAAACTGAAAGAAGCAGAAGACAAATTGGCCAAGGGGTCAAAAGACAGCACAAAAGAAGACGACCCTAATAAGGCTCCGGACGGCCAGGAAGACGTGGCCAAGTCGGAGGCTGAGAAAAAGAAAGAGGAGGGGAAAAACGTAAAGCTGGTCAATGATGTTGAAGAGGCCCAAGACAAAGTCAAATCGATTCAAAGAGTGATTGATGAAGCAGAAAAATATGCCGATCAACCAGAAACTACACGTGACAGAATCGTGAGAAAGATTTTCATCACCAGTGGTGACTATACTGTTGAAGTGAAACAAGGCGACATCACAGACAGTCAGCCTCTCAAAGTGGGTGGTGATCGAAAAAAGACAGACAAATTGGATTCGTCCAAAAAACGCAAGGCAGAGACAGGCAAACTGTTGAAAGAATATGACATTGATGATAGTCTAGAGCCCCAAGATTAAAGGTGCCCTGAAGGTTCAAGCTAGAAGGAATCGGTCCTTCATTGAACCTTGAAGACTTAACTCATAGACATAGGCGGTTTGAATGAAACCCTACAAGTTCTGCTGGGAATTGCACAAATGGATAGGCATCGTTCTGTCCCTGGTCTTTATCAATGTTTCAGTGACAGGTCTGTTGTTGCTGGAGAAGAAAAACTACGACTGGATTCAGCTTCCCACGCAGAGAGGGGAGGAGGGCAAACCTGTCGACTTTGTCACCATACAAGCCGCCCTGGATACAGTATTGGATTGCAACCATCCTGATTTTTTAGATCTGGATACAGTTGACCGAATTGACGTGCGTCCGGGCAAACGTGTTTACAAGGTACTTGCCAAAACCAACCACGCCGAAATTCAAATTGACGCCATAACGGGCAAGGTACTCAGTGTGTCTGAGCGTAAGAGTGACATGCTTGAGCAGCTGCATGATGGTAGTTTCTTTGGAGACTGGATGCATGGAAAGGTTATGCCTGTCGTCGCCATTGCCAATATTGTCCTGACCTTGACGGGGCTGTATCTATGGGTGGGCCCCAAGTTCAGAAAAAAGAAATCTGTCGCCAAGCAGGCAGATTAGAGCATTGGAAAAAACGTCAAGACTGCTGCTCAGTGGTATGCTGAGTCCGCGGAAAATGGGTACGGCATGGCTCAACAGTGTCTGGGATCAGCTTATCTTGAAGGAAATGGCGTGCCACAGGATACGGAATTGGGCGCCCAGTGGATTCGATTGGCAGCTGAAGCGGGCACGCCTGTGTCGCAGCGGTTTCTCGGGGAACTATATGCGGCAGGTGATGTGGTTCGTCGCAACCGAAAAACAGCATTCAGTTGGTATTTCAAAGCGGCCCACAACGGGGACATGGAAGCTCAGTATTTGGTGGGCCAGTGCCTCCTGAAGGCCGAAGGCACTGATCAAGACAAATCTCAAGCCATCAAGTGGCTCAATGTCGCTTCTGATCAAGGAAACGATGAGGCGACTGAGCTGCTCAACAGCCTCTTATGAGAGCAAGTTTGATTTGTTAAGGCAGATTTGGAGGTCCGTCTCCCCAATCATATGGAAACTGCTGACGCGAACTTGCACGGACATGATCTGATCCCCAGAAGGTTCTAGGGGGTAATTCTTCTCCCTCTTCATTCCATGATTTACATTTTCCCACCGGCTTACCTTTTTCATATTTTCCTTCCATTTCAAGGGAGCCATTGGCATACCAAATTTTCACAAGACCGTGCAATTTTTCTTCGACATATTGCCTTGCAACTTTGACCTGTCCACTGGGATAAAACTCTTTTTCTGATCCTGATGAATGATCCTCTTCGAAACAGCGGATACCATTTTCATAATAGAGCGTACGTACGCCACAATAGTCATCGTCCTTATATTCACATTGTCCCTGGAGCGTTCCGCTTTTGAAGAATGTTTTAGAGATTCCTTGTCTCTCCCTTGATTCACGCTCTTTATAGTACTCCAATTTTATCTGTCGTTTTTTCTGATCATAGTATTTGCGTACCAAGACTAGATTATTGTTGGATCGATTAGTCGCCACAGGTGTACCTGCTGATATCCCGATCCATGTGGCGACCGTTGTGGTGATGTTGTCTTTGTCTTTAACGGTTGTTTTTACCTGAAGTCCTGTGCCGCTGCTTGGCATGGTGACTTTGAATGTGCCCTGGCGTTTGCTGGTGGTGCCATTGGCATGTCCACTGAACACAAACGGTGGGGTACCATTTGTGACAGAATAGGATACTGAGACGGTTTCTTTGGGGGCGGCGTTCTTCTTGGCCGGCGTCAATGTGACTTGAGGGGCATTGGCTACGACCACTGAGTAGCTGTATCGTGCCAGACGCTTGTTCTTGTCTTCACATGTAACATAGGACTGATAGCTTCCCGGCTTGGTCCAGGCTTTGACAGTAAACTTTACATTTCGCTGTGTCACTTCACCCGAAGCATCTCCGCGCAACATAAAGGGAGGTGTTCCACCGGTGATGACAACCTCCATGGGTATCTGGGTGTTCGGCGCCACGGCTATGTCAGGTCTATTGACAGTAATGAAAAACACTTCCTGGATATTCACCTCACCCCTTGCCATGGTCATGGCCCCTGTTTTGTCAGTCACTAAAACAGTCACAGGATAAGGGCCAATGAGTTCAGGGGCTGGCCACACAATGTTGGCCGAGGTATCCTGCATCTCTCCACTTGCTTGGAGCGAGAGTGTATAGGGCGGCGTGCCACTATACACTTTAAGTGTATCCTCTTTATAATCCCTTTTGTATGCCCTTTTGTTTGCTTTCAGTTACGTGCTCTGATATTGACAGTAACTGATTCA
>CAZBTJ010000126.1:0-16085 GCA_964494325.1 uncultured Pirellulales bacterium
AGATGGCAAAGCCACTGAACTCTGACCTTGCCCTGAGGGCAAGGTTTTCACTGTTTGAATAAAGACAGTTTTGAGTTTTCAGTTCTTAGTTTTCAGTATATTGTAGCCATGTTGGCCAATGCTGTTTTGGCCACGCATCCTACTGGTCAGTCACGCGGTCCGACTGTGCTCATGTCAATGGGCCTGAACCCCAGGACAAAGGCCGGTGACTCTGGTTTCAGGCGAAAATCATATTGCTCCGGATTCACGAATCTCGGATCAGCATACTCTGAATGAACATCCTGTTCGCGAGCCTGCCACTGTTCAAAAGTCCAGGGGCCAAACTTGACATCTTCGAGTTTTTTGTTGGGATTGTAGTACAGATTGTAATCGAACAGTTCAGTCGTGGAACTACTCACAGGATCAAACCAGGGTTTGCCTGGTCTGTGCTCATAGGTCTTGTCTTTCCACTGGCCTGTAAGCACTGCAATATCTTCTTGCCAGTAGATGATGTTGCGCGTCATGGAAAAGCTGATGTGTTCTTCCATGCGACTCCGGTTGATCTGCTCTTCATGACCCAAAGCGAAGATATTGTTGCGAAGGATGTTTTCCTTGCCATAGTGCTGGTCAAAGCTGGCACACTTGGTGTTGTACACAATATTGTTTTCAATCAGCACATGGGTCGAGCCTTCATCCGTGTAAACGCCCCACCCCCCATAGCCATGTGACTTGATGTCATGAATCAGATTGTTGCGAACCACCGTGCCCGGCGCTACACCCAGCATGTAGATGCCCCCCATGTCAGATAGAACCTCCTGACCCACATCATGAATGTGGTTGTATTCAAACAGGTTGTGTGTACTGATACTGGGGCGATAGCCCCACACCCAGCCCACGGCAATCGCAGAATAGTAGGTGTGATGAATGGCATTGTGTCTGATCTGATTGCCGCCGCTGTGCTGTATCCACACACCTGTGGCAGCATGATGAATGCGTCCAATGTGATGAATACGATTATCCGAAATAACATTATGACCTGTGAGCAGGAGTGGATGATCCTCCGAACTGCCACCGCCCATGCGCACGCCCCCACCACCAAGATGGCCCATGTCTGTGTGTGTGATTTTATTGAACGAACAGCCCTTGTCGATCTGAAAACAATACGACGAAAGATCTCGGAACACACAACGGTCAAATTCACAGTATTGAGCTCCCTCCATCATCACAGCGCCTTCTACCTGAGGTGCAAATTGGCCATCCCCCACATTACCCTTGGGTAGTTGCCAATTGTTGTGCACAAAGGTGAGACCTTTAAAATGGATGTGCTCCACGTATTGACGTGTCATGGGATCGCCCTTGAGCACAATGAATCTCGGTATATGGGGCGCCACGACCCTGGCCGTTGCCATGTCTTCGCCCGGCATGGGCTTGTAGACTATGCGACCGGTTTTCCGGTGAAGATACCACTGACCCGGAACATCCAGAGCTTCAAACACGTTTTCAATGTAGTAACGGGCACCCTGCTTTGTGAAATCATCCGAAAATATGATACTCTGATTCCATGCCACGAGCCAGCGTTTAACCGGGTTATCTTACCGCCGAGCACATCCATTTTTTTGATCTCACCTTGACAAAACTGGCCTTGCACAGCCATAGAAAAACAGTTTTGAGTTTTCAGTATTGAGTTTTCAGTATATTGTAAGAATCTTGGCCCATGTTTTTGGATTTTAAGCTGAAAGTTGACGGCTGATCGCTGAAAGCTACCCTAAATTCTAGGTTCTGAAGAAATGAAACCACGCATCCTACTTGTCAATCCACCCATCTATGATTTTGCAGCATACGACTTCTGGCTCAAGCCCTATGGCTTGTTGGAGGTGGCAGGCTTTTTGAGGGATCAGGCGGAATTTACCTTATTCGACAACATGGATCGCTGGCACCCGAGTGTGGACACCAAGTTTAATGCCTGGGGCCAGGGACATTTCCCCAAAACTCGCCTGCCCAAGCCAGCCTGCCTCAGTGCGGTGCCTCGCTACTATAGTCGATACGGCCTGGAACGGTCTCTATTCACAGAGTGTCTCAAACACGCGGCCCCTTTTGATCTCTGCCTGATTCAAGGGGGCATGACCTACTGGTACCCGGGTGTGCAAGAGGTGATCGAGGATATTCACCAGGTCCAGCCCAAAGCCAAGATTGTGCTGGGGGGCAATTACCCCACCATCTGCCCGGATCATGCGGCCACACTGGGCGCTGACCTGGTGGTGTCGGGGCTGGACCTTCAGCCCGTGTGGGATTTGGCGGGATTGACACCGGATGAGAGCCAGCCTGCGTTGTGGGAGATCTATCCAAAGCTGGCCGTGGGCACCATCAAGATCACGGACGGGTGCCCATTTCAATGCACCTATTGTGCCGTGCAAAGGGTCTACGGAGGATTTCGTACGAGGCCCCTGGAACGGGCCGTCCAGGAATTTGATCTGTTGCATCGCCTCGGTGTGAAGCATCTGGCGTTTTACGACGACGCCCTCTTGTGTCAGCCAAAAAGCATACTATTACCCTTTCTTGAGCATGTCCGTTCGACAAACTCAGACATGGCTTTACACAGTCCCAATGCCTTGAATGCCCGCTTTGTCACTCAGGAGCTGGCCAAAACCATGATCAAATCCGGTTTCAAGTCCTTCTTTTTGGGATTTGAAAGTGCCTCAAGCGACTGGCAAAAAGCCACGGGCTCCAAGGTGTATTCCGATGAACTGGCTCAGGCCGTGGCCTATCTGGCTGAGGCCGGTGCAGACAAACACAACATCACAGCTTACCAGATCCTGGGCCACCCCAGCGCAGACATGCAAGAGCTGGAAACCTCCATGCACTTTGTCCACAGCCAGGGCATTCGCGGTATGTTGGCCGACTTTTCTCCCATCCCGGGTACGCCTGATGGCGATGCCTGTGCTCAGTGGGTAGACCTATCTGAGCCTTTAATGCACAACAAATCTGCCTTTCCCGCACTAAGATTCGGATTTGACGCCATCAATCGCCTGAAAAATATGCAACGGACGTTAAACAGGGCCATCTAACACCTAAAACCTAATACCTAATACCATTAAAAATGAACACCTGCCTTGCAGCTCTTTGCCTCTGCAGGTTTTATGCGCACCCTGTGACTCGCGTAAATGCTGTGGGCCTGTACATAGTTGTCCAGTGCAGTAGTCACATTGTGGTATTACTGGAAATCCCCCAGCTTGTCAATGAATGTGCCCGAACAATAGCAGGGTTGCCACAGGACTCAATTCTCGATACAGTGTGCAGCACAGGTAATCGTTTATCTTTGGAGTGCATCATGAGCGACTCAACATCACCACAGTGGCTGGCATGGGCCAGGGAAATCCAGGCCTTGAGCCAGACTGGTCTGGCATTTAATGAGCCGGGCTATGATACAGATCGATATACACGCTTCACTGAGATTGCTGCGGAGATCATTGACCAGCATACATCCGTATCCAAGGCTGAGGCCTTGAAAAGCTTCAGTGCGCAACCGGGGTACGCCACAGTCAAGGTGGATGTGCGCGGCGCGGTCATTCGAGAGGGAAAAATTCTCTTGGTCCAGGAACGTCGGGATCAGCGCTGGTGCATGCCTGGCGGCTGGGCAGATATTGGAGACAAACCATCAGATATGGTGGCTCGTGAAATGTGGGAAGAGAGTGGTTTTGAAGTCAAACCTACCCGAATCGCAGGCATCTATGACGCCAACCGAATCCAGAATCCGACCGAATTTTTCCATGCCTATAAGATTGTGTTTCTGTGCGACATCACAGGGGGACAGGCCAGACCGAGTGACGAGACCATGGATGTCGGCTTTTTTGCCCCCGAATCTCTTCCTCCATTATCGGAATGCAGAACCAATGACCGACATATCGAAGATGTTTTTGCCCATTGGAAAGACCCCGCAAAGCAGCCAATATTCGACTGAATTGTTGAATTCCCAGTTCAAATTGAGTATGGTAATGTTTCGGCTCAGCCAGGTGGCTGAGCTGTATTTTTATACCTTAAGGTAAAAATCCATGGCTGAATTAACTGTAAAAGTCCCCACGATTGAGCAGACTGAGTACCGCATTCATATTGGAAATGGTCTGCTTGAGACATTACTGGAGCGGATAGAATCCCAATTCCCTGGCCAGAAACCGTTTATTATTACAGATCAGAATCTGGTAGATGCCGGTCACATCAAGACGCTTCTGAATCGTCAGAATGTCCCAGTCTATACGATCACCCCGCCCGGCGAAGGATCAAAACACATTCAAACCGTGGTTTCCATTTTAGAAGCCATGGAAAAGGCCTATTTAGGACGCGATTCAGTGGTCATTGCCGTGGGCGGTGGCACAGTCGGTGATATTGCGGGGTTTGCGGCCTCGCTGTTCAAGCGAGGCGTGCCCGTGGTGCAGGTGCCAACCACCTCTCTGGCTCAAGCAGACTCGTCTGTGGGGGGGAAAACCGGGGTAGATTCCAGTTTAAGCAAGAATGCCTATGGCGTTTTTTGGCACCCAGCATCAGTGTTCATGGATGTAGACACCCTCTCAACTTTGAATGATCGCGATTTTCGGGCAGGCCTGGTGGAATCCATAAAACACGCCATGATCCTGGATGCGGCCTATTTTGAGTATTGGGAACAAAACATCGAAGCCATCCTGGCAAAAGACACGCAAGTCCTAGCCAAACTGGCGCTTAAGAACTGCCAGATAAAGGGCCATGTGGTACAGATCGATCCCCAAGAGAAGAATATGCGCCGCATTTTGAATTACGGCCATACCATTGGACACGCTGTGGAGTCAGCCAGCCAACTGGAGTTGCTGCACGGGGAAGCCGTGGCCATTGGCTTGATCGGGGCTGCCAGGATTGAATTAGCCATGGGAATCGGTGATCAAGCCCGTCTGGATCGGACCGAGAGTCTGCTGAAAAAACTGGGTGTGCCTATGACCATTCCGTCAAATATCACCGGAGAAACGGTCCTGGATTTGATCAAAAGGGATAAGAAGGCCGTTGACAAATGGCCGAAATTTGTATTGATTAATCAACTCGGTCAAGTGCACCAGAAGGATGGGCAATGGGCTGTGGATGTAGAACAGGTAACCGTTAAACAGGTAATTGACAGTCTTTATTAAACTAACCAAAATGAATCTCCCCGCCGCGAGCAACGGGGTATCTTAGTGGAGTAAGTTTAACTCTTCGCCGCAAGCGACGGGGAATTCACCCAATAGAGATTAAACAGGCAAAGGGTCAGATATGTACAGAGAAGAAATCAAGGTACTGGATTGCACGATCAGGGACGGCGGATTGGTCAATGACCACTTTTTCGACGACGACTTTGTGCGTGCACTCTATGCAGGTCTGACCCATGCTGGCGTTGACTATATGGAGTTTGGATATCGTTGCAGCAAAGAGCTGTTTGATGTGGACAAATTTGGGCCCTGGAAATTCTGTGACGACGAGAAGATTGCTGAAGTGATCGATGGTATTGAGTCCAACATGAAAATCAGTATTATGGCCGATGCCCACCGTATTCAGGAGCAGACATTCAAGCCTGTGGACGAAACACCCATTGACATGATACGGGTGGCCACCTATGTCAAGGATGTGGACAAAGCTCTCAGCCTGACCCATCAGTTGCATGACCTGGGCTACGAGACAACCGTGAACATCATGGCCATTTCCAAAGAGAGTGAATTTGACCTGGTCGAATGTCTCAAACAACTGGCCACATCACCCACTGGGACAGTATATGTGGTGGACAGCTTTGGCGCCCTGTACTCTGAGCAGATCAAATACTATGTCAAACTCTATCAGCAACACCTGCCAGGCAAGGAGATCGGTATTCACTGCCACAACAACCAGCAACTGGCCTTTGGCAACACCATCGAAGCCATTATCCACAATGCCAATTATTTAGACGGATCACTGTACGGCATTGGACGCGGCGCAGGAAACTGCTGCCTGGAACTGCTCATGGGTTTCCTGAAAAACCCCAAATACAAGTTGACCCCTGTGCTCAAAGTTCTGCAGGATTATATGATCTCCATGCGTAAAGACCTGGAATGGGGCTACCTCATCCCGGATATGGTCACAGGCATACTCAACGAACATCCCAGACATGCCATCGGACGCCGCGCCGGTGAAGACAGGGACAAGTTTGCCGAGTTTTATGAAGAAATGATCAAGGATGTGTAAAGCAGCCGTCAGCATTCAGCCGTCAGCTGTCAGCTAAAACAAATTAAAAAAGGCATGCTCTTCTTTGAAGCATGCCTTTTTTTTGTTGTGGTTTTCAAAGATCAATTTGGCGTGTATACTACCTGATGTAGGAGACTCTGATATGATGTATGACATACAGGACATAATTGGGATTGTGCTGGCCGGACTCACCACGGTCATCGCCATGGTCGTATTGGTGAGCGTCAGAGCCCTGGAAAAACTGAGACCTGGAAAAAAAGAGGGTGAATCTCTATGAAGCGAGGGTTGATCATGAGCCTGTTACCTGTGCTGCTCTGTTCCTGTACCAAAACATCTCCGACAGGCACGCCTGTGTATGGGTATCGCATTGTCAATACGTATCCCCATCAAACCTCTTCCTTCACGCAGGGCCTTCTTTTTGACAACGGTCAACTGTATGAAGGCACTGGCAGGAAACGTGAATCTCATGTGTTTAGGGTGGATTTGAAATCAGGGCGTATCCAGAAGAAGTGCTGCAGCCTACCCGACTATCAATGGGGCGAAGGCATCACGATTCTGAACAACCGCCTGTATCAGCTAACCTACAGGTCTGGAATAGGCTATGTGTATGATCTCGACACGTTTAGCGTGGTACGCACCTTTGCATACCCATCCGAAGGCTGGGGGCTCACACACAACGGCACCCATCTCATTATGAGCGATGGCAGTGCCACCTTGACCTTCCTGGACCCCAATACATTAAGACCAGTGCACAGGCTCAAAGTTCAGACTAGCCAAGTGCCCCTTGAAGAACTAGAACTCAACGAACTGGAGTATATCAACGGCAAGATCTATGCCAACCTCTTTCCCACAGACCAAATTGCCATTATCCACCCTGAAACCGGCCAGGTCGAAGCCTTCATAGACTTCACTGGCCTCCGAAATCGCCATCCCCGGGGTGACGTACTCAATGGCATTGCCTACAACAGCATCACAAACAAACTCTATGTCACAGGCAAATGGTGGTCAGAACTGTATGAGATTGAAATAGTAAAAGAATAGCTGTCAGTTTACTAAAAACTGAAAACTGAAAACTGCTTTCTCTAGGAGATAAGCTGTGGCGAAGGTACTCATCATTGGTGCAGGCGGCGTGGGTAATGTGGTGGTCCAGAAGTGCTGCCAGGTATCTGACGTGTTTGAGAACATCGTGCTGGCCAGCCGAACCCTGTCCAAATGTGACCAGATTGCAGCATCTTTAAATCGTCCCATTACCACAGCTCAGGTGGACGCAGATGATACCGCTCAGGTTATTGCCCTGATTCGCAAACACACGCCCGATCTTGTGCTCAATGTAGCCCTGCCCTACCAGGATCTTCCCATCATGAATGCCTGCCTGGAAACCGGTGTGAACTACCTGGACACAGCCAATTACGAACCCATTGATGAGGCCAAATTTGAATATTCATGGCAGTGGGCCTATCAAGAACGCTTCGAAAAGAAGGGCATCATGGCGTTGCTGGGCAGCGGCTTTGATCCGGGCGTGACCAATGTATTTTGTGCCTATGCTCAGAAGCACCTTTTTGATGAAATTCACACAATTGATATTGTGGACTGCAACGCAGGTGACCACGGTCATCCCTTTGCCACAAACTTCAACCCGGAGATCAACATCCGGGAAATCACACAAAAGGGCAAGTACTGGGAAAACAACGAGTGGATCGAAATCGAGCCCATGAGTATATCCAAGGATATCGACTACCCGGAGGTCGGGTCCAGACGATCTTATCTGCTCTATCATGAAGAACTTGAATCTCTTATCAGGTTCATCCCGGGCATCAAACGCATCCGCTTCTGGATGACCTTTGGCGAGGCCTACATCAACCACCTTCAGGTGCTCCAGAATGTAGGGATGACCAGTATTGAACCCGTGGAATACGAAGGCCATCAAATCGTGCCCCTGCAATTTCTCAAGGCAGTCCTGCCCGACCCCGGTTCGCTCGGCGTAAATTACACGGGCAAGACCTGCATTGGCTGTATCTTTGAAGGGTTCAAAGACGGTCAGCCCAAAAAAATAATGATCTACAATGTGTGCGACCACGCGGCCTGCTTCCAGGAGGTCAAGGCCCAAGCCGTGTCCTACACCACAGGCGTACCAGCCATGATCGGCGCCAAGATGCTCCTCACGGGGCAGTGGAAAGGCCAGGGTGTCTTTAACATGGAACAGTTCGATCCAGACCCCTTCATGGTAGATCTGAATCAATATGGGTTGCCCTGGAATGTCATGGACCTTCCGTAGGAAAGCAAGAAGTTAAGAAGGTAAGAAGGTAGGAAGGTAGGAAGGTAGCCGGTGTGACAGTGTGACAGTGTGACAGTGTGACAGTGTGACAGTGTGACAGTGTGACGGTGTGACGGTATCACCGTATCACTGTCACTCCGAAATGGAGTGACTGTATTGACTTATGATTTGACACAATTGAATACGCCCTGCTACCTGATTGATCGTGGCCTGCTCCAGAGAAACCTGGATGTACTTGATCACGTACAGCAAGACACGGGCTGCGAAATCATGCTGGCACTCAAGGGGTATGCGGCCTGGAGTACATTTGATCAGATCAAACAGGTCCTCTGTGGTTGCGCAGTCAGCTCTCTGCATGAAGCCAAACTCAGTGCCGAGTTTTTCGGCAAACAGACCCACCTCTGTGCACCGGCGTATCGCACAGACGATATGCTGGAGTATCTCAAAATCGCGGATCATATTGTGTTCAATTCGGCCACTCAATGGCAACGATACAAACCTCTTATCCTACAACAGGCCCACGAAACGGGGCGTCCCATTGCCTGTGGCCTACGCGTGAATCCCAAACACTCGGAAGTCAAAACCGCGCTCTATGACCCCTGCTCACCAGGCTCTCGATTGGGTATCACTGTGGACGCATTCAAAGCCATTGATCTGGATGGCATCACAGGCCTGCACTTCCACACACTCTGCGAACTCAATGCAGATGCCCTGGAACGGACCGTCCAGGCGGTGAAAACCCAGTTTGGCAATGTCATCAAGGGCATGGACTGGGTCAATTTTGGCGGGGGCCACCATATTACGCGTAGCGACTACGACGTAGACCTGCTCTGCCAACTCATCAGGGATTTCAAACAGACCTACAACGTCCAGGTCTTTCTCGAACCCGGCGAAGCCATAGCCTTAAACACGGGCTTCCTCGTGACCTCCGTCCTGGACATCGTACACAACACCATGGACATCGCCATCCTGGACACCTCAGCCGCAGCCCATATGCCCGATGTCCTGGAAATGCCCTACCGCCCCACCATCACAGGCGCTGATCTGCCAAACGTAAAATC
The DNA here is from genome assembly GCA_964494325.1 of uncultured Pirellulales bacterium. GTDB lineage: Bacteria > Planctomycetota > Phycisphaerae > Sedimentisphaerales > Anaerobacaceae > JAIPFM01. The sequence goes on from CAZBTJ010000126.1 coordinate 9,526, forward strand.
ACACACCTACCGCCTTGCCGGCCCCACGTGCCTGGCAGGTGATATAATCGGTGACTACTCGTTCGATGCGCCGTTGCACGTCAGTGACAAACTCATCTTCCATGACATGGCCCACTACACCATGGTGAAAAACACCATGTTCAACGGCATCAACCTGCCCGATATTGTGTTGTATGATCCTGAAAAAAATGCATATCAGCTGCAGCGACAGTTTACGTATGAAGACTTTAAAAGTCGCCTGTCTTGAGAGAGATCGGAGATCTCGGTGTTCAGTTTTCAGTAGGCAGTTTTCAGTAAAAATAAAGGCCTCTCGCGGAGGTCGCAGGGTATGCAGATTCATCTCCATAAGGGGACGGAATATAAATCATGACCTTTTTATTTGGGTGTGAGTCATATGAAACATTGCCTTGTTATGTTGTGGGTGCTCAGCCTCGCGCTGCTGCCCTCCTGTGGTCGGCTTAAGAAACGCAGCCTGACGGAGATGCCGGAGATGTTTATGACATTGGACCAGGACACAGCCAGTCGTTTTGCCCAACTCGCCCTTCAGGGCATACCACGTGAGTACCCCAACAAGCTGGATCACGTGATGAACAGTGCTGCTGAGGTCATGACGCCAGCCACACTGCATCCGGCATTCTATGGCTCATTTGACTGGCATTCATCCGTGCATGGCCACTGGATGCTGGTGCGTCTGCTCAAACTGTTTCCGCAACTTCCCCAAGCCAATGCCATACGACAGTCGTTACATGAAACCCTGTCCAAAGACAATATTGCGGTTGAAGTCGACTACCTGAAACAGTCCAACCGCACCTCATTTGAACGCACCTATGGCTGGGCCTGGCTGCTCAAACTCGCGGCGGAACTGCACAACTGGAACGATAACGAAGGCCAGGCATGGTCAAAAAACCTTACCCCCCTCGCCCAGGTCATGGTCGAACGCTACCTGGAGTTTCTCCCCAAACAGACCTACCCCATCCGCCGAGGTGTGCATCCCAATACGGCCTTTGGCATCGCCTTTGCCCTGGATTATGCGCGCACCGTGGGACATCAACCGCTTGAACACCTCCTCGTGCAGCGCAGTCTGGATTATTTCGGTCAGGACAAAGACTACCCTGCCCAATGGGAACCTGATGGAGACGATTTTTTCTCCAGGTCTCTCATGGAAGCTGATCTCATGCGGCGCATACTGCCTACGGAAGACTTTGCGCAATGGCTCCATGCGTTTCTCCCTGATCTCGATAGGCATGAACCTCGGTCCCTGCTTGAACCCGCTTTTGTCTCTGATCGCAGTGACCCCAAAATTGTCCATCTCGACGGCCTGAATCTCAGCCGCGCCTGGTGCATGAAAGGAATCGCCAGGTCCCTCCCAGCAGGCGATCCCACAAGACCCATCCTGGCCACCTCTGCATCGCGCCACACCCAAGCCACACTCCCCCACATTGCCAGCGGCCACTATGAAGGCGAACACTGGCTGGCCTCCTTTGCCGTGTATCTATTGACCGAAATAGGTGAGCCCCGCCCTTGAAATGGTATCTAATCTTTAATAAGCCAGCCCTGGATTGGGCGTCCCTTCCACTTTTCTTCTCGCAGTTTTTTGAGTGCTTTTGTCACAGAGTCGCGTGTGACCGCCACATAAGACCAGTTGTCAAAGATATGAATCTTTCCCACCTGCGTGCCGGCCAGACCATTGGCTCCGGTCAAGGCACCCAGTATGTTGCCGGGGCGAACTTTCTGTTTTTTGCCGCTGCCAATCTTTATAGTGGCCATGGTCGCCTCCATTTTTGGTTTTTCTAATCCTGATTGCGAAGGTAGAGGCTCGCTGTCGATGGTCTGTCCCAAAAACTCTGCCAGTAAGGATATCTTGTACTGTTCTTTTTCGCTGTACAAAGAACAGGCCATACCTTTACTTCCAGCTCGGCCCGTGCGACCAATTCGGTGAACATGCACTTCAAAATCCCGCGACACATGGTAATTAAAAACAATATCTATGCTATCAATATCCAGGCCACGAGCCGCCACATCAGTGGCCACGAGAATGGACACACTTTTATTGGCAAATCTGACCAGGGTTTCATCACGCTCACTCTGCTCTAGATCGCCATGCAAGGCAAGCGTACTAAATCCTTCCGCAGCCAACGCATCACTCACCTCCTGAGCTTCAACCCTGGTTGTGCAAAAGACCACCGAAGATTCCGGGCGATGATGTTGAAGCAACACACGTAAAGCGAACAAACGTTGATGTTGATCGATCTCGTAAAAATGCTGCTGAATACTGCTGTTGTCATGCGTGGAAGCCACCTTGACCATTACAGGATTAAGCATGATACGCTCAGCAATGGATTGTATTTTGAGGGGATAGGTCGCGCTGAACAGCAGAGTCTGTCGAGGCATCGGCACATTTTCGATGATGGCATCCAGTTCATCCTGGAATCCCATATCCAACATGCGGTCGCCTTCATCCAACACAAGCGTGGTCAGATACGTCAAGGTTAGCAGGCCCTTGCGCATGTGTTTACCTACACGTCCTGGTGTGCCCACCACAATATGGGCCCCGTGCTGCAAAGAACTGGCCTGAGGACGAAACGGCATCCCACCACACAGGGTCAGAATTTTCACATTGGGCAGTGTCCGAGCCAGTTGACGAATCACCTTGGACACCTGATCCGCCAGTTCTCGCGTCGGACAGAGTACCAAAGATTGCACACGGCATGTCTTGATATTCAGCCTCTCCAAGAGGCCCAGACCAAATGCCGCTGTTTTTCCTGACCCGGATTTTGCTTGCCCAATGACATCCTTGCCCGCCAAGATAGGTGGCAAACTCTGGGCCTGGATGGGTGTCATCTCTTCAAAACCAAGAGAAGCAATGTTCTTTAGCAAATCGGATTGCAGGGTCAAGGATGAAAAGTCCGTTTGGCTCAAAATGAGTCCCTCACTTGATGAAGCTAAAATTAACCAAACTCTATGTATAGCTTTGCCTATTTTTTGTCAAGTTCAATTCCCATTTTATTCAGAAGGCTCAGTACGGAGTCACCAGGAAAGAGGATACAACCCAAAATGATCTAAAACTGGAGTTTGGAGAATTGTCCATCTCAAGGCAATGTTTTTATAGAACATGAGGTAGACCAATCGTCACTCATGATCGTGGATGTTCCCGCTGTGCTCCATCTCGTGTGTGATCAGATACCATAAAGCCTGAGTCCGTGCGTCATACACACGGCGTCCATTAAGAAACACACAGGGTGTCCCGTCAATGCCCAAGGCGATACCGAGATCAATGTCCGCCTTCAACTTGGCCAGGATTACCTCTGCCTTGCGATCTGCATCGAAGCGTTCGACATCCAAGTCCAGGTTTTCAATCAGAGATTTTAAGGTTCCCTTAGTTTGCCCGGGGACTGCCCCGAATGGCACTACAACTTTGTCGCGAGCTTTGTCGCAAACTTAATCGAAACAACGACAAAGGAGCCTGCATTTGCGGCCTCCGGCCGCCTATCGACAAAGCTCGCGACAAAGAAAAGGGGTGACAAATATGCTTAGGTTAGTTGCCTGAATCCCACGCCTCCAGCTCCAGGCCAGGTACTCGCTGAAATTCCCTTTTATTTTCTGTGACCAGTTTCAAACCGTGAGCCAGACAGGTTGCGGCAATCCATGAATCATGCACGCCAATCATGTTTCCACGCTTGCTCAGATCACTCCACAACTGGGAATGACACCTGGCAGTGGCCAGATCAATATCAAGTATAGGCATGGACGCCAACACCGCCTCCACAAAAGCCAGACGCGTAGCCTTGGTCTTTCGGTTCTTGGCCCTATGAACACCGTGCAATAGTTCACTGGCGGAAATCACAGAAACAAAAAACGTCTCCTCTTCCCTTCCCTGAATGAAGGCGTTGACGTCAATGGCTTGTCGCTCAAAGCCAATGAGAATATTGCTATCGATCATGAGTCCCATGGGTTTCTCAACTCCTCTGCCCCAAGGGCTCCACGCTCAGCTTCAAGATCCTTGGAAAAAGCGACAGCCTCGGGCCCGGAAAGATGAGGCAGCCCTGCCAGCAAGGCCGGAAGTTCGCCAAGCTGTCTACCCGAAGGCACAGGACGCAACTCCGCCATAGGGCGCTTGCCCTTACACAAAATAAAGGATTCCCGTTGATACGCCACCCGGCTGATATAGTCCGAGAAATTGCGGATCACTTCAGTGACTGTCAACGCTTTAGGCTGCATCTGAAGACTCCTTTCAATAATCTCAATATCAGATAATCGTATAATATGATTCCATAGCCGACTTGTCAACCTCCTGATCACATTTATTTCGTCTTGAATTCCTTTGTTCTAACCACAGAAATGACAGATTTCACAGAAAGGTTCGAGCCTTGCTCGAATAGGATTCCTTAACCGCCAATCCTCACTAATCTCCACTAATGGACCCGCGACCAGCTAGACTCAAACGGACTTGTCATCCCGAGGCACCGAGGGATCTATTTATCTAGCACACACAGTGGTTCGTACTTATTTTTTCCGCGGATAAAAGCAGGATGCACCAGGTTTTCAATCAGAGATTTTAAGGTTCCCTTAGTTTGCCCGGGGACTGATATGGCACTACAACTTTGTCGCGAGCTTTGTCGCAAACTTAATCGAAACAACGACAAAGGAGCCTGCATTTGCGGCCTCCGGCCGCCTATCGACAAAGCTCGCGACAAAGAAAAGGGGTGACAAGCATGCTTAAGTTAGTGCCTTATGTTGCGCGCAACATAAAGTGCCATTCGGGACCGATCCCTTAGTTTTTCAATGTGACGCCATTTATCCGCCAGATCTTTCTGAACACCCAATGTCCAACAAGGAATATCCAATGTCCAAGGAAGGAAGTCGCTTCGCTCCACTTTTTTCATTCATCCGATGGATGTTCCTTGTTGAGTATTGGAAGGCTTTAAAGGGCCAGACCTCAACTTAAGCTCAAGAAATTGCTCGCGATCCTCGTCTGTCTTTAAAGATGGCCTTGCGGTCATTCCCACGAAGTGTTACATGGTAAACGGCCCCTTCATATTCTATGCGTATCGGTCTTGCCGTTAGTGCCTAATACAAGCCGAAAGTCTTAAGTTGAGGTCTGGCCCTCTAAGGCCTATATTTATTGTACTGCATATAAATACACAGCCAACAATAAAATGTACTTGATTAAAAAGTTTTTTTGCAGTACAGTAAAAACCATGAATAAGAGAGGCAGACCACTGCAACCAGAACACTTAGTAAAAAAAGAGATATTGCAAGTACGCGTACTGCCAGATGTTAAACGCGATTTTGAAAAAGCAGCAAAGCTGTCAGGGCTATCTCTATCGTCGTGGGCTCGCTCAAAATTGATCGAAATATCGCGCAGGGATTTAGAGTCGGCCGGGCAGGATGTCAATTATGAGCCTTGACAAATCTTAAGATTTTGCTATTGTTGAGTAATAGAGACGGACGATCTTTGCAATATACATACGATGGAGGTCCGGGGAATCGAACCCCACCCCAAACAGGTGTAGAGCCGTCGGGTGCACCAAGCTACCCCCCGGTAAGTATATAGATGGAGCCAGCGGGAGATCGAACCCGCGTGCCGTGGTTGTAAAGGCCGGACACAGTACCTACTTGGCCCCCATCAAAAAGAGCATAGGCGATTATTGATGTAGTTCATACCTACTCAATAATCGCCTATTTTTATTTGTTTATTAGCCATCCGTGGCCCTTTCTATGTATTCTCAAGAACTTCACTTTTGTATTTAAAAGCCGCCACATCACGATCATTAATGCGAACAGTTGTTCGAGTAGCCTTGCCTTTTTCCTCAACGCGCCGAACGGTAGTCGCAATCATTGATCCGAAGGTTTTTTTGTCTGACCCTGCAACATGTTGCTCTTTTAAATGTCTGCCAATTTCAGAAGAACGGTAGGCCGTTTCAGGATTCAGTTTCAAAAAGTGGATCACCGCCTCTTGGGCAGTTAACTTAGACCAAATAATGCCTTGTTCGCCAACACTGCGAGCTGTTGTATGTGGTTTTGGAATCGGCATGGGCACGTCGCCGCACATCTGCCGTATTGCTTCGTCCATAGTTTTGAGCTCTGTAACGAGTTCTTGTCTATACTCGCGAAGCAACTCAATCGCCTGATTCTTTTTCAGCTTGTTCATGTTTTATACCATATCTAGGATCATTACAATCGGGATAGTAACAATAGATGTATCGAAGTGCAAACACAAAATGTGGGAAATTCGAAAAACAGTAGACCGCGGCCGGTTGTTCGTATACTCTTGTAGGGTATAGTGTGTATACAAAACCGTACACTATATTAAACGAAATGATTAGACAGGAAAATGTAACGCCTGCTTAGAGACGCACTTATGGTGACACAATGTGACAAGACATGTGACAGACTAAATGACAGTCTAGATGACATGTGTGCCAATGTAAAATTATGGGAGGCGTGGGCGGTTTCGGTCCGTAATAGGAACACTTTATTGACGCCTCCCTCACAAGTGAGGGCTGCATTAAAGGCAAGTCACCGTTTTGTGACTAAAACCGAAAAGAACTGACAAGAAT
>CAZBTJ010000127.1:0-15835 GCA_964494325.1 uncultured Pirellulales bacterium
ACACAACCAAGGAACGGATCCAGCTCAACGAGGATACGTTCTGGTCAGGCTGGCCTCACGACTATACCAATCCCGAGACCCTTGATCATTTGAAACAAGTCCGGGCATTGATCTTTAATGAGCAGTTTAGCGAGGCGGATCAAACTGTGCAGGCCCATCTGCTGGGCATTCCAAAGTGTATGCAGGCGTATCAAACATTGGGTGATCTATCTCTGTCTTTTTCCGAACAGGGCAAGGTGACGCATTACACACGAGAACTTGACATGGATGAAGCCATTACGCGAGTGAGTTATCAGCGTGATGGCATAACCTTTGTGCGCGAAGTCTTCAGTTCTGCGCCTGATCAGGCCGTTGTAATACGTCTTTCCTGTGACCGGCCCGGCGCTCTGAATGCGGATCTGACTCTTGATTCGCCTCATAAACACAGCGTGAGAGCGACAGATGGCAACATGCTTGTGATGCAGGGACAATGGATTGGCGATGGTAAGGATCGACCGTTGATTGCTGGTGTAGAAGGCCCGGGCCTGAGATTTGAAACGCGTCTGAAGGTTGATCATGAGGGTGGACGCTTTTCAATGGACGAGAATGTATTGAAGATCAGAAATGCCAATACTGTCGTTTGTCGTCTGGTGGCTGCCACCAGCTATATCGACTACAGGGACATCAGCGGTGATCCTGGACAGCGGTGCCGTGACAGCATGAAACTCTCTGAAGGTAAAGCGTATGGTCACCTTCGAAACAGTCACGTGGCGGACTACCAACAGCTGTTCAGTCGTGTTAGGCTTAATCTAGGCGATGACAATCCCTCAAAAAATGCCACGCCTACCAATGAACGATTGGCCAATTACAAAAAAGGCATCGTTGATCCGGGCCTGGAAGCCCTGTATTTTCAATTTGGCAGATACCTGATGATCAGCGGCTCCAGACCGGGGACCCAGCCGCTCAATCTTCAGGGCATATGGAACGAGCACACCACGCCACCCTGGGGCAGCAAGTACACGGTCAACATCAATACTGAAATGAATTACTGGCCAGCTGAAGTCACCAACCTGGCCGAATGTCATGGCCCTCTTTTTGACATGCTGGATGACATTGTCAAGACCGGAGGCAAGGTGGCCAGAGAACATTATGGGTGTCGGGGATGGGTCCTTCACCACAATACGGATCTTTGGCGCGGTGCAGCACCTGTGGATGGCTCAAGGTGGGGCATGTGGATGACCGGGGGTGCCTGGTTGAGTACGCATGCCTGGGAGAGTTATCTGTACAGTGGCGATGTAAGTTTTCTGCGAGATCGTGCCTACCCCCTGATGAAGGGGGCTGCCCTGTTCTTTCTGGATTTTATGGTCGAGCATCCGCCCCAGGGTTTTCTGGTGACCAATCCCAGTAATTCACCTGAGAATGCGCACCATCAAAACGTCAGTGTGTGTGCGGGGCCTACCATGGATGTGGCCATTATTCGTGTATTGTTTGAAGCCTGTATCGAATCCGGGGACATCCTAAAGATGGACGCATCTTTTTGTGATGAGTTGAAGACGGCCCTTGACAAGATGCCGCCTCTTCAGATCGGCAAGGCGGGTCAGCTTCAGGAATGGTTGGAGGACTGGGATATGGAGGCCCCTGAGCCTACGCATCGGCATCTGTCGCACCTTTGGGCATTGCATCCCGGAGGGCTCATTGATCCGGTGAAAACGCCCGCCCTGGCAGAGGCCTGTAAAGTCACCCTGAAACATCGGGGTGATGGAGGTACTGGGTGGTCAAAGGCATGGAAGATCAATTTTCGAGCCCGCCTGCATCAGGGAGACTATGCACACAAGATGCTGGCAGAGCTGTTGAAAGACAGTACGCATCCCAACCTCTTTGATGTGTGTCCTCCGTTTCAGATTGACGGCAATTTTGGTGGATGTGCTGGCATCGCAGAAATGTTACTGCAATCTGATGGCGGCATCATAGAACTGTTGCCGGCATTGCCTGAGGCATGGGCCACAGGGTCCGTTGAAGGCCTCCGTGCCAGAGGCGGCTTTGAGGTCAACATAAAATGGGACAATCACAAACTGGAGGAAGCGGTCATCAAGTCGAAAACAGGGCAGACCTGTGTGGTTCGTTATGCCGGTCAGATCGTAAAGGCCGACATGCCCAAGGGGACAAAACGGGTGTTGCATTCAACCGATTTTAAAAACCATCAATAGCATAAAGGGAGAGTTATCATGTGTAAACCAACCAACTCAGGAATAAAGCGTCAGCACGTCATTGGGTTTGGTCTTGCAGTGCTGCTGTGTGCGGTGATGACTGTGCCTGCGGCTGACACACTGGAAACGCAATTCAAGGAACTGCCCATGGAGGCCCGGCGATTGACTGGGCCTTTGTTCTGGATGCATGGCGACAAGAACGAAACCAAGGAACGACTTGAAGCCTACGTTGAAAAGGTCGCTGAGGGTGGCAATGGCAGCTTCACGGCCGAGTCACGTCCCCACAGCGATTGGCTCGGACCTCGCTGGTACAGGGACCTTGATATTTGTCTGCAAAAGGCCAAAGAACTTGATCTTCAGATGTGGATCTTTGACGAGCGATGGTGGCCCAGTCAGTCTATTGGAGGAAAGGTTCCGCCTCGTTATGCAGCCAAGACTCTGGTGGCCAAGGCTGTGGATGTCAAGGGATCGAGTTTGTTTGCGGCTGGCGGCTATGGTGGTGAGCGATACATTGGCGCCGTGGCAGGACGCGTGAATGCGCACAAGGAAATCGAGGGTGACAGCCTGGTCGATCTGGCTGCTTTTATTAAAGACGGCAAGCTCTCATGGCGGGCACCGGCCGGGCGTTGGCAAGTGATTAAGTTTACGCACGCCCAGGCGCCTCAGTTGGGCCAGGGTGGTGGGCTGAGCGTTGATGGTGCGAGCCGGGATTGTACGGACTGGTTCATCCAGACCGTGTACCAGCCGCATTTCGACCATTTCAAGGACGATTTTGGCAAGACCATACCGGGCTTTTTCTATGACGAGCCCGAGACAAGAGGCGATTGGGGCACGGAACTCAACGTCATACTGGCTGAATGGGGCGTGGATTGGAAAAAGGCCTATGTGGCCTACACCTTCAAACTGGCTGGGGATGACCAGGTTGCCGCACGCTATCAGTACATGGAGGCTCTGGCTGATGCCTGGGGCCGTGTGATGTATGGGGGCATGTCAAAGTGGTGCAATGACCATGATGTAGTCTCGATCGGTCACTTCATGGAGCATGGGGACCTTTATCTTCGCCCGGATTTCTGTGCCGGTGACATGATGCGCGTTCAGAAGTACAGTGACATGGGCGGCATTGATCTGGTGGTGCGACAGATGTATCCAGGCCAGCGTCCTCATGACATCTACCAGACGCCCAAGATCGCAAGCTCCATCTCGCATGTATATGGCAAGAAGGACGACCTTGCCATGTGTGAGATCTTTGGGGGTTACAACCAGGTCTTGACCTATCCTCAGATGAAATGGCTCACCGACCAGATGCAGGTGCGGGGTGTCAATTTTATGATTCCGCATTCGTTCAACCCCAAGGCGCCACATGATAAGGACTATCCACCATATTTCTACAATGACGGCCTTGAGCCCCGCTGGCCGCTCTATCGTGTGTATGCCGACTGGACCAGTCGACTCAGCCTTATGCTGACCGGTGGCAGGCATGTATGTCCCGTGGCCTTGTTATTCAGTGGTAATGCAAAACGTGTTGGCAACTATGTCACACCCGAGGACATGACCACCGTACTGCAGGACGCCCTCTACGATTGTGACTGGCTACCGTTTGAAGCCTTTGAAGGGGATGCGGCTCTAAACGGCAAGGACATCACGCTCCATCAGGAACGCTACCAGGTTCTCATTGTCCCGCCCACGGAGGTCATACCCCATGCCACACTGGTCAAGGCCAAGGCATTCTACGACCAGGGCGGTGTGGTGATCGGCCATGGCTTCCTACCGTCAAAATCTGGCACAATTGGGCATGCTTCCGAGGAGATCACTGCACTCCGGGATGCCCTGTGGGGACACCATGCCAAGGCGGGGACGAAAGCCTGCAACATAAATGCTGCAGGAGGCCGGTCCTATTTCCTACCCATCAAGCCGGACGCCGACATGATTTCAGCGGTCCTTCACCAAGATGCGGGCATACCTCCTGTCGTTGAAGTGCTTGACGGCGACACAGATGACTGGCTGCATGTGCTGCACAGGGTTAAGGACAAGAAGGACATCTTCCTTCTCTGTAACCAGGACCATGTAAACAAGGCAAAGAGATTTCGCTTAAAGGTCCAGGCCAAAGGGTTCCCTGAAATTTGGGATGCCATGCGAAATGAGATCACGGCTGTCGCATGCCAGCGTCATGGCAAGCATGTTGAGTTTTCCCTGGTGCTTGAACCGATGGAGAGTGTGCTGCTCGTGTTCAATCAGAAGAGACGCAACCTGCCAGCCAGGATTGAGGGGGATGCTGTGCGTGCCGGCTCTTCCATTGCAGTCAAGAGCGATGTCGCACCTCTGCCCGCATCGGTCAAGGCAAAAGAGGATAACTGGTTGGACAAGAGCTCATGGGTCTGGTTTCCTGAAGCCAATCCCCCGGCAGGCACCCGATATTTCCGCAAGACAGTGACCCTGTCCAAACGAGGCAAAATACGAAGCGCTGTGTTCACCGTGACAGCGGATAACTTCTTCACCCTGTACGTCAATGGCCAGGCAGCCGGTAAGAGCAGCGAAGACATTGATAACTGGAAAAAGTTGAAGAAGATCGACGTGGCCAAATTCATCAAGCCAGGTGCAAACGTGATCGCGATCTCTGCAGTCAATGGCGGCACCACGGCCAGTCCGGCTGGCGTGTTGGGCCGGCTGTTGGTTGAATACGAAAAGGGTGAGGCGGTGTCTTCCTTGGTGGACATCAGTTGGAAGACAGCCAAGGCCCCGCAGGCAGGTTGGGAGACGACCGCGTTTGATGATAATGGCTGGGTGGCGGCAAGGAAAGTCGCTTCTTTCGGCGCAGGTGTATGGGGCAGATTTACTGGACCTGCGCCAAGTCCTGTTAAGGCCAATTCATTCTCTGGACAATGCACCGTGCCAGATAGCGTGGATCTGAGTCAGGCACGTGTTGTCCTTGACATGGATGAACTGTCGCAGGAAGATGCGGCACGGGTGACCCTCAACGGCCAGTATGTGGGCGGATTTATAGGGAAACCGTTCCGGCTTGACGTGACAAAGTCTCTCAAGCATGGTGTCAACACAGTCAAGATCGAACCCTTTGCACCGAAGTCCGTCCGGTTACAGGTCCTGGCAAAAGAGACATTGCAGGACTGCATTCTGCTTGGTCAATCCAACATGGTGGGCCAGGCCAGGCAGTCTTCTGAGATTGCGGGATACACGATCAGCAAGGTTCAGCGATGGCTGCACGAGGTGGCACTCAAGAAGATGGAGCCCGATACAGGGTTATATCATCCGGACGGCAATTTCAATTACCAGGATGCGTGGGCGGACTGCTATCCGTTCCTGGTGTGGGCAGCGTGGTTGACAGATCTCGATGCCCTGAACGGCCCGGTTCGTGGGGCGCTTCATGCAGAGATCAAGCAGTGTAAAAAGGGGTTCTTTACCGATCCAAAGAACACGTTTGGTGGCAGTGAATATGTGAAGGACGGGCTGATTGCCATTGTCGAGGTGACAGGCAAGGATGAATGGTTTGATCGCATGAAGGCCATTCAAGACGAGATATGGGCCAGGCCAACCATTGACACCAAGTACGGTAAGATTCCTTCTACGAATGTTGAGGTCAATGGCGAACAGATCCAGGCGCTTGTGCGTCTGTATACCATGACCGGAGAGACAAAGTACCTCAAATGGGCTGAGCGTCTTTCGGATTACTATTTATTGAAGGGCGATTTTGTGCCGACCCGACTTCGTGACCACGGCTGCGAGATCATTGGCGGCCTTGGCTTGCTGCTCGGTGTGGAGTCTGTTCACAATCCGGCCAAGGCAAAGCAATACCTTCCCCACATGAAAAAGATGCTGGATACCGTGCTTGATAAAGGTACCAACGAAGATGGCATCATGCACGATACCCTGGGACCCAAGGGTCGCCTCAGCGATGGGTGGGGCTATAATTATGTGGCATATCTTTGTTATGACTGGGTCGCAGAAGAGCCCGTTTACAGGGCACATATGGAGCAGGTCCTGCGTAACCTGGCAAAACCGGCCTACAAGAATCGTCAATGGGAGGGCAATTCTATTGACGGATTTGCCGACTCTGTGGAGGGCGGCATCTACATCATGAATCGCCTTCCAGTGGCTGAAGGCCTGGCATGGGCGGATCGAGAAGTGGCTGCCAATATTGTGTACGTCGACAAGGCCGATCACCTGTGGGGCACCATGAAACTGCAGTCCAATGGCGTTCGGACGGCCATCATGCATGCACTCATGCACACGCGCGGGGTCATTGCCCGTCCGTGGCAGCAGGGCCTGACACTGGGTGCGAGCCAGACGGAAGATGGGTTGGCAATTGTCCTCAAATCGAACATCGCCTACAAGGGCAAGCTGGTCTTTGACATCCCGCGACATCGTATCTATATGGGTTTCAAGCATGACTGGCCCCGCATGAACACCATGCCCGAATGGTTCACTGTTGAACCAGGCAAGTCGTATGTTGTCAAGAACCTCACAAGCGGATCGCAGGACACGTACAATGGAAAGCAGCTCCACGAAGGCTTACCCGTTGAGTTGCAGGCTGGACAAGAGAGACTGTTGCTGATTAAATGGTAGATCCATCAAGGCTTTGACCCGATCATAGATATAGAAAGTGAAACTCACATGAAACCACACGGTAACCCATGCACGGCAGACATCGTCAGTGCCAAAAGAAACAGACGATCCAGGATTAAACTTGGCGTGCGATACCTCATATGCCTTTTTGTTCTCATCGGGGCGAAGCAGGCGACAAGTCAATCGAGCAGTCTGGATGGCTACAATGTTGTCTGGACAGAACAGAGCAAAAATGCCAGTGAGTCCATGCCGCTGGTGGGGGGCGACATTGGCTGCAATGTGTGGGTAGAAAATGGGGATATTCTTTTATATATCCAAAGAAGTGGCTCTCTGAGTGAAAATGGCGAGTACTTGAAGATGGGAAGGTTTCGGGTGCAGTTGACGCCAAACCTTTTTGCAGATGACGCTGTGTTTCGTCAGGAATTAATACTGGCTGATGGTTTTATTGAGATTGAAGCCAAGAAGCCTGGTGGACCGAAGGTCCTGGTCAAATTGTGGGTCGATGTGCACAACCCCGTGGTCCATGTGGAGATAGAAGCGGATAAGAAAATTGAGGTGGTTGCTGCGTACGAGAGTTGGCGCACCGAGGACAAAGAGCTCTTGCCTGTGAGCATTAGAAGAGATCGTTTTACCTGCTTCAGTTTGGAAGGTTATCCCGGGAAGGTGATACGGGCCAAGGATCAAATATCCTCTACTGATAAGGGGATACTCTTTTATCACCGTAATCCCAAAGACAAACTGATCCCCGAGGTACTCATCAAACAGCAGGGTCTGGAAGCGTATGCAGATGACATTTGTGATGACATCAAAGACCGTACCTTTGGGGGCCTTCTGTTTGGCAAAGGCTTGATTCAGGCAGGCACAGGTCAGGGCACATATCAGATTACGCCCTATGAATCCTGGACACTAAAGAGTGAAAAGGCAAAGAGGAAACATCACATACTCATTGCCACACACATTGAGCAGGCCAAAACAACAGAGGGCTGGCATGAACATCTTTCTGAGACGGTCCATAAAGCCAGCGAAAACCATGGGGCAGCCTTTGATAAAACAGTCTCCTGGTGGCACGATTTTTGGAAACGCAGTTATATCTGTGTTAAACCAGACACCCCTGATGTTTCCAATCCAGTATGGCAGATGAGCCGCAACTATCAACTGTTCAGATACCAGCTTGGAGGTAACGCCTTTGGCGAGTATCCCACCAAGTTTAATGGGGGGAACCTCATTTACGACCCGGTGCTTGTGAATAAGGGTACGGCCTATGAACCTGATTGGAGACAGTGGGGCGGTGCCGTGCATACGGCACAGAATCAGCGTCTTTTGTATTGGCCCATGTTGAAGGCCGGAGATTATGATGCCATACTTGCTCAGTTTGAACTGTATCGCAAGGGTCTGCCTGGCGCCATTGCTCGGGTCAAGACACACTTTGGTCACAAAGGCGCGGTTTTTCCCGAGTACATGAGTGCCCCGGGCATCGTCTTTGGTGCTGGCTGGGGCTGGGAAGGCAATGGCCATCGTGCACGGGGTGAGGAAATCCCCTTTGGAGATCCTCGTGCTACAGGGGCGCGTGGTTATAATAGTCTGGCAGAGCAAGGTGTGATGGCCAACCAGTCCTGTGCCTATCATTGGGAATCGCAGGTTGAACATGCCTACATGATGTTGGAATATCACCGCTTTTCAGGCAGGGACATTTCCCAGTACATGCCCTTCATCAAAGCGGCGATTGTGTTCTTTGATGAGCATTACCAACTCCGCCAGAAAATGCGTACAGGTAAGCCTTTTGACGAACAGGGAAAACTGGTCATATTTCCCTCAACCTCTTGCGAATCATACCGCGGCGCCAAAAACCCGAGTGACTTGATTGCCGGACTGCGGGCCTGTCTGAATGGCCTATTAAGTTTGGACAAGACATATGTGTCTTCAGACGAGAAAGAATACTATCGCGGATTTCTAAGTAGAGTTCCGGAGTTTTCGTTTGATGAGCAAGACGGTAAAAAAACCATAAAACCGGCTGAGACCTGGCTAAAAGAATCAAACCAGGAATTACCCCAGTTTTATTCTTTGTTTCCCTTTGATCAGTTTCAGCTTGGAGATGAGGAAATTCAGACATTTAAAAACACCTATGAGCTGGCACCCGCATTTCGCAAAGGTAAAATTCAAAGCTGGCATCAGGATGGGATCTTTTTTGCCCGTATGGGCATGACCAAGGAGGCCGCTGATTACAACACCAGAAAACTGCAGGACAGTTCGCGACGGTATCCCACATTCTGGGGACCAGGTCACGACTGGGTGCCTGATCACAACTGGGGAGGCTCAGGCATGATAGGCCTTCAGGAAATGCTGATGCAAACCAGTGGCGATAAAATCCTCCTGTTTCCGGCCTGGCCAAAAGAGTGGGATGTTGACTTCAAATTACATGCCCCCAACAAAACAACGGTCGAGGGCGTTTTAAAAAATGGAAAACTCATTAAACTAGAGGTGTCTCCTGAAAGCAGACGGAAGGATGTAGTCATTCATGCCCTATTTACACAAAGGCCTTGACACCCATAAGTTCTTTCTCAGGAATCACCTTTTTGAAGCCGGCATCGTAAAGGCGTTTTGTTACGCCAGAGACAAAGCTATGTCCATTTTTTACGGTATGGGGATTACCTGTATAGTGAAAAAGTTGCCCTCTCTTTTTCAAGACCCGTTTCAACTGTCTGTAAAAGTCATAGGCATAAAGCCCACCCGCCAAGGAAAAACGTGGTGGATCGTGAATAACGGCATCAAAAGCATCGTCTTCACAGGTCTTGATAAAGTCACCACTATCCATGTGTTTCTGAATAATCGCGTCATTTTGATAAAGGCCTAAGGACCAGGGGTTTTCTGTTCTCAGTTGCATGATATCGGCATTGATTTCAACGGTCACTGTCTGTTGACACCCCAACTTGGCACTGCGGATGGCACTATAGCCAAGACCACTGCAAGTATCCAAAACTAAGGCACCCTTTTTTACCACAGTCTCGGCCATTCGACCGGCACTCTCAAAGGGGCAGATCCCCTTCGAGATATGCAGCTTTACTCCGCTCGTTTCAAGATAGGGAGCCGTATCCGTAGGGACCAGTTTGACATAATTCGTATTACGGATTTCAAGCAGACGCAAGCTAAGACCATCGTGCACATAAATACGGGTTTTTCGTTTCTTGATCGTTTCAAGCTGTTTCAGACTGACCGTCGCCCCATCATCGAGTACCAAGACCTGACCATCAATACGCAGGCGTATCTCAGTCAGATTGAGATCGCAAGACAAGAGAATTGAGCATTGCTTCGTTTGAATTGCGTGAATGGCAATCCTCGCTGTCTCTGCGTAAAAATAGTACATCAAGCGTTACTTTCTGTATGGTTATTAACGAAGCTACCGTTTCGGTATAAGAAACATCGAATAAAAGTGGAAAGAAACCTGGAAGGAAGCTTGATTTCCAGGAAGAAATGCAACTATAGACCTTAAGACGAAGACGGTCAAGGGAATAGCCAATTCCTAGTGAAGATTGCGGTTTTTTGGGGTAGAGGTGTATACTTTGGCACCCCGTTGATTTACAGCCTTGAGAATCCCGGATTGAATCGGATATTGCAACGATCATTCGTTTGGGCTATCCTTAGGGAGAAGTTTGTTTTTGCGTGCTAGACATAACCACGCTCACGCGTAGAAGGAGATTCTTGTGGTAGTGAAAAGAAATATGCTGGCCCTAATGATCTGTTGGCTGGCCGCGATTCCAACGGCGCTGGCAGGGGATGCACGTGTGGTGAAACGATCTGATGTGGTCTTTATGTACCAGGCGGACCAGGCAACATACGCGGACTACGGGGCAACCGTGCTGGCCTGGGGCGGCAAGCCAACACCTAAGTCGCTTGAAGCAGCTGAGGGCGTCAGGTTTTTCGGTAGTGTGGGGATGGTTACGGAGTTTAGCCGTTACTATGAGCGTTTTCCCGAGACCTACGAACAGGGGCTCTGTCGGGACATTGATGGCCAGCCGGTGAAGGTGCCGTGGCTGACGGACCATCAACACAAGGGCGTTCCTTTCTGGTGGTGCTGTACTGCGCAGCCGTTGTTTCGGCAATACCTGAGCGAACGTGTGATCGAAACGGTAAAGGCAGGTGCGAATGGTGTGCATATTGACGATCACATGGGATCTGCCGGCGGTTTGTGGCTGGGGATCTGTTTTTGTGATCGTTGTGTTGATGGCTTTCGCGGATACCTCAAATCCCTGCCATCACGCGAATTGCAGCGTCTGGGTGTGGGGCGGCCGGAAGATTTCGATTTTCGGAAGGAGGTTAAACAGTGGATGATTACTGGCGATGCACAGCAGACACGTCGTGTGACTCAACATCCTCTGTGGCCGCAGTGGACAATCTATCAATGCCGGGCTGCCGCAGCCTGGATGCAGATGCTACGTGAGTTGGCAGAAAAAACAGCCGGGCGGGATGTGGCGTTTGGTGCCAATGCTGGGCTGCTCTGGCCGCGGCACCTGAGTGACTACCGGACGCTCAACTTGTTTAGTGCTGAGACGGACCACCATGCTGTCGGGAAGAAACTGACGGATTTGCCGCTGGTCGCCTATCGAATGGCCGATGCAGTACAGCGGCCCTATGCAGCTACTGCCAGTGGCCAGGATTGGGCCTTTATCAAGGCTCAGAATCTGCCGGGCCTGGTTCGGCCCTGGATAGCGTTGTCCTACGCTGCGGGCCATTGTTTTATGGCGCCGCATCGGCAATGGTGCTATACGACTGAAAAAGGCACGCATTGGTATTCTGGCCCCAAGGAGACCTTTGCGCCGTTGTATCAGTTCGTGCGAAGTCATACAAGTCTGCTGGATGGGTATGAGTCACACGCTGATTTGGGGATCGTCCTGCCGCATCGTGCACTGCTCAAGGAGTCGCAACGCTGGTTCAAACTTTGCAATCAAATATCTGCACAAGGCGTATCGTATCGTTTGCTGCTTGCCGGAGATGAAATTGTTGATCATTCGCTGTCTTCGAATGACCTGAGTTTGTGTGGTGTTCTGTTGATTCCAGATCGAGAGAATCTCTTGCCAGCAGATGGCAAACGGGTTACGCTGCGTATGGCAAAAGGGGGCTGTTTTGTCACGGTTTCGGAGGCTCTCGCCCAAATAGAACCGGCTGTGCAGGTTGAGGCGTCAGGTCAACTTCGTGCACTGGCACGCGTCAAACCCAATTCGGCAGTTGTCCATTTACTCAACTATGAGTATGATCCAGTACGTGATGACGTGACGACACAGAACGACGTTAGAGTGCGGTTGAACCTTTCCCAACTCGGTGTCCCTCAGGCCACCACCTGTCGCTGGATCACGCCGGATGCGGAGCCGATCGTGCTGCAGATTGTTGACGGCAGGGTACAGGTGCCAACTTTAGGTCTGTGGGGGCTCCTGGTCTTCGGGGCTCCGTGATATATTGTAAAGCATTCATTGGAAGACAAAAATGAAAACAAAATCTGTCGTAACACTCCTGTTCGTATGTCTATTGACACCGGCTTTTCTTCATGCCACTGTCATTAAACCGCTCGTGTCTGTCATTGATCTTGGTGTGGGGCAGACACATCAGGTTACTCTTCATGACGGTTCCACGGCCACAGTGGTCCTGCTGGAGTTGTTTGAAGAGCGGGACTTGGTTCGCCACGCCGTGCGCAGGGCTCAGGTCAAGATTAGAGTCAACGATCATATCGTGACTCTGGTTTCATCGACCTATCACTTGCCTACTGCCGTGGGTGATGTGCAGATCGACTGTCCGGTCACCAAGGGTTATCTGGAAAACAGCAGTAAGGCCAATGCCTGGGGCCTGGCCAAGGATGCACGTATTCGGCTCTGGCCTGCAAATTCGCCCTGGATTCGGCCAGACACATTCGTATATCCAGTCAAGCAGAAATGGTTTGCCACGGATACCCAGATGGCCAATGTTCCCTGTTATGTCAATGCGTGTGATGTGCCAGGCCGCGGAGAGATCTATTATCACTACGGTTTGGATTTTGGCGGATCAGAGGGATTGGTTGAAGTCGTGGCCGCCACAGACGGATTGGTGGTTTCCTCCCGTGAACAGGTGCTTGACGGCCATAAAAACAACACACCCGTCAGCCCTCGCTATGATGTGGTCTATATCCTTGATAACCGGGGTTGGTACTATCGCTACAGTCATCTTGATATGATTGCCACCCCAATGATTCCCGGCAAACGCGTCAAGATGGGCCAACGTATCGGACTGATCGGCAAGGAAGGCGGCAGTGGTGGCTGGTCTCATTTGCATTTTGGCATTTCGAGCCGTCAACCGTCCGGGTTGTGGGGGACGCAAAATGGATACGCCTTTATCTGGCAGGCGTACCAGCAGCAATACACTCCGGATATCATGGCAGTCGCTCGGCCGCATCACCTGGCCTACACCGGGGAATCCGTGTTGTTGGATGCGTCTAAGAGTTGGAGTAGGGCTGGCGAGATGACTCGATATGAGTGGACCTTCTGTGATGGAACAACTGCCAGGGGCCCAAAGACCGAACGAACCTACTCAAAAGCGGGTCAATACAGTGAGATTGTGAAGACCGTTGACTCCGCCGGACATGTGGCCTATGACTTTGCCGTGGTGTACGTGATTGATCGTCATCACCCGGATCGCATACCTCCGGCGATTAATGCAAATTACTTTCCCACCTTTGGTCTTAAGGCCGGGGATAAAGTGACATTTAAGGTGCGGTCCTTTCAAACGCAGCAGGGGGAAGAGATCTGGGATTTTGGGGACAACAGCAAGCCTGTTAACGTTAAATCGGATGGCAATGCTCAGCAGCACAACCCGGAAGGGTATGCGGTGACAACACATCGATACCAAAAATGCGGAGATTATATTGTCACGGTTCGGCGTAGCAATCAGCATGAACAGGAGGCTATTGGGCATGTCCAGGTGCGCGTAGAATGAGGGAGCTTGTCACTCCTTCAAAACAGCAGTAGTCGGTGCCTTCCAGTTGAAAGGTAACGCAGCGTTCGGATAGGCCCATGTGGCGAATTTTCGATCTGTCTTTTTGCCATAAAAGTAGTGATCTGTAAAATCCAATAGGGCCGCCCAATCCTCCTGGCCTTGGGCATGTTTACCGTCTCGCCAGTGCAGCCCGATTCGGTTTTGGACGCCTAGCCATTCGAAAACTACGGCAGCGGCTCGGTGTGTCAATTCAGTGCCATAGGGATTGGCCCAGTAATCCTGACGGGCGTGGCAATTCACAAAAGCTCGCGGTGCAATGGCTGCCTTGGCGAAATGTGCATCAAAGGGCAGGCGATCTTCCTTTCCGGCAAACTGGAAGTACTGGGGGCCGAACCAGTGTTCGTTTCGCCCAATGTGATGCCCGATTTTCTGCGGTTTCTGACTTTCTTCGAAGTAACGCAAACTGCCTGTGCCGGACGAATTGGGCGCTGTAATGGCAATTCGGTCGTCATACAGGCCTGCGCACAGGGCTGTTTTGCCTCCACGTGAATGGCCTGTTGCCACTACCTTGTCCATATCGACCAGGGCCAAATTGATCCAGTGCATTCAGTACCACACCGTGTCCCCAGCCCCAGACAGCCAGGGCAGCAAAATTGTATTCCGGATACAGGGGATAGACGCCGCCCGTTCGACCTGCCTTCTGATCATCCGATGCCAAATCCGTCCGATGAAATCGGCAGAGGAGATATTCACATCTGACTGCTTTGACGCTCGGATCGAAAGGGTCTGACGAACTGCTGCGTTCGGAAGGGGATTCTCTTGCGCGGAAAACGTTGGCAAACAGGCCAACATGGTCCACAGAAAAACCATCCAAAGTCGATCAGAGCATTTGAATGCTGTTTTCATTTTGTCAATCTCCTCGAATGACACATAGACTAGTTTACCGTGGCCTGTCTGGATTGAGTTTTCGGACGGACAATTCTTAGAGGCTTACCTAGCCTTGATGTCATAAGCCATGAGATATTCGCCATGGCGAATATAGAATCTGCCATTCGCAATAGACGGATGAGCCCAGAATGGACCCTCTCCCTTGGTTATCTGGAAACGGCTCACAATCTCAAAGGTTTCGGGGTTGCCCCGAACGAGGGCCACGTCTCCACTCTTCTCATTGTAGCAATACAGTATGTCGTCAGCATAGATCAGCGACCCCTTGTTGCCATCCCATCGTGTGTTGTATTGCTCTTTGCCATCTTCCCAGCGGATGCAGGCCCAGTTGTCGCAGCTGTTACTCGTCCAGTTTGAGCCATAGAGATAGCCATTGTGCAGGATGACGCCTCCGTGGTGCACATCAAGGGCCGTGTCAGTCCACAGACGCTGAATCTGGGTGCCGTTTGCATTGAGTTGAAGCATGGCACCACCATTATTATAGCCACTGGTCGTGTGGATTTGTCCATTGTGAAAGATTGGCGCATTGGCATTAACAGTCCGTTTCCTATCGGTATGATAGGTGTCAAACTCATCCCGCCACAGCAGTTTGCCAGTGTATGCATCCAGTCCCACCACCGAATCTCTGAGCATGGTTACAATGATACGACGACCGACCCAGTTGAACACAAGGGGATTACAGTAGGTTGACGACTGATTGAGTTCTTTGCATTCCCAGACCATCTCGCCGGTCTTTTTGTGCAGGGCAATAATACTGGCGGTCCTGCCTCCCGGTGTACAAATGACGTTGTCTCCGTCAATTAGGAGGTTTTCGGACATGCCCCAAAGGGGGAATTGCCCGCAGTAGAGATCCACTGTATCAAACGACCATAGGCTATCCCCGGTCTTTGCATCCAGGCATGACACCACGCCCATGCCACTCATGAGGTGAAGACGCTGGCCCTCCACCGTGGGCGTGCAGCGTGCGGCTCGGTAGGACCGGTTCCATTCCGGCCCATAGCTGACCTTCCAGAGCTGCTCGCCCTGCAGGTTAAATGCAAAGACATAGCCCTGTCCCCAATGTTGCTGCCGTCCAATTATGACAAATCATGGCTATACTGCGCAGACTTTTATACGATGCATGGAGAGAAAACTTATAATTTCTATCCTGCAATAATATCTTGTTCCAGATA
>CAZBTJ010000128.1:0-15809 GCA_964494325.1 uncultured Pirellulales bacterium
CGCCGTGGCCATGGGCAAGTGGTTGAAGACCTATGGCGAAGCCATCTATGAAACGCATGCCGGCCCCTACAGGAACGGTGGCTGGGGAGGCAGTTGTCACAAGGGCAACAAACTGTATCTGCACGTCTATGACTGGCCCAGGCTGGGATTCTCACTGGACCCGATCTCCAACAGGATCCTTTCGGCACGCACGCTGACCGGCAAGGCCGTTGCTTTCAAACAGACGGATTCGGCATTGTCCGTGGATGTGCTCAAGGCACATCGGGATGATCCGGTCACGGTGATCGAACTGACGATGAAGGAACCGGTGGTGTCCGGTCGCATCATCGGAGGCGCTCGTCTGCCCGAGGTCTTTATATCCGGTCGCGGTGAGTTGATCAGCGAAGACGCAAGCCTTGAGATCAGCTCAAATCATGAAAGGTGGGATCACCCCGTCAACCATGCCAGGCTCTTTTCCGGCAAGACCGTCAATTATACGTTCCATACGGAAAGCGAGGAGAACCCATGGGCCAGGATCGACCTCGGGACCGTTAAGACCCTGAACCTGATTGAGGTCGTGAATCGACCCAACGAGGGCACCAGCGCGGGTTTGATAGTCTCGCTCTCGTTGGACGGCAAGACATGGGAACAGGTCTGGCACGCCGTCGCCCTGGAGCAGACTTGGCAGATCCCCTTGACGCATTTCCGCGCAGGCATCGACGTGCCGGGCCGCACAGCAAGATTTATCAAGCTTGAAACAAAAAACGACCGTCCCAGGCCCTTGCTTCTGCAAAGACTGAGAGTTTATGGCTTTGATTAACCGTTCCCAAACACCGTGAGCGCGGGGGATTCGCAGTCTACATGGGCGAGCAGGCGCAGATTGTCGATGCATTCAGTGCACGCGACCTTTACGGCCTGCATGTTCTGAGCCCCAATCAGGCGTTCGTGGCCGGTCTCCGCGAGCGATCGAAAGAAACTGATGCGTGACGGTTGGTTGAAGTTGCGTTAAGATAAGGGCGTGTCAAGAAGTTTATGAGATGTCGTCAGAAGAACAGTGAGGCAAGGAACGATATGAGTGATTCTAGGAATTGTCGGTGTATGACGGCATGGAGGGCCTTGGTGGCGACCCTTGTCGGAACCTTCGTCCTGCCGGCGTTGGCCGAAACGATTGATCCAAATCAGAACTACACGTATATCTATTTTGAAAATGGCTATCCTACGAGGATGGTTGGACGCCGTTCGCAGGACCAGGCCCATCAAGCAGCGCGTGCCAATCCTGATCTGGTGGTCCAGACAGGGTACTACAGCCTGAAGCTGGACTGTGATGACATGGCATTGACAGGCTACGATGCTTTGGCCGGTTCGGATTACATCACAGCCTTGACAGAGGACGTGACCATCTTTTCCCCTGCGAACCTGTCATTGACCCTGACCAAGGACGGCCGGCAATATACCTGTACGCGTGCACGCATTCAGGACAAGACGCATCAGTATGTGCGTCTGATTGAGAGTGGTCAATTTGTCCAGCGGTTCGATCACCTCGGGCTGGTCTTTTCAGTGAATGATAGAGCCGTGCCAGATGTCACTGGCCGCCTGGAGGTCACGGCATGGGCCGATCGCGTGGTCTTCAAACTGGACTTGACCGAAGTCTCGGGTGTCACGCAAACGTCAATCGAATTGACCTCGCCGTCCGGCAAGCTGCATCACTCTGTGGCTGCTTCTGACCATGCATTGCTGGTCCTGCAACCCCATCTGGATCGAGCAGTTGAGCCATGGCAGGCACCTTCCTACATCAAGGAAGCCACCAATTTAGGAACCGGCGAGGCACTGGATGTCCGCTTTGACGAGGACGAATATGCCCTGCATATTGATGTGCCCGCTGACAGGGTGAGCTATCCTCAAGATACCAATCGTGTAGACGAGTATGGCATCCAGTTATACAACCCTGCAGAGACACCCTGCAATCTCCCATTGGTGTTTGACCAGATGGTTCCCAGGGCCATCACGGGTACTGTGATGACACTGTGTGAAGAAGCCGACGGACGCCCGACGGGTCTGCCCGTACAAATTTCCAAGAACTGGCACAGGGACAAGGACCATCCCACAGTGCATCAAGGGTCCTGGCTGCGCGGGTATACCATACTCCCCATGGAGGCCGGCCAGACAAGACGTTTTCGGGTGAGGGTCATCTATGGGTATTGGGGCGGGGCCGGGGCTGTGTCACATGCTCAGCTCTGTGTGATTGGCTATGGGGGAAACTGGAAGTGGGATGAAAGCGCTTTGGGTGCGTGGGGCGAATCCATGACCTATGATCCGACCCTCCACCTGGGGGCGGCCTTTATTGATGATGTACGCCCGGCCTTCACCACCAGCATGTCCGGAAAAACGCATGGCTGGACAGAAAATGTGGGCGGTGGTGACTTTCTCATTTATTATGACAAAACCAACCGCTTTCGCTGGGCCAAGCGGTTGAAGACTGCGTATCGCTGGACTGGTCCGAACATGACCGAGGTGCTGTATTCCGGCATCACCGATGACGAGAAAATCAGATTTACCTACCGCACGCGTTCAGTACGCACCAATGATTATCATCGGCGGTTTCATACCTATCAATACCGCTTTCTCGAGGATGTGACATTGCCGACGCGTCTGGTGTTTCACCAGATGGCGGCGGATTTCTACACGGGGCCGACTTTTACGCACTATTATCGAGGAGACGACACAGGTCTCCTGTCTTCGTATACCAGCAGCCCTGGCGGTAATGCCTATAAGGGGGAGTCCATTCCCTTTTCAAATCAGTGGCTGGCCATTGACGATGAGTCCTCGGATGGCACAACCAAGGCCCGGCGTGGTATCGTGTCACTTACGTCAACCTTG
Organism: uncultured Pirellulales bacterium; assembly: GCA_964494325.1. Lineage (GTDB taxonomy): Bacteria > Planctomycetota > Phycisphaerae > Sedimentisphaerales > Anaerobacaceae > JAIPFM01. Next base: position 2,857 of record CAZBTJ010000128.1, read on the forward strand.
AATGGGAACGCCTTGCCGCTCTATCTGCATACCTATGGTCGCAGCTGGGGCGCCCCAAGAATGCTCTTTGACATGAGCTCTGAGTCGGTGAGCAGATCCTACAGGGCTGGCGATGTGGTGGCCGGTGAGCTTGAGTTTGTGTTGCCGCCCAAGACGGTGGATGACTATTGGGGCAAAGACAGTGAATTCAAGAGCCGCTTGGCTTCCTACGGTGCCAATCCATGGCAAGCTGTTTACGATGAGTACAGATACAATACTCAATTAAGTGTAACCACGCATCAGGGGACATTACTGGGTCATTATCCTGTCGAGATCCAGGCATCAATAGCAAGCGAAAATATTCTGGCTGATTTGACGGTTAACGGTGGTGGCATCGGCCATGTGCCTGTGATTCTTAAAGGCGTCCCCATGGGCACTGCATTGCAGGCTCAACGCTATGTGGACGGAGACTGGGTGTCACTGGAATCCGTGGATCTTGGGCAGAACAACACGTATCAAGGCTATCAGAATGCCCAGGGCACGATGGATTGCGTATTTAATATAAAGCGTTCGTGCACGGAGCTGGATCGAAGCTGGCGCGTTCGTATTATTAGGATTGCTGACAAGGAGTCGTAGACCATGACCATGAACCGAAAAGATGAACTGCGGGTTCGTACCCGAGTCTCTGTGCTCGGTGTGTGCCTGCTTTTGGCCCAGTTCTCTTACGTGCAGGCTCTAGAGAATCTCGCTCGTCTGGCCGAGGTCAGCGGGCCGGGAAAGAACTTGACTGCAGCCGTGGATGGCATCAGGCAAAAGCATGGGGCAGGTGAGTGGGTCGGCGGTAGTCCGAATGCCTGGTACGGTTGGATTAAGTACCCCTCAATTGAGCTGAAATGGAATACCCCGCAGACGATCAACAAGGTGGTTCTCTACGATCGTCCCACGCTTGTGGAGCACATGGCTGCCTGCGTCTTGAAGTTCAGCGACGGGTCCGAGGCGCATGCCTTTGCCGTGCCCAACGACGGTTCGGCGAAGACGATCGTGTTTGAGCCCCGCACGGTGACAGGCATGAAACTGGAAGTGGTCGATGGGGTTGGCGAAAACATCGGTCTGTCTGAGCTGGAAGTCTATAACGACCCTATGGCCCAACCCGAAACTAAACCCAAGCAGGCATATACTGATTTCGTGTCCTACGTGGATCCCACCATCGAGACCGGACGCGGGCGCTGGTTTTTCTGCACCCCGGGCAGCCGCCCATTCGGCATGGTCTGTGCCGCAGCCTATACGCGCAACAAGAACCAGGGCGGGGGCGGCTACAACTACAACAGCATGGAGATCCTGGGTTTTGCCAATATTCACGCCTGGATCATGTCGGGCATCAACCTCATGCCGACCACGGGCCAGGTGAATCCCAACCTTGGTGAAACCGGGTGGAAGTCGGGCTTTACGCACGACACGGAGATCATGGAACCCGGCTACCACAGGCTTTTTCTGGATCGCTATCAGACTCAGGTGGAATACACCTCGACCGACCGCGTGGCCTTTTATCGCCTGACCTACCGTGAAGCAGCCCAGGCTCAGTTGCTGCTCCAACTGGGCGGCTTTGTCGGCGCTGCCAGCTACGTAGACGGCAGGGCAAAGATGGTCAGCCCCACGCGAATTGAGGGGTCCCATGGGATGACCGACCGACTTTGGGGGGGACCGAAGTTGTCGCAGGTCTTCTTTGTCATGGAATTTGATCGTCCTGTTTTACGCATGGACGGGTGGAAAGGGGCGAACGAGACCCTTCGTGACATTCGTGAATTCGAAAATCCGATTCCAAAGGGACGGTTGGATCAGGACAAACGCAAGTACCTCTTCAAGAATCACCCCGAAGAGCAGGCCGGGGTGTCCATGGTTTACGATGTCAAGGCCGGTGATCAGGTCCAGGTCAAGATCGGCATCTCCTACACCAGTATAGAGAATGCCCGCAGGAACCTCGCGGGTGAATGTGCGCACTGGGATTTCGACCGTGTTCGCCAGGCATCCCGTGATGTGTGGAACCAGTGGTTGGGTAAAATCGAGGTCAAGGGCGGTAAAGAACAGACCCGGATCAAGTTTTACACGGACCTGTGGCACGTTCTCTTGGGCCGCCATAAAATCGATGACCTCAGCGGGGAGTATCCCTCCTATATGGGCAAGGCGGGCAGTGACGGGATTGTGCCATTGATTGTACAGAATGTGCCAAAGGACCCCCAGGGAAAGCCCAAACATCATATGTACAACTCGGATGCGTTATGGCTGACCCTATGGAACCTGAACATTCTCTGGGGGCTGGGGTGGCCTGAGTTGATGGATGAGTTTTCCGCGTCGCTGATTCAATATGCGAAGGTCGGCGGTCGATTGCCGAATGGTCCCAGCGCCGGCGGTTACACCGGGATCATGGGTGGGCACCCGGCGACCAGTCTCATCACGGCTACCTGGCAGAAGGGGCTGCTGACCCGCGTCGATGAGGAGACGGCCTATGAGGCGATGAAACGAGACCTGTCTGGTCGCGTCAACAGCAATCATGCCGGGCGTGCTGTTCAGGATGCATTTGAATACTGGGCGCTGGCGCAGATGGCCGAAGAGATGGGGCGGGAGGCTGATGCAAAGGCTTTTCAGGCGGTGATTCATGGCTGGACCCAGTTCTTTGATTCCAAGAAGAATCTGCTGAGTGGGAGTTGGGTGGAAGCCAATGATTGGCAGGGGACCTTTGGTGTCTCTCATGACATCACAGGCTTGGCCGCATTGATGGGGGGAGGTGGAAAACTGGCTGAGATGCTTAACAGCGCGTTTGAGGAAGAGGCAGGCTCTGATTTTGTCTATACCTACGGCGCCGGAAAGATCAGCTACGCCAATCAACCCGGTTGTTCAAATGCGCATGTGTTCAATCATGTGGGTCATTCCTGGCTGAGCCAGTACTGGGTGCGCCGGGTTAGCCGCCAGGCGTATGGTGGCACCAATCCGAATGTCGGCTATGGGGGGCATGATGAGGACCAGGGCCAGATGGGCGGGGTGAGCGCCCTGATGAAGCTCGGTCTGTTTAGCGTACGGGGCACCTGTGCCAAAGAGCCGATCTATGAAATCACGGCCCCTGAGTTTGATGAGGTTACCATCCAGTTGGATCCTCGGTACTATTCAGGCACGACATTCAAAATCAAGACCTACGATAATGGCCCTGAGAACATGTACATCCAGAAGGCCCAGTTGAATGGCAAGGCTCTGAAAAACTGCTGGATGTATCACAAGGACTTTGCCAGCGGCGGATTGCTCGAACTCTGGCTGGGGCCAAAGCCCAACAAGGCCTGGGGTAAGAGCCCGCGTTTTTAAGCCCCACATCCACAATTTGTTCGCCTCTTTGGCTAAGGGCTTCCATGAGTACGTCTCCATCATTAATTGGCGAGTCTAAGCGTGTTTGCTTTTGGCCTCGAAACAGGGTTCGCCATGTGCTTTGTCTTTAGGACAAGATTCTTGGCATCGATAACAGATTTCATTGGCCAATAGACCGTTTTCAAAGTAATCCTTGAGGTTGTTCAAAGTGGTATGTGCGATGTTGTTTAACGCTTCGCTTGTAAAGAATCCCTGATGCGATGTGACCAGCACGTTTGGGAAGGTTAACAAACGGGCCAATACGTCATCCTTGATCAACTCTACTGACCGATCTTCAAAAAAGTATTCACTCTCTTCTTCATACACATCCAATCCTGCCGCCCCAATCTTTCCAGATTTTAAACCCTTAATTAGGGCTTTGGTATCAATGAGTTGGCCGCGACCGGTATTGATAATCATCACACCCTCTTTTAATGTGGAAATGGCTTCTTTGTTGATCATGTAACGCGTGTCAGGGGTTAAGGGGCAGTGTAGTGAAATCACGTCTGCCCGGCTGTATAGCTCTGAAAGCTTCACGTAGGTAATCTCCTGCTCTTTCGCATAGGATTGATACGGAAATGGATCATAAACCAAGACATGCATGCCAAATCCCTTTAGAATGTTGATCAGACAACGACCGATCTGCCCCGACCCAATCACACCGGCGGTTTTTCCATGCATATCGAATCCCTGTAGCCCATTAATGGAGAAATTACCCTCCCGTACACGGTAATAGGCTTTGTGAGTCTTTCGGTTTAACGACAGAATCAGGGCTGCGGCATGCTCAGCCACAGCATAAGGAGAGTACGCAGGTACTCGGACCACCGGGAGCCGCTCAAAGGCGGAGTTAAAATCAACATTATTGTAACCGGCGCAGCGCAGTGCTACAATGCGAACACCATGCTCCACTAAATGGTCAATCACCGGCTTGTCAATCGTATCATTAACGAACGCACATACTGCGTCAAACCCCTGCGTTAATTCGACCGTGTTTGTATTAAGATGAGTGTCGAAATAGGTGATTTCATAATCATAGGCCTCATTGACCTGATCAAAAGACTGTCGATCATAGGGCTTGGCATCAAAAAAGGCTATTTTCATGGCTATTCTTCCATATAAAATCTATTGAATAAACAGGACGTTAGTTAATATTCACTAACGTAGGGTATTATACTCAACTCTACAACTCTAGGTTCACTGTTCTTTAAAATATTTTTTCCCTGCAGATTTGACTCAAAGGTGGAACAAGCAGACAGATCAGGTATGAGCGGGTATACTGTGTTTGTGCTGTCGATATTTTCAAACCAAGACAAACTAAGAGCAAGCAAAACGGACCTGCGTCAATGGGCTATTCAAAGGCGAAAGCTACAGCCCGACCGCATACAGATTAGTCGTTCTTTATGCCCAAAGGTACTGACTTTACCGGAATATCACTTTGCAGAGACTGTTTGCTCTTATGTGGGAGTAGAAAGCTCGATCTTGCCGTTTGTCAGTAAACCGGGTAACATTTGGGAATTAATATCTGTCTAAAGGAATGATGAGTATGGTCCAATATCTCATGTGTTTTGTGATGGTTGTGTTCGGGTTGACGTCTCAACCGCTTTACGCTTTACAGGAAACGCTGCCTCCCCTAAAAAATGGTATCGTATCCCAGACTTTTGATGAACTCTGGGTAGGCTATGATCCTTGTGTCGAACCCCTGGATATTGAAATTCTCAAAGAGTGGAAAGAAGACGGTGTGGTGCTGCGCATCGTGCGATACCGTATCGGCATATTCAAGGGACAGAAGGCCATGATGGCAGCTGTCTATGGCTATCCCAAAGGCGGAAAGGATCTGCCGGGCCTGGTTCAGATTCACGGGGGTGGACAGTACGCCCACGCCAATGCGGTTTTCACCAACGCCAAGCGTGGTTATGCCACAATTTCAATTGCCTGGGCAGGACGGATTGATGCGCCGGGTTACAGGGTCACCCCAGATGTGGTGAAACTGTTCTGGGACGGCAAGACCGATGATCCTAAGTACAGGCTCACCACCGACTGGGGTGCGCTTGATGCCTACCACGCACCTTGTAGAAATCCGAAGAACGCCTTTGCCCACGTGAGACCTCAGCCCTGGACTCTGGATGAGGTTGACTCACCACGCAACAATCCCTGGTTCCTTGTCACGCTGGGTGCACGTAGGGCCCTGACCTTCCTGGAGCAGCAGCCCCAGGTGGATGCAGAAAAACTCGGTGTGTATGGCCATTCCATGGGCGGTAAGCTCACGGTATTGACCACCGCTGCCGATGGGCGTGTCAAGGCCTCAGCGCCGTCCTGCGGCGGCCTCAGTAATCGTGATACTGATAACGCACTTTATAATGCCACGATTGCCGATGATGCCAGTTTGAAACGCATTGCCTGCCCGATCATGTTTCTCAGTCCGTCCAATGATTTTCATGGGCGTATCAACGACCTTCAAACGGCGCTTACAGAAATTAAAGCTAGTGAATGGCGAGTGACCTGTGCGCCGCACCACAATCATCAAGACACGGCCAACTATGAGGTGGCCACGCAACTGTGGTTCGATGAGCATCTGAAGGGGACCTTTCAGTTGCCCAAGACTCCGCAGGCAACGCTGGCATTGGATACCAGGAGTGGCGTGCCTTCCTTTAGTGTTAGCCCAGACGAGGTGAAGTCGGTTGTCTCGGTGGACATCTTCTACACCCAGCAAGGCCAAATCGATGGTCTCAAGGACGATCGGAATAATACCATTGGCCGTTTCTGGCATCACGCCGCTGCCTCGCAAAAAAACGGAACCTGGACTGCGGAGCTGCCCCTGCTCAGTACGGATAAGTCGCTTTGGGTCTATGCCAATGTGGTTTATCCCCTGGATGAGCCAGTGACGGGTGCTGGGTATTACTACGGCACCTACACGACGAAACAATACAACCTCTCTTCTACCACGGCCATGGTGATACCAGACGAACTGAAAGCCGCCGGTATCAAGGCCACGCTTCAGCCATCGCTGATGATAGAGACCTTTGCGGGCGACTGGGAGAAGGCGTGGTTTAGTTACAGGCCCGAAGACATGCAGCGCAAGACGCATAAAGTTTATGATCCCCAATGGGCCGCCCCTGAGGGGGCAAAGCTGTCTATTGAGGTTCGTTCTGCAGAGGCGAACAAACTGGTGGTTGGACTCGATGTCTATGCCGCAGAAGTTCAACTGGAAGGAGGCTCCAACTGGCAGAAAGTTGCGCTTTCACCGGAAGCATTCAAAAACGCAGAGGGCCAGACATTACCGAATTGGCAGGGCATCATGGAATTACGTCTTGGCGATCTAGAAACCCTAAGAGGAAAGAACAGGAAGTTGAGAGTGACTTTGGGAGCCCACTGGCAGGGTAAAAAGGCAATCTTCCGCAATCTACAATGGGTGACTGAATAGCGATTAACGGAGTCCAACAATGAAAAGATACACAATGCTGCCTCTCGTTCTACTCACTTCTATTGCCTTGGCACAGCAAACCCTGGACGTTGATCCCTATGCAGAAACCTCTGGTGAATTCAGTGGCACGGGATTTAGGGTTGTTCCTGTCCGTCCTGGAAAACTGAACGTGCTGTCGGCAAACCTCGCGAAACTGAGCGCCAAGGTGAAGCCGCACCACCTGAATTTTATGGACCTCTGGGTTTCCTCTGAAGAAGCAGGTTCGCACTGCGTGGACTGGTTGCTGAAATCACCGGATGCAGGTCACTATTTGGTCTCGGCTCTGTTGGAGGCGGAGGATTGCTCGATATCAGTCCAATGCAATGGCCGGGCAGAGGCCTTTGTCATACAAGAAAGAAAATGGAATCGGGTGAGCCTGGGATCGATTGCGTTAAAGAAAGGTGAGAATCGACTCGGCCTGATGATTGAAACTGATGTTTCGTTCAAGCTGTCTACCCTCGAATTGACACAGCCAGACGTCAAACAGCAGATCCTCTCAGAGGCACTGGCCCTGCGGCGTGCGCCTGACTGGTTTAAGGATGCTGGTTATGGACTGATGTTTCAGTGGACCAATCGGGCCACCCCACCCACGGGGTCCAACAAACCATGGGGACAAAAGGTCAACGATTTTGACCTTGATGCCTTTATCCAACTGGTGGATCAGTCCGGGGCTTCTTATGTGGTTTGGTCGATCACCTGGGGGCAGCAGTATATTTCCGCCCCGATCAAGTCACTGGATCGGATCATCGCAGGACGCACGACACAACGCGATTTGCTGGGTGAGATGGCTGATCGCCTGCACGCCAAAGGCATTCGTTTGATCTTTTATTATCACTATGGCTACGACTGCTATCACTCGAAAGATCCACAGTGGTTGACTGCTGCAGGGGGGTATGACGCGGACAAGACCGGGCTCTATCAGAATATCATGTCAATTTTCTCGGAGGTTGGCGAGCGATATGCTGAGAAACTCGATGGTTGGTTCTTGGACGGGGGGCAGCGCTACTACAACACGCACTTCGATGGCTCAGATCCCGTGGGCATCTTAAGTGCTCCATTCAAGGCAATCGGTCGGGCTGCCCGAAAAGGAAACGCGGAACGGATTCTCTGTTACAATCCCTGGATCCTGCCGCGTTTAACCGAATATCAGGACTATTATGCGGGCGAAGGGAAGGCCGCGGCATCTGGGCTTGACGACGGGGTCTTTACTCAGGGTGCACAAAAGGGCCTGATGGCGTTTGGTTGCTTTGTTTTGGAGAAGCGATGGGGTCACATTGATGAGAACAAGCCCATTGCCGAACCTCGCTACTCCGCAACACAGTTGGTCAATCGAATTGACAATGCCAAAAAGAACCGATATCCCATCGCAATCAATCTGGAGATGTATGAAGACGGTTCAGTCTCACCGGCCTCAGCTCAATTGCTGAAAGAGGTACGAAAAACGCTGCAGGGCACATTTCCGTAGAAGGGGATAGACGAAGCAGCCGCTTTGCGGACAATGAAGAGGTCATAAAAGGAGCCTGTTGAAATGAATAAAAGAACTCTCATGCATGGCCATGTCTCCATGAATCGAAGTGTTAGCAAACTCACGCTTGACGCCTACGATCTTGAGGGTAATCTGGTGGGTATCGATACGATTACTGTCACTCATACCGTTCAGTAAGGTGAAAATGAAGGTGAAATGCATGTTAAATCAGTCACTACGAATGTCACAGTTCACTTTGATTGGGTTGATTTACGCTCTAACCAGACAGGAACCGCAATCGTCGGCGACAATGGCGACGATTTGTGGAAGATCAAACAGCCAGCGGACCTTCTGTTCTTGAAATACAATCGGAGAAGATAGATGAAACGAGTTTTATCCCTCATATTGATTGTGGGCCTGAGTGCCAGTGCCCAGACTGAAATTTCAGAGGTCAGCGTGACTCATTCACCGGTGCAAGGGATTGGACAGGACCCGGGGGTGATGCGTCGGGACCCGAGCGATGTCATCAAGGTGGGTGACCTTTACTACGTGTGGTATTCCAAGGGGACAATTGCTCCCGGCTACGATGCGACGGTCTGGTATGCCACCTCTCCTGATGGCCATGAGTGGACGGAGAGAGGAATGGCGCTCCCAAAAGGTAAACCCGGCAGTTGGGAAGGAGAAAGTGTGTTCACTCCCAATATCCTGTTCGCCGAAGGTCGTTACTGGTTGTTTTATACTGGAGTTTCTAGGAAGTTCGGTAAGAACTACAACCCTGATTCAAAAATAGGCATCGCAGTCTCGGACTCGCCCTGTGGCCCCTGGGAGCGTCTCGCCTCCAACCCGGCATTGAAGAACAGCGATAACCGGGAGGACTTTGACAGTCATCTCGTTGATGATGCCTGCTTAATCGTGCGCGAAGGAAAATACTGGTTCTACTACAAGGGACGTCAACTGGGCAAGAGTCCTGGACAAACCCAGATGGGGCTGGCCATTGCTGATAAGCCTGAGGGCCCTTATGTACGAGTTGAAGAAAACCCGGTGATTCCCGGCAATCACGAAGTACTGGTTTGGCCGCAGGGCACGGGTGTTGCCGCCATGATTGGTACCTCCGGACCGAAATCGATTACCAATTCGATTCTGTATGCCCCGGACGGCCTGAACTTCTCCAAGACGCACCAAGTGGTCAAGGGGCCCTGGGCCGGTGGGGCCTATCGTCCGGAAGCTTTTACCGAAAGTGGAAACGGTGATATTCCTGAATGGGGCGTTGAAATCGGTAGGGCAAGAGGACACCTGCCGTTTATTCATCGGTTTGATGTGAAGGAAGTAAAGTAAAATGAAAGGAAATCTCATTGGCTTGTTTGCGGCAGTCTGTTTGGGGGCAATCGCAGTTTGTGCAGCGCCCTTAACGCGTCCCAATTTCGTCATCCTCTTTACCGATGACCAGGGCTATGGTGATCTTAGCTGCTTTGGCGGCACGCACGTCGACACCCCGCGCATCGATAAAATGGCGGCGCAAGGTGCGAAGCTGACGAGCTTTTACGTGGCCGCTCCCGTATGCACACCTTCTCGCGCCGGCCTGATGACCGGTTGTTATCCGAAACGGATCGATATGGCGACCGGATCGAATTTCGGCGTGCTTCTCGCGGGTGACCCCAAAGGACTGAATCCAGATGAGATTACCATCGCCGAGGTGTTGAAAGGCGCGGGGTACAAGACCGGCATGTTCGGCAAGTGGCACCTCGGGGATCAGCCGGAGTTTTTGCCGACCCAGCAGGGTTTCGACGAGTTTTTTGGTATTCCCTACAGCCACGACATTCATCCTTTTCACCCAAGACAGAGTCACTACAATTTCCCGCCGTTGCCACTACTGAAAGGCGATACGGTTATCGAGATGGAACCGAATGCGGATCTTTTGATCAAACGCATCACCGAAGGTGCCGTGAAATTTATTGAGAAGAACAAGGATGTCCCGTTCTTTCTCTACGTTCCGCATCCCATTCCGCATGCGCCACTGCATGTTTCGCCTCCCTTTATGGAGGGCGTCTCCAAGGAAACCATCGCCAAACTGAAGGAAGAAGACGGCAACATCGACTACCAGACGCGGCACAAGCTCTTTCGCCAGGCCATCGCAGAGATCGACTGGTCCGTGGGGCAAATCCTCGACACTCTGAAGGCCAATGGTCTCGATGAAAACACGCTTGTTCTCTTCACCTCTGACAATGGCCCCCCGAAAAACACCCTATTCGCCAGCCCCGGCCCTCTGCGCGGCCACAAAGGGACCACCTTCGAGGGCGGCATGCGGGAGCCCACTGTGGTTCGCTGGCCCGGCAAAATCCCCGCCGGCGTGCAAAATGACGAGCTCATGACCGCGATGGATCTGCTGCCTACTTTCGCGAAGCTGGCTGGGGCAGACGTGCCGACGGACCGGGTGATTGATGGCAAAGACATTTGGCCCACTCTGTCCGGTGGGGCCAAAACACCGCACGAGGCGTTTTTCTATCACCGCGCCAATACCCTTAGTGCGGTGAGATCGGGTAAATGGAAGTTGCATCTCCGCACCGCAAAGGGAAAAAGAGCCGGCTTATCCTCGCTGGCATTGTATGATTTGGAAGCGGACATCGGGGAGAAGACGAATGTGCTAGCGGAGCATCCTGATATTGAGGAGCGTCTTCTTTCCTACGTCAAGGCCTTCGAAGCAGAGCTGGCCCAAAACAGTCGTCCCGCCGCGTTTGTTGATAGTGCGAAACCATTGACGAAGGCGGAGAACTAAGCATGAAAAGTGTTAACTGTAGTATCGCTGTGACAGCCGTGGTGTTTACTTTTGTTGGAACGAGTCTGGCTTTCGCAGCGGACGATAAACCTCTTCGGCAAACTCAGGATAGGCCGAACATCATTCTCATCATGTCCGATGATATGGGGTATTCCGACATCGGCTGCTACGGGGGAGAGATTAACACACCGAATCTCGACAAGCTGGCGCGTAAGGGCCTGCGTTACGCTCAGTTCTACAATACAGCACGCTGTTGTCCTACCCGCGCCTCATTGCTCACAGGCCTTTATCCCGCTCAGACGGGAATCGGGCACATGACAGATGATAGAGGATTCCCAGGGTATCAGGGCGATTTGAATAAGAGCTGTATGACCATCGCCGAGGTACTCAAGCCGGCGGGCTACAGCACCTATATGTCCGGCAAATGGCACGTGACAAAACATCTGTTCCCGGAGACCGAGGAGGGGAAATACAACTGGCCGCGTCAGCGAGGTTTTGACCGCTTCTATGGCACGGTTTTGGGGGCGGGCAGTTTATGGGATCCGACGACGCTGGTACGTGGCAACACACATATCACCCCGGTCAACGACTCGGAATACCAACCCAAAGAAGAGTGGTACTATACGGACGCCATAACGGATAACGCCGTGAGATACATTCGTGAACATGAGGCGGACAATCCGTTTTTTATGTATGTTGCCTATACTGCTGCGCATTGGCCTATGCATGCACGGGAGAGGGACATCGCGAAATACAAGGGCAGGTATGATGATGGTTTCGACCCAATACGTCAGGCCCGTTATAAAAAGATGAAGGCGTTGGGGCTCATCAAGGATGAGTGGAAGCTCTCACCGGCGTCAGGCAACTGGAGTCAGGTTGATAACAAGGCATGGGAAGCACGAAACATGGAGGTGTATGCCGCCATGGTCGATTGTATGGATCAGGGGATTGGCCGCATCGTTTCCGAACTTGAAAAACAACACAAACTCGAGAACACCCTCATCCTGTTTCTTCAGGACAACGGTGGTTGTGCTGAGGGGGGAGCTTGGTTGGGTCGCGGCAAAAATGGTAAGGTACGCGCCGACAAAGCGACGCTGCCGCCCATGGGCAAAGATGAACTGCAGAAAGATATGGTGAACAAGAAAACGCGTGATGGATACCCCGTGCGGCAAGGCGTTGGCGTATTGGCCGGACCGGCGGATACCTATATCAGCTACGGGAAAGGGTGGGCAAACGTGTCGAATACCCCGTTCAGGGAATATAAACACTATGTGCATCAAGGCGGTATCAGTACGCCGTTGATTGCCCACTGGCCCAAGGGCATCCAGCGCAAAAACGAAATAGAACATCAACCCGGCCATCTGATCGATATCATGGCCACCTGTGTCGAGATTTCCGGTGCAGTCTATCCTGAAGAATACAAGGGCATTGCAATCACCCCCATGGAGGGAAAAAGCCTTACTCCGACATTTTCCGGCAGTGCAATTAACCGTGATACCCTCTATTTCGAACACGAAGGCAACCGTGCCATTCGTAAGGGCAATTGGAAGCTCGTGGCCAAAGGAGCCAAAGGGGCGTGGCAACTTTATAACATGGACGCAGATCGTAGCGAGATGAACAATCTTGCAGCCCTCAAGCCCGAGCTTGTCCAAAAACTGGCGAAGGATTGGGAAGCGTGGGCAACTCGCGCCATGGTCACACCCGGACCCTTTGACAAGAGAACGAAGTGAAAAAGGCAGTCGTCCTGCTCGCTATTGGCGAGTGGGGTTTTAGACTTGTTATGGATCATCAATAAAACGAGAATCACGTATGCTTGAAAATTCACTGCGCTGTTCCATGCTCTGGATATTGGTTCTTTCTGTAACCAGCTTGGCTGAGGCCAATAA
>CAZBTJ010000129.1:0-15660 GCA_964494325.1 uncultured Pirellulales bacterium
CCGGTGGCGAAGCGCCGCCTTTGGCCATTGATGACGACGTCAACAAGAAATACCTTCACTTCAAAGGCGAGACACAGTCTACAGGTTTACAGGTGGCTCCTTCTGGTGTTCCCAGTATAGTCACAGGCCTTAGCTTCACCACAGCCAATGACGCTGAAGCACGAGACCCTGTAGCCTTTGAATTGTCAGGCTCCAATACGGGTATTGAGGGTCCGTACCAACCGATTGCCAAGGGGCCGATTGTGGATTTTGCCCAGGAAGAGCCCTGGCCCAGGTTTACGAAGAACAGCACGCCCATCGCATTTCAAAATAACATTGCCTACTCGCATTACCAGCTGTTGTTTACGGGCGTTCGCCATGCCAGTGGTGCCAACAGCATGCAAATTGCCGAGGTTGAACTTCTGGCCACACCGGAGGGTGGGCTGGCGCCGATGGTTGATGCCGGGGAGGATCGGTTTATCTCATGGAAAGAAACGATGGCCACCTGGGCTCAGATGACTCCCAGTATTTCTGACGATGATCCCTGCAATCTGGGGGTCGAAGATCCCAACTATCTCTTGATACTCTGGTCCTCCGTGGGATCGCAGACCGTGGACTTTCTCGACACCGACACCAAATCCAATGCCGTGGTTGTCTTTCCGGCTCCGGGTGTGTATACCCTGAAGCTTCAGGTGTGGGATGAGCAGGGCCATGAGGGCAGTGATACTGTGGTGATGCGGGTGACAGAACCGGATTGCCCCATCGAAGATATGGTGGGAGAGGCGGCGATGGTCATCTCGGAAATCATGGTGAGCAATGACAGCGTCTACCCCACTCAGATTCAGAACGTGACCCTGTTTTCAGATTGGATTGAACTGTATAATACGGGCGTCAAGCCAATCAGTCTCTCCGGTTGGTATCTGACGGATGATCCCAACCTTTTGACCAAGTGGCCCTTGCCGGCCATATCACTCGGTCCTGAAGCCTACTGGGTGGCCTATGCCACCGGCATTGACCTTGATGATGATCCTGAAAACTTTCCGTATCAAGACGACCTGGGCCGGTATCACACCAATTTTCAGCTTGATCTGAACGGGGAATATCTGGCCCTGGTTGATCCTGGTGGCCATGTTGTCTCTGGTTTTGAGGCGGGTTATCCTGCGCAGGTCACAGATGTATCCTATGGGAGCTGTGGCAGCCAGCTGCAGTTTTTTTCAGAAGCCACACCGGGGGCACCCAACCGTGGCGGTGGCCTGGAAGTCCTGGATAGGCCTGAGTTTTCCAGACCAGCTGGCACGTTTGTCACGGCGTTCGATTTGGCCTTGTCTACGCCCCGGAGTACGAGCGAGATTCACTACACATTGGACGGCACGACACCGACAGAGGCCTCACCCCTGTACACGAATCCTATTGAAATCACAGAGAGCAAAGAGGGTCAGTGCCGTGCCTATGAGCCAGGGTATGCACCCAGTCCTGTATCCAGCGTGACCTATATGTCCTTGGGGTCTGACATTCAGGATTTCAGCTCGAACCTGCCCATTGTGATTATGGAAACCCGAGGGCAGAATGTGGTCTACGGTACCTTTAAGAAAGTATCGGCTGCCTTTATTGACACCGATGACACAGGACGGGCCTACATCACCGGGGCTGTTGATTATGTGGGGCCCAGTGGATTTAAGACACGCGGTAGAAGTACTGCAGGGTCACCCAAAAAGAACTATGGTATTGAGATCTGGGATTCAGATAACCAGGATATGGACATTTCCATTCTGGGTTTGCCTGCAGAATCAGACTGGATCTTGTATGCACCCTATTCGTTTGACCGTGCCTTGATCAACAATGCATTCATCCATGCGTTGAGCCGTAGGATTGGCAGGTATGCCGTTCGAACCCGGTTTGTTGAGATGTTTGTGAATACCAAAGGCGACCCTGTGTCTGCTCAGGACTATGTGGGATTGTACATCCTCATGGAGAAGATCAAGCGTGGGCCTGATCGGGTGGATATCGCGAAGCTTGATCCCTGGGAGACCAGCGAGTCTGTCATTTCAGGCGGCTATATGCTCAAGATTGATCGGCCGGATTCTGGGGACTCTGGATTTCGCACGGCCAGGCGTAATCCTACCTATGGCGATGGCACCTTTTGTTATGTGACACCCAAGGAAGAAGAAATTACAGAGGCTCAATCTTCATGGATAAGATCCTATCTGGACCAGTTTGAAGATGCCCTGTATGGCCCCCATTTTGCCGACCCCATCCTTGGGTATGCCCAGTTTATTGATGTGGGCTCGTTTCTTGATCACAATCTATTGAATATGTTGGCCATGAATGTGGATGCCCTGCGTTTAAGCACGCATCTGTACAAGCCACGTGACGGCAAGCTTCATATGGGCCCGATTTGGGACTTTGATCGTTCTTTGAATTCTTCGGATGGTCGCGATGATAATCCGGAAAGGTGGCATGGATCCGGGGACGGTACCGATTATCTGGGATATATCTGGTGGGATCGTCTGTTTGAAGATCCGGAGTTCTGGCAGCAGTATATTGACCGATGGACCGCCTTGCGTCGTGGCCCATTCAGTGATCAACAGATCAATGGTTTGATTGACAGTATGGTGGAAGAGATCCGCGAGGCTCAGGTGCGCAATGAAGCCAGGTGGCCCGGTGCAAGACCTCGCTATGGTGGCTTTGATCAAGAAATTGCGGCCTTCAAGACCTGGTTGGCCAGACGTACCGCTTGGGTGGATGCACAGTTTGTCAATCCGCCGGTGTTTGTGCCATCTCAAGGATTTGTTGAGGCGGGACAGTCTTTTCGTATGACCGAATCCAGTGGTCTGGGTTTGATGTATTATACATTGGATGGCTCAGATCCGCGGGTGACGTGGAACACAAACACAGGAGGGATTCTGCAGACGCCCGGGTCCATTTCACACAGTGCCATTCAATACACAGGACAATCCCTCACCTTTGATCAGACAACCCAGGTTCGAGCTCGGGTCCTGTCTTTCGCCAATGCCGGCAGCCCCTGGAGTGGATTGACAGAGGCCTATTTTTCAGCAGGGCCCATTTCTGCCAATCTCAGACTGACAGAATTGATGTACCATCCTGCTCTAGCGGAAGACTCTCTTGGCGAGTTGCCTGTGGAAGCGGATCGCTATGAATATATTCAATTGCGAAACATGGGGGATACTATGCTTGACCTGTCAGCGGTGACTGTAGCAGGGGGTGTTTCTTTTAACTTCAAGGATAGTTTTGTCCAAAGTCTGGCGCCGGGCGAGCCTGTGTTGATTGTTCGGGATCAGTTGGCTTTTGAATCTCGATATGGCACCCAGGCTTCTCATTTAATTGCGGGTGAATACCAGGGGAAGCTCAGCAACAGCCATGAAATACTCCATGTGGTTGATCAGGCCGAAGGGATGGTGGTCGAGTTTGAATACCATGATACGTGGTATCCTGAAACGGATGGTCAGGGTGATTCATTACGACTCAGATATCCTGATGTGATCAATCCAAAGGCCTGGAACAGCAAGGAGGGATGGCTGTCGAGTTCCAATCCGGTGACCCAGTGAAGCCTGGTGAAGAGAGTGAAAAAAAAGAGGCCCCGTATTTCAGTACGGGACTTTTTCTGAAGGAGGCATGACAACCGTCCTCTTTTTTTCGTGCCTGACCGGAAAGTTTCAAGGTCGGATTTTAGCGACTGTTACTTGTCACTGAAACCGCTCATCCACTGGGGCCATTCTACGGTTCGATTTATTCTGAATGTTTTGTGCCATTTGAGTTGCCATAGTTTCTTGAGCGATACACGGCGTGTCGACCAATCTGCAAAAACCACAACCTGGGTACCATTGTGACGATTCACGCACACTCTTTGCATTTCATCCCCACCCTCAAGGGGACTGGGTGTCGTCTCACCCTGTACAGGCGGCAGGTCTGTGTCATTCGGCCAGGCATCCACCCACCATCCTTCGCTCATGACAGGTACATTTCCGGCGTTCTTCATGCCAGTACGGCGCCAGTATTTATTGGCCGGGCCTCTGCCCCAGAGTGAGCTCATACTGATCGGTGGATTACACATCCAGCCGTTGGGTGTGTAGCTCCCTTCATCTCCGCCTTGGCTCTCAGGGACTCGCCATGCATCAAAGGGGTGGGTTGCGGCGACAGAGCTTGTGATAGGGGCAGCCGACCGATTCTTGGCGGCTGAAGGACATAACCACATTTCCTTCTCCTTGGTCAGATACTGCATCGTGACACGCCACCATTCACCATTACCCACACCTGCTGTGACATCATTGACAAGACCGCTGTAAAACCTTTCATCATTGTCTTGTGTGTACATGGAAAAGGCCAGACCCCATTGGCGCAGGTGAGCCTGGCACTTCATGGCTCTGGCTTGTTCTTTGACTTGTGTGAGTGCCGGCATTAAAATACCCATCAAGACAGCAATAATGGCAATCACCACCAAAAGCTCAATTAAGGTAAAGGCTTTACGACGTGTCATTTTGGTCTCCTAATTCTTAATAAAACATGACTTCAGGGAGATAACCTGCCTCATAAACAATATATTTTAACTTTCATATTGTGTAGAATCAATCCTAACTTGTAATATACCCCATAAAAATAAGGCCAAACATGACAGATTCTCCCGCATAAAACAAAAAAGATAAGATCTTGTGTCGTAATTTTTTTTCTGAAGGTCGTATTTTTGCCAGAAAAAGGGGTGTTTGACCACTGTCTTGCGAGATTAACTGTTACACATGCCTTGAAAGTTGGAAATTACATGTTGGCTATTAGTCTCTACAGCCCTGTTGAGTAGATTGTTTGAATAGAACCTAGGTCTAAACTTTGGAGTAGTAACATGGCAACCAGACGTGAATTTATAAAGAATACGACAGCTGTAACCCTCAGTATGAATCTGCCAGGATCGTTTCTGAAGGCACAAACCTCAAGCACATTTGCTGCAAACCGGCCACCTGTGGGCAAACGCACGTTTGTTAGTACCGCGGTTGATCAGACCATAGAACAGATTAAGGCCCGTATTAAGGATCCCGAACTGGCCTGGATGTTCGAGAATTGCTATCCCAACACGCTTGATACCACTGTGGATTATGAAGTCATTGATGGCAAGCCAGACACGTTTGTGATTACCGGCGATATCGATGCCATGTGGCTGCGGGATTCTACCTGTCAGGTCTGGCCCTATATGCCTCTTATCCGTGAAGACAAGTCACTAGCCCTGATGATTCAAGGGTTGATCAATCGACAGGCCAAGTGTGTCAATTTGGATCCCTATGCCAATGCCTTTTATAAGGATATGTCGAAGGAGTCGGAATGGGATTCTGATCGTCCTCAGCCCCAGGATGGTGTGCATGAACGGAAATGGGAGATTGATTCCCTGTGTTATGTGGTGCGTTTGGCCAATGAATACTATCGCCTGACCTCCGATGCCTCAGTCTTTGATGCTGACTGGGACAGGGCCATGCACCGAATTGTAGAGACCTTCAAAACTGAGCAACGTAAAGACGGCACAAGTCCCTATCGTTTTATTCGTGAAACTTCACGCATGACAGATGCCCCGGTCTACGAGGGGACCGGGCGACCGTCGCGTCCTGTGGGTATGATTTGCTCCATGTTCCGTCCGTCTGACGACGCGACCGTGCTGCCGTATCTTGTGCCATCTAATCTCTTTGCCGTTCAGTCCCTGAATCAGTTGGCAGAGATATACGCCACAGTCCTCAAGAATGATAGCTTTGCCAAGGCATGCAGGGACCTGGCCAATGAAGTTCACGATGCGATCATGCATTGGGGTACAGCCGAACATCTCATCTATGGACGGATTTATGCGTATGAAGCAGACGGTTTTGGCAATCACCTGTTTATGGACGATGCCAATGTCCCAAGCTTGATGTCACTCAGCTACCTGGGTGTGCACATACCTCAAGATCCCATTTATAGACGGACACGTCAATATCTGATGAGTCGGGACAATCCCTGGTATGTTCGCGGTAAAGCGGCTGAAGGATATGGCAGTCCCCACACGGGCAAACAGGGTATCTGGCCCATGGGTATTATTCTTCGGGCGCTGACCAGTGACAACCAGAACGAAGTTTTGTCCTGTCTGCACATGCTCAAGGCCACACATGCCGATACCGGGTTTATGCATGAGTCGTTCAACAAGGACAATCCCAATGACTTTTCTCGAAGCTGGTTTGCCTGGGCCAATACCTTGTTTGGCGAATTGATTCTGAAGGTAAATCAGGACTATCCGAGCCTGTTGAATAAGAAAAAGATCTAGTGCTATTCTTTGAGCCTGGGCAGGGCAGTTTCAAGACACGGCCATTTATTGTGTTCTAGAAATTACCCTGCCCAGGGTATCATTTTTACCTTACCCCTGGGCTGCCATTCATGTGTTGGCTGGCTTGCCAGTTTTCAAGCGATTCTGTCTGGCCCATGGGATCGATCAAGTCCAGGGTCAATCCCAGGCCGTTTGCCTGTTTGGGCCATGGACTGCTGGTGCCATAGGTCACACTCGTGAGGGTCGTTCCGGTGGCATCTGTGATGTCAAGACGCTCGCCCTGGTTGGAGAGTTTGCCCGAGTATGCCCCGATCACGGGCAGGTCCAGGCCGTAGCGCGCTTCAAAAGCAGCCCGATTGGCCACTATCAGCACGATTTGCCCGGGGGCGAGGTAGGTCACGGAGGCCTCTGAAAAGTCAAAGGTAATCCCATCTGTAAAACGGATACCGGTTAAATCCAGGGTGCTGGGGCCAGCATTCATGAGTTCCAGGAATTCAAACTCATTGGCACTGACAAAGTTTGCGGCCAGTTCTTCTGTCGTGGGATCTGACGGGTGATAGTTGAGTTCTGTGATCACCAGTCTGGGCTGGCCCACGGTAAAGGTGGCCTGATTCAAAGCACTCCATTGGGACCCAGAAAAGACTCGAGCCTTGAGGGTGGTCAAGTCCTCCAGGTGAATGGGCTCTGTGTAAATCAAGGCTGTGGGCTTTTCTGAAATGATATGACGTTCGCCCACCACAAGTTCTGCATCGATCAGAAAATCTGAACTGCCCAAGAAGACATTGAGCCCCTGAATGGCCAGCAGATTCTGGCCGGGCAGAAGCAGAGGGATGAACGTCTCCAAATCAAAGTTGCTGAACTGCACGGCCTGTGAGTCATCGTGGCCTGCGGTGGCCGAGGCAGACCAGGTGAGAGAGCCAGGGGCATTGGCCGATTCAATGCGCGTGCCATTGAGATACGCCACAAAACCGTCGTCATATCGCATTTTGAGTGTCATGGTGTTCAGTGCCTTTAACACGGATCTTTTCAGGTCAAAGGGGATTCGGATGAACACCGAGGTGCTTTTATTTCGCATGGATTCGCCCACATCCATGCCGATCAAACTGTCATAGGTTGAGGCATTATCATAGCCCACGCCCTGGGTGCCTGACGTCCAGTGGCTATCATCCAGGCCATTGAGAGAATGCCATGTGGTACCCAATGTGTTGCCGTTATTGGCGGCTGACGGTACCAGAACCTTTTTGGGACTGCCACTGTTGACCAACGCCTGTGAAAAGACGTTTTCCACCTGAACAGGCGTTATGGGATCGGTGCCGTCAACAGTGTAATAAATGGTCCCCTTTGAAGCCTGCATCTCCAAGGGGACATTCGGATCCACTGTGCCGCCAGGCTGACTAAAGCTGGGCGGGTCAATACGGGGATAGAGATCTGCATTGCGCAACTGCTCAACAAATCTTTCTGTGCGATTGGGGAAGAAATTGTCCACCAGGCTGTCGCGTGTCTTTACCCAGTGCTCATCCCGTGTGTAGGGCGAGCTAATGAGTTGGTCCCCCCAGCGAGCGGATTCCGGAACCATGGCCTGGAAGACTTCGTCTGCCAATGCGACAAACCGTTGGGCAGGGCGGTTGTTCTCTGGAAACGCGGGATTCCATTGCGGCGCCTCTGGATTCACGTAGAGGGCACCGCCCGGTTTGATGTGGCGGTACATGTGGTCTCCGAATAGCTGACGGAATTGGGCATTGGCACGCAAGGCCCCGTACGGCCGGGCCACGGCATTGTCGACACCGGTGCGGTCCGTACCCACGCTGGACAGGGCCGTTTCCGTGTCCCAGGGGTAAAACTGAAAACCTTGATCTCCCTCGCGATCCCGTCCTGTATACCAGTTTCTGTGTGGCCAGTCACTGTTGCCCACGTAAAAATTCAGAATCATGTAATCAATCATGTTGTCCACATCCAGGAGGTTTTCGTACTCTGGATTTGGCGTGCCGTCCGGGTTATTGCCCTGGATTTTCTGGTACACAGCATCATCAGTGACATCTTCGTTTAACATGGCCAGCATACGATTCCACGCGTCATAATTGCCATCTGGCGAAGAGTCCTGGTTGATGGCGTCCCAGGTGTCTTTGACACCTCCGTGATACGAAGCGGAAAAGGCGGCATCCGGGCGTTCCACGGGATTATAGAGGCCCCAGTAGACGCCGTTGATATAGAGATGGACGAATAGGCTGTGCGACGAGACATTGCCCATGTCACGCACCGTGTCCATGGCAAAGGCATCGCGAATATACAGGGCATTTGAGCCTCCCCATTTCCAGGCATCATTGCTGTTGGCCCTGAGTGTGAAGTTGTCAAAGGAATCCACGGCGTCTGGTCCGAACAAGGGATAATGCAATCTGGTAGCACCGTATTCTTCACGAAACACGATACGGAAGGATTTCTTGAGCGTCAGATCAAAACGGCGAAAGGCACCCCCCTGAATCCGAATACCGGCATCTTCCTGAAAACCGGGTTCATTGTCCGGGTAGATGAGTTCCAGGGAGGCGGCGCGTTCCCAGTTGTTACCCCGTGCATTGGGATTGGCGTAGATTCCCTGAGACCCGAACAGATCGTCCATGTTCATCACAAGGGATAGGGAGGGCAGAGATTTTAGATCGTCTTTGAGCGTGGCTGCGTACTTAGTCTGTCCCGTGACCCGTGCATCCAGTCCGTAATCGGCCGGCTGGTCTTTCCACGATGTGGGAAACCCTGTGGCCAGAGTGGTGGCCTTGGTCTGTTGCACAATATCATCCACAAATAGGTAGCTGTGCGTGATGACCTCAGAGGGACGCCAGGTGTCACGAAAGGCGGCAGCACGCAGAGTGGTGGTGCGGTCCAGGTGGATAGGGCCTGTGACTGAGTGTCCCTGAGTCACGGTCGGCAGACTGCCGTCCGTGGTATACCGAATCAGCGTATCCGGGGTGGGTGACATGATCGTGACATCTAGGGGGGCCTCGTAAAACCCGCGTGGCGGATCAAGGGTGGGGTTGGCCACCAGATCCAGGCTGAGTTCGCCGTTGACTTCACCGGGCGTGGGCCTGCCAAAATAGCCTGTGTTCAGCAGTTGTGTGTCCGAATTTTCAAGCCAGGCCTGAAGCAGAAAATCCGGGCTGTCGATTCGATCGTTTATGGCGTGCAGGGCAAGCACATTCAGACCCGGTTGAATCAGGTGCGTTGCGTGACTCAGGCTGAATCGTTCCGGTGTCACTGCCTGGTTCCGAGGCCGATCTTCCCACGCTGTCGCCTGACTGTCAGCGGTATCAGGGGCATTGGCACGGGCGATCTCCACGCCATTGAGATAGGCGATAAATCCGTCATCATACCGGACATGCAGGGCCAGGGCATCCCGTGGTGCGGCGGGCTCAAGCACAAAGGGAAACCGGACATAGGCCGAGGTCTTCTGGTTGAACAGGTCGGTTTCGACATCCGTGTTGATCGCGTCGGCGAACAGGATCGGTGCCGATCCCACGCGTCCCAGCAACTCAACCTCTGCGATCTGCATGGCCACGGCTGCATTGGCTTGACGTACCGTGGGAAAGAGCAGCTGATACTGGGTATAGGCCTGATCATTGGCAAACAGGATTTCCACGGGGGTGAATCGGCTGGCAAAGTCGGGGATGGTACCGGCTGCGATGGGGTCAAAGACCTGTCCGTCGACAGATCCAGAAAGCAGAAAACTGGTGGGGTCTCTGTCGGGCGAATCATTGGCAGAGGTCAAACGCAGGCCCTGGACCACGGAAAAGCCATCTGTTGTCACGGTAAAGCCTGCACCCAGTGTGTCAAAGTTGAGATATTTGGTTTGAGGATTGTTGTCAATGGCCTTGGCCACATCTTCATTGGCCGGTGAATTGAAGGAGGTGGGGTCTATGGGGTCACCTGGCTCCGTGACATCCGTCAAAGGGGCATCCTCTGGCACGGTATGCTCCGTGTCAGGTCGATCATAGCCCAGGCCCTGAAGGAATACTGACCAGGCAGAGGCATCAAACTCTGGCAGGGTCCAGGTGGTACCCAGCCCATCATCATCCGGGAGAAGCATCAGGCCAATGGCCTCGGCTTGTACCATGGTGGTAGTTTGCGCCGCCATGGCGTGCCCATAGGTGACCGCGCTGATCTGACGGGGATAGGCCGGAGAGAACTCAGAGGCGACAGTTTGACCGTCCGGAAGGACCAGGGCCAGATATTCTCCATCGCGATTCAGCTTAAAATTGGTGTGCAGGGTGCTGTCAGGGTCTCGCCGGTCCTTACCCGAGGCAAACACACAGAGGAAACTCTGGCCTGGCAGGGTGACGTCAGGGAATGTCCATTGTGTCAGAGTCTGAGCATCATTGGACAGAGACCATCCGAGTAGCGAGGCAGGCATCTGGTCTGCATTGTAGACTTCGATCCAGTCGCTGAAATCACCCTCTTCATCCTGAAGTCCCGCATTGTTGACCGCAGAAAACTCTGTGATGACCAGGTTTTGAGCCTGTAATATGGCAGGAGAAGCCAATGCGAGGCAGACCAAAATGAAACGGTTAAGATAGCGTCCGGATCGAAATCCTGTCGTTTTCATACTGGCATCACCCTCAGTGTTGTCTGTCAAAGAAACAGGGCTATGAAACGACTCTTCATAGCCCTGTGTGTGTACATAACAGGACTTTTGCAAAAGCCCTTTGGTGTACAGTTTTTGGTTTTCAGTTTTTAGTATAACGTGTTTTTCATGCTGTAAACTACCTACTGAAAACTGAAAACTTGAAGTTTGCAAAACTTCAGTACATAATTAATATCGACTATTTTTCAGCTTGAATCGGGCGAATCTTGATATTTCTAAACGAAACCTGCCCATGATCTCCCTGGAGTGTGACAAAACCAATATCGGATTTTGCAAAAAGTGGCATGCGTCCGAATTTACTGTTTTTCACACGCTGTTTAAAATCGTCACTGCCCAGCACGTATTCAAAGTACGTGACACCATTGATAATATGGGCACATTTGTCCGGACTGATGATCAAGCGGATCTTGTTCCACTGGCCTACGGGCAAGGTGGCATCCATAGTCTTGCCGGTTTTCGGATCAACCGGAGGTTTGTACAGGGCATACAGCCATCCACAACGCACCTTGTCGGCGGCCTTTACATTGTCTTCCAGCTGGAACTCCGGGCCTGAGGCCCAGGCGGCCCTGCCTTTATCTGTGACATGGTACATAATGCCGCTGTTGCCACCTTCTGAGATGTTGTACTCGATATTGAGTTCGAACCAGTCGAATTGCCCGTCTGTGCAGAGATCGCCTGCATCGTGTGGATCCACACATTTCAAAGCGCCATCGCTGACCTGCCAGCCTTTTCGAATGGTCGTGCGTTTGAAATTGTGCCACCCCTTCAGGGTCTTGCCGTCAAAAAGGAGTTGCCATCCGGCGGCCTTTTCTTCGGGCGTCAGGGTGTTAATTGCGGCTTCTTCTATTGTTGTAGTGCCTTGATCCTGGGCCAGGACTCCAGCACAGAGGCCATGAAGCATCAAAGCGGCCAGGAACATGTGAATCTGTTTTTTCATTGAAAACTCCTTTGTCTACCCAATCTAAAACTGTTTACATTGCAGGGCATCAATCTTACCATATTTACTGGTAATGCCTACACGAATCTTCCTTGATAAATCCCCTTTTTCAAGGCCAATCGCGACTCTTTTGATAAAACTGGTCTATTCGATCAACTGTGAACTTGGAATGGTGAACCCTGAACCACTTTGGCTAAGTGTTTCACTTGGCTAGAGTATTACGGATTGTCTAAGGGGGCATTATGCTGTAAACTTCAGCAAAACCTTATGATTGGATGCGTGGTCCATGAAAACCACGATTTTGTCATTATCGATATAACAGGGATGAGTATGACCGGTGAACACGTATTTGTAGGGTTTGGATTTGGCCCGATTCAGTCCGGCTTGTTCGTGGCTGAAGCCTTTAAGAGCGGCTGTTTCAAACGCATTGTGGTGGCAGAGATCAATGGTGAACTGGTGGAGGCTATTCGTGCCAATCAGGGCGCCTATGCCGTTAATGTGGCGTCATCACAAGGGATTGATGTGCAATCGATACAGGGTATTGAAGTGCTCAATCCTCTTGTGGATCGGGATCGAGCTTTGTTGGTCGAGGCGCTGGCACAGGCCACTGAAATCGTGACATCTTTACCGGCCGTTGATTTTTATGAGGCAGGCAAGCACCCTGTGGCTTCGTTGATCCGTTCGGGCCTGGAGGCCAGTCGGGCGTCGGGCACCCTGATCTACACCGCAGAAAACAATAACCATGCCGCAGAAATCCTTGAAAAGGCTGTTCACGCCGACGCAAGCCATCCTGTGCAGTATCTCAATACGGTCGTGGGCAAGATGAGTCAGGTCCTGACTGATCCCCAGCTTATTCAGGAAAAGGACCTGGCCCCCATCACACCCAACACACATCGAGCCTTCCTGGTAGAAGCCTTTAATCACATTCTTGTCTCCGAGTGTCAGATACCTGGTTTTGTGCCTGGCATTTCTGTGTTTTCTGAAAAACCGGATTTATTGCCCTTTGAAGAGGCCAAGCTCTATGGGCACAATGCCATTCATTTTCTCTTGGCCATGCTGGGCGTTCAAAAAGGCCATACACGTATGAAGTCACTCCGTGCAGACCGTGACATCATGGCTGTCGCATCCAATGCATTCATCCAAGAGTGTGGTGCCGCCTTGATCAAAAAACATGGTCACCTGGGAGATACGTTATTTACCGAAGACGGCTTTTTGGCCTATGCCCAGGATCTCCTGGACCGCATGACCAATCCCTTTCTGGACGACCCTATCGAGAGAATTGCCCGGGACCCTGAACGTAAGCTGGGCTGCCATGACCGCATCTTTGGCACCATGAAACTGGCGCTGGACTATGGCATTACACCGGTGAATATGACCCTCGGGGCGGCGGCTGGCATACAGTTTCTGCAGAACCAGGTCCCGACAAAACCCGTATCACAAGGGTAAGGGCCTGCCTGATTGCCTGTGCAAGTCGGCAAAGTTCTGACTGAAGTTTTGCAAACTCCAAGTTTTCAGTTTTCAGATGACAGTACAAAGTGTTAAAAACAGGTTTTTCTAAAAACTGACTACTAAGAAGGATACATAACAGGGCTTTCTGAAAAAGTCCTGTTCTGACACAGACTTGCCACCTGAAGATCTTGGGAGTATGCTGATATGAACAAAACCGCCAACAAAACACGTAGTACTGGCCGAAAGGGTCCATGTTGATGAATAATATGACAAAAATTATAGTGGTTGGATTGATTGTGGGTGTGGGGTTTGGTCTCTGGATGATTCAGACCCCGCCAGGCAAAATCAATGGACTCCAGCCAGCCAACGATGTCCCTTCTGAGCCTGCAAGTAACGCGCAGCCACCGGTTCTGGTCTCTGCCAACCATCTGTCAGAGCCTGTTGAACCGCCTGATCCTGGCCAGGATTGGCTTTTGTATCGCGGGAGCCAGGGCTTGTTGGGCGTGTCATCGGAACAGCTGCCTGAGACCCTGGATCTATTGTGGTCGTTTAAGACCGAGGCTCCTGTGCGGTCATCGGCTGTGGTCCAGAAGGGACGCGTGTACATAGGCTCGGCGGATAGTCATCTTTATGCACTTGATTTGGAGACGGGTCAGAAGATCTGGTCACTTGAAGTGGACTCTCCCATTGAGGCACCACCCACAGTGTTGGAGGATACCGTGTATGTGGCTGATCTTGGAGGATTTGTTTATGCGGTGAATACTGAATCCGGTGAGACCCGATGGACCTATGAAACGGAGGGTGAGGTTGCTGGGGCGGTCAACTGGGCTCGTCTGGGAGAGCGTTTGTGTGTGCTGGTGAGCAGCCATGACGCTTTCGTGCATTGCATTGATGCAAAGTCTGGAGAAAGTGTCTGGCGTTTTGAAACGGAAAGTTTTGTCAATGGCACGCCTGCTGTGTCCGGTGACCTCTGTGTCTTTGGCGGGTGTGATGCATTTGTGTATGTGCTGCGACTTGCCGATGCGAATGAGGTGATGCGAATTGACATGGGTGCGTATGTGGCGTCTTCTGTGGTGTTGGATCAGTCTCGTATTTATGCGGGCAACTATGAAGGACTCTTTTTGAGTGCCTCCATTTCAGATCCAAACGAGCGATGGGAGTATCCCGTCGAAGATGGTGAGATTGTCTCATCCGCAGCTGTGGGGCCCGATGCCATTGTGTTTGGTGATCGTGACAGTCAGGTCCTGTGTCTGGATCGAGACACCGGTGACCTGCGATGGAGGTTCAAAACGCTGGACAATGTGGACAGCTCGCCCGTGATCGTGGGAGACAAGGTCGTGGTTGGCTCAGATGATGGACGTCTGTACATGCTCAGCTATAAAACGGGCGAAAAAATCTGGTCGTACGAGATTGGCGAGCCCATCATCTCGTCGCCAGCCGTGTCCCACGGTCGTGTGATCATCGGCTGCGATGACGGCAGTGTCTATGCGTTTGGCACGAAGGGGGGAGAATAGTTTTTAGTGTTAGGTTTTAAGTGTTAGGTTTTAGGGGTTAGGTTTTAGGGGTTAGGTGTTAGGTCGTTGAATGGGCGTTCGCCCATGCTGTTCTGAGTCGAAGCAGTGCAGAGGACGGAGGCTATGCTGACTTGTCATTCCGAACGCATGTGAGGTATCTGTTGGACAAGCCCGCGAAGCGGTCAACAACGAACAACGAATCACGAATCACGAACAACGAATCACGAATAACGAACAACGAATTTCCACGAATAACCAACAACAAAAGACAATCTCACACAGAGACACGGAGGACTGAAAGATGGACTTCCTGCTTGATTAGGGATGGGGATGTTAGTATGATTGGACTCTTGATTGTAAGTATTTACCAGTAAGAGGTTAAGATATGGTTGATTACACTCAGACAGTTCAGCAATTGGTTGATCGCGTGGTGGAGACGGTACACCCATTGCGCATTATTCTGTTTGGTTCTGGTGCTCGTAATGAGGCCAATGATCAAAGTGATATTGATCTGCTGGTGGTCATGCCGGACGGCACGCATCGACGGCAGACGTCGCAGACACTCTATCGTCGCGTACGCGGGATTGGTGTTCCTTTCGATGTTTTGGTGGCTACGCCTCGTGATCTGGAGATCCATAAGGATAATGTGGGACTGATCTATCGGAAGGTGCTCCAGGAAGGAGTCGAGGTCTATGCCTCATAACAAAGATCGTCCAGGCAGTCCCGAAGATTGGCTGTCACACGCTCGTAGCGATTTGACATTGGCAAGCATATCCCCACCAGAAGGCGTTATGTTAGACAGAAGACAGATAACCACGAACCACACGTCGCGACAGGCGAAGCCCGGTGTATCGGGACTTATGGA
>CAZBTJ010000130.1:0-15552 GCA_964494325.1 uncultured Pirellulales bacterium
CTAAAAACTGAAAACCAAAAACTGTACACCACAGGGCTTTTTGCAAAAGTCCTGTCAGTAACTCAAACCCCAGGCTGTCGAAACGCAACCCATGGTCAGCTTGATTCTGTCTTATTTTTTGCCTGAGTTTTGCTTTTCTTTGCGTTTCAGGATGATCTCTTCTGCCAATTTCTGTGGCACGCGGGCGTAGTGAGACATTTCCATGGTAAATGTGGCCATCCCTTTGCTCATGCCACGCATGACAGTGGCGTAACCAAACATATTGGCCAAAGGCACTTCAGCTCGAATTACGGTAAAGTTGTCACGGGCTTCGGTCTCAAGAATCATACCTCTTCGAGCATTGATATCCCCTACAAGGCTCCCCTGATATTCACCTGGGGTTTCAATGCCGACCGTCATGATGGGTTCCTGCAAACAGGGTTTAGACCGTCTAAAGGCTTCAATAAACGCGTCACGCCCTGCCGTGCGGAATGCCATCTCACTGGAGTCCACAGAGTGGGCAGATCCGTCATCCAAACACATTTTGCAGCCCACAATCTCGTATCCTGCCAAGGGCCCCTTTTTCATGGCAGCCTGAAATCCCTTGTTCACAGCAGGGATGTAGTCACCGGGAATACGACCGCTCACAATGTTGTCTTCGAATTCATAAGTTGTATCAGCATCTGAGGGTAAGGGAATCAGACGCCCCACCACATGGGCAAACTGGCCAGACCCACCGGTTTGTTTTTTGTGACGATAATTAAACGCCGACTCAACCCTCGGAGCCTCACGATAACTCACATTCGGGGCACCCACCTTCACGTTGGCTTTGAACTCACGCCGCATACGTTCAACATACACATCCAGATGCAACTCGCCCATACCGGCAATGATGGTCTCAGCCGTCTCATGACAGGTGGAAACACGGAATGTGGGGTCTTCCTTCATAAAACGACTCAAGGCTTTGGCCATACGTTCCTGATCCGCACTGCTATCAGGAATCAGTGACAAACTAATCACGGGCTCAGCCACAAAAATGCTCTCCAGTGAGTAATTGGCCCCTTTGCCACACAGGGTATCACCGCTGGCACAATCCACCGCGACCAACGCCACGATATCACCAGGCCCGGCATCCTTGACATCTTCTCTGTCATTGGCATGCATACGCACAATACGTCCAATGCGCTGCATTCGATTGGTACGGGCATTGCGATACTGCTGTCCCTTAATGACAGTCCCCTGATACACACGCAGGTAACTCAATTGTCCAAATGTCTCGTCCGCAATCTTAAAGACCATACCCACAAACGGTGCGTCAGGATCAGCAGCCAGGGGAATTTCAGTGCCTTCATTGTCGTGGTCACGTGCGAAATTGACACGGTCCATAGGACTGGGTAAAAACTCGCATACCGCATCCATCACCGGCTGCACCGCTTTGTTCTTAAACGCAGAGCCCAGCATCATGGGCACGATGTCGCGGTTTATGGTGGCTTCACGAACCACCTTGCGAATGAGAGACTCACCCACTGGCTGTTCCTCCAGGAGCATCTCCATCAAGCAGTCATTAAACATGCTTAACGCTTCAAGCATTTCTTGCCTGGCAGCCTCCGCAGTTTCGGCATATTTCTCAGGGATTGGACCTTCAATGACGTCAATCCCCATTTCACCTTCAAAGGTCAGGGCTTTCATGGTAATCAGGTCAATCACACCTACAAACTCATCGCCCTCGCCCATGTGCAATTGAATGGGCACAATATTGAGGCCCAGTTTTTCAACAAGATCTGTACGGACACGCTCGGGATCTGCCCCGGTTCGGTCCATTTTATTGATAAAGGCGAT
Source organism: uncultured Pirellulales bacterium (assembly GCA_964494325.1). Lineage (GTDB taxonomy): Bacteria > Planctomycetota > Phycisphaerae > Sedimentisphaerales > Anaerobacaceae > JAIPFM01. The sequence continues at coordinate 1,819 of CAZBTJ010000130.1, forward strand.
ACGTGGCACGCGGTAACGCTTCATTTGATGATCCACAGTGACTGACTGACTCTGCACACCGCCCACGGCACACAAAATCATGATCGCGCCATCAAGAACACGCAAAGAACGCTCTACTTCCACCGTAAAATCCACATGGCCAGGGGTGTCAATCAAGTTAACGCTCACATCTTTCCAGGCCACCTGTGTGGCGGCTGATGTGATCGTAATCCCACGTTCACGCTCCAACTCCATGAAATCCATGGTAGCCCCCCCACCATTAGCACCCCCGCCATGCACCTCTTGCATGCGGTGGATACGTCCCGAATAAAACAAGATACGCTCACTCAGCGTGGTCTTACCTGAATCAATATGGGCAGAAATGCCAATGTTGCGTATCTTATGAATCTTTTCCATAACAAGCTCTATCTACTTTAATTCAAATACAAACAGCAATTTATCACGAACCAACTAAATACGTCACGTTATATGGTAAGTCATTCCCCACAAAAACCCGAATTCAGGATTAAAATAGAAGGAAGGCAACCTATCCTTGTTTATTTTAGGCTACAAGGAGAAGTATGATAATAGAATATAGTGACAAAAAGCAAGAGGAAATTAATAAAATTACCAATTTCCTCTTGCTAAATAGTCTGTCTATTCAAACCTAATCGCTCGACGCGATTTTCTAATTCACAGGCAACGCATTCGGGCCGCCCTGTGTGGTGCTTTGAAGAATGACCAATTGATCGCCGGCGATACGCCCCAGAGACACGCCCTGATCAGACGCACCAAAATCGACCTCATCCACGTACCCTGTAAGGCCATCTTGATTAGCGCCGTGCAGATAGAGAGTCTCGCCATTCGCGCTCAGACCAAACGTCGTGTGGCTGCCAGGATTGGCCATATTACCGAAATGGAAGTTTTGGCTGAACACCAGATAGCCCTCTGCGGGAATCATCGTGCCATCAGCAATACGATATTTTTCCAGATCGCCAGCATCATCACTGAGATACCATCCACCCACATTCACAGGAGCATTGGTGTTATTCTTCAACTCAATCCAATCCGACTGACTGGCACCGGCATTGGCCAGCACTTCGTTAATCGTCACAGTGCCGGGCATCATGGCTTGAGCACTGTCGTCATACCCCGGGGTACCACCCAGCACTGAACTGGCACGCCAGGCGGCTTTACTGCCCAAGGCATCGACATCTGCTAAGTCAGGGGTGATGGCAGTCAAGGAGAAACCCAAGCCATCGGTGATTTCAATCCAGCCGTCTCCGTAACTAAATGACTGAATCACCTGCCCCACAGCGTCCTGAAGCTCAATGCGCTCACCGTTGTTGTCAAGACTACCGAGATATTGACCGGCAATCGGCAACCCCTGACCATACATCCCTTCAAAATCTGACAGATCCCGCACCACCAAAACACGAGCCTCTGGCAGCAGGTCGTAATCCGGGAACACAAAGCTGATTCCTTGAGTAAAGGCAACACCGACCAGATTGACGGGAGAGCCGCCCACATTGGCCAATTCTATAAACTCTCGATTGGGGTCTTCAGGCAAATTGCTGTCCATCGGATTGTACATCATTTCTGAGACACGCACAGACTCAACCACAGGGCCCACTGAGAAAGTCGCCTCATTAAGCGCACTCCAGACCTGTCCATTCAAGGCTCTGGCCTTGACCACACCAGATTTGACCAAAGCAACAGGTCCTTCATATTTGACTGCACTGTCAGCCATGGGCACAGGCGCGGCATCACCGCTGTCCAATCCCTCCATCGCGGCACTAATCAAAAAGTCAACGCTGCCAGCCTCATTATTCAAGCCCTGAATCGATAATATGTTGGTGCCAGTTTGAAGCAAGCCCTTTTTCACAGCGATCGTGAAGGTCTCCAGTGTCAAAGCCGCAGCGGTATCACGCTCATTGGTTGCCACGGCATCCCACGACAACGATGCGGGTGCATTGGCACTGGCCACTTCCTCGCCATTGATAAACGCGACAAAACCATCGTCATACCGGATCTTGAGGTTCAACCCTCCAAACCGGCTGGGGTCTGAATCTATTTCAAAGGGGATGCGAATCAAACATGAACTGTTCATGAAGAGCATATCATCAATGACATCAATGCCAATATAATCACTGAAATCAAGGCCGAACTCATAGCCCACACCGTTGGTCCCCAAAGTCCAGGCAGAATCATCAAAGGCATCTCCGCCCTTCCAGGCATCATCCGTCTCACCCAATGGCACGGTGGCACGTTTGGATGAAGATTCTTCCAGTAACGTGACAACCTCAATCTGGGGTGGAGGCCCAACCTCAGCCCCTGCCAAACGAGGATCAGCTCCGTCCACTGTGTAATACACAATACCGTTCGAAGAATCCAGTGTCAGCTCATCACCCACGTTGGCCAACCCACCTCGCTGTTCAATGCCATTGACTGAAAACACGGGCGACTGGACAGTCGGATACAATCCCGCCCCTGTTAATTGACCCAACACCAGGTAACTTCGCAAGTCAAGATAAGTCCCCAGCATCCAATCACGTTCCGATATCCAGGCCTCTTGAACCAGAGGCGTGCTGTGATGCATATCACCCCATCGGGCAGATTCGGCAATGATCGCAGATTCCACGGTCCCGGCCAAGTCACTGTACAGGTTCTTTAATGCAGACGCTGACAAAACACCCTCGGCAAAGAACAAACGCTGGGCACGGTCGGCAACTCGCAATTTGTATTCATCATTGGACATCAGATAACGATGTACCAGGCCTGAACCGGAAAAATCATTGAACAGGATGTTTTTATCCAAGGGCGACCGATCCCGGCTATTGCCCATGCTGTTTTCGCTATTCCAGCTGTAGAACTTAAATCCGGTACTCAAATCGGATGTATCGCGGGCTGCCCACCAATTCTTCCAGGGCCAATCCCAATGGCCTGTCCACAGATTAACGAGCAGATAATCCACGTAATTGTCCAGGTCCAGCAGTGGGGTCACACCCGGCAGAGGCAAGCCATTCGTATCCAGACCCTGCACCTGTTGAAACTGTTCATACGAGTTACCGGTGGCCCGGCAAATAGACAGCATTTGATTCCATGCTTGATAATCACCCCGATGTGACTGAGCACCCACGGCCCCCACCTCACCCACATCGTAAAGCACGTCCCAATCACCCGCACTGCCGCCATAGGCCTCAGCAGACATATCTTGATCCGGACGTTCTGCGACATTATACATGCCCCAATACAATCCATTCAGATAGACATGCACAAATCGTCCGCGTGAACTGGCATGGCCAGCTTCTGCCTGCAACATGCGAGAAAACTCATCACGAATAAGCTGCGGAGTCAAGCCACCTTCCTGGGCATAACTGTCGGATTCCCCGGCACGTAAAATCAGCGTATCAAAACTCTCTGGGCCACCTGTACCCAGCACAGGAAAATCCAAACGCGTCGGACCATACACATTTTTGAAAAGCAATCTCAGAGAATGTTTCCTGGATACAGCATGTTGTCTGAAATTCGTGCCATCAATGCGAAGACCACAATTCACATGGAAGCCCTGCTTACCGTCGGGTTCCATCCACTCGACAGACACACCACGCTCCCAGGCCTGCCCCGAGGACACAGGATTCGCATAAATGCCTTCCTGACCAAACAGGGCCTCAACATCGGTCACAATGGACAGGGTTGGCAAGGACAATAACGCCTCTGCCATTTTGTCCTGATACCGAGCGTCCTGTGTCACATCCGGGTCCATCTCATAGTCAGATTCTCCAGAGACCCACTGAACAGGAAATCCCTCGGGCGTTGAAGATTGAGTGGCCACATCCTGGGCAAACACATAGGTTTGAGTATCCACATTGCTGGGGCTATAGCCCGGTTTAAAAGCTGCAGCCCTCAATACCGTAGTCTTGTCAATACGAATAGAACCGGAATAAACGTTGCCATTGCTGGGTCGTTGATCCCCCTCTTCTGAAAGATAGGGATCACTCCCGTCGAGTGTATACACAATAATCGCACCCACGGTACTGCATGACAACACCAGATCATTGGGCTCCGAGTAAAATCCACGGTTAAAGCTAAACTTTGTATCGGCCACCTCTCCCAAAAACACCGTATGATTTTCACCCAAAGGGGTTGGCTGAGCCAACTGTCGCCAATGGATGCCTGCATCGGGAAAACGGCCAAAAGACACATCAACAATCTGGCTACCAAAGATCACCTCATCCACCAGAGTGATGCCATCAGAGGCATACACTGCCACCATTTCACCGCCAGCACTCAGCTTAAAATTCGCATGAAGACCGGAATCACCACCATCATTATCAAGCCAAACCAACAGATAGCCATTCGCACGCACAGTCGTGAGTGCCGGAATGCCCGCTGGGATCTGCCACTTTGTAGGATTTGCCGAATCGTCTGTCAGATACAATCCTGCGGTATCAAACGCGTTGTCCGACATATTCACCAACTCGACCCAATCCTCAAAATCCCCTTGAGGATCACGAACCACGGAATCGTTGGATGCCAATAGCTCATTAAGCAGGACTGGCACATCCTGAGCCATAGCCCCCTGGCAACACAAAATACCCATCAGAATAGTAAAAAAACACCCACTCATCCACGATCTACACATAACGGCATGATCCTCCAATGTACGCGTTTATCTGGCGATAAACCGCAAATTCCAATATTATAGCTGTTAAAAGAAGTATTATAGCAAATTCAGACAAAAACTTCACATACTAAAAGACGGCGGTTCTTCCCTATTGTTACATCAAAACCGAATTTAGACAATAATATAGAAGAAGAGGTTATTCGTATGCGCCTGTGTATGTGCCAGAAGACAGATCAACCTTGATCAGGAAAACACAGTTACGCGCCGCCAACGGCCTGCTGAATGCCGAACACAAAACATACTGCGTCCCGCTAACCACCTTATTTTACCGCACTTGACACGGTTTGGGGCAGTCCGTATGATAGGCGGTTTATAATTTCTGTCATAGTTTGAGGATTATCTGATGTCTGACAAGAGCAAGGGCTATCGTGACACATTGAATCTGCCAAAAACCGGCTTTTCCATGAAAGCCAATTTGGTGCAGAAAGAGCCGCAACTACGAAAGCAATGGGCCAAAAACAACATTTATTCGCGAATCCGTGAGGCACGCAAGGGTTCGCCCATGTATATTTTGCATGATGGTCCCCCCTACGCCAATGGCGATATTCACATGGGACACGTGATCAACAAGGTGCTCAAGGACTTTGTAATCAAGTACAGAACAATGACGGGTTTTGATGCCCCATACATCCCTGGATGGGATTGCCATGGTCTGCCCATTGAATCCAAAGTGATGACGGACCTGGGTGATCAGGCCCGAGGTATGGACAAACAGACCATCCGAAAAGACTGCAAAAAATACGCGAGCAAATATGTAAAATTACAGAGCAAACAGTTTCAGGCCTTGGGTGTGTTTGGGGACTATGACCACCCTTATCTCACGTTTAAACCCAAATACGAAGAAGGCATCCTCGAAGTGTTTGCGGATCTGGTGGACAAGAACATCGTCTACAAACAACTCAAACCCATTCACTGGTCTGTGGGCTGCGAGACAGCGTTGGCTGAGGCAGAACTGGAGTATCAGGACATCACCTCTTCGAGCGTGTATGCCAACTTCCCAGCCAATAGCGTGGCTGTTGATGAACTGATAGATCTTGGCCTGATGACGCGTAAGGCTGCTGATCAGTCCAAAGTATGCTTTATGATCTGGACAACCACGCCCTGGACGCTTGCAGCCAATCTGGCCGTGGCAGTGAATCCGCATCTCGACTATGTCAGTTTGTCCTATGAAAAAAATGGCCAGCCCTTTGTGTCTGTGGTGGGTGCAGATCGTGTGAAAGCGATTATTGCTGCGGGCGAGCTGGCCGACGGCCAGTACCAGGTCAGTGACACCAAAGTCAAGGGCTGCGATCTCGAAGGCCTGCGATACACCCATCCCTTTGTCGCCACCAATCCCACAGACAAGGATGCGTACAAGGTGATTGGGGCCGATTATGTGACCACTGAAGATGGCTCCGGCCTGGTGCATACTGCCCCGGGACATGGCCAGGAGGACTATGTGGCTGGCCAGAAGAATGGCCTGGCTGTGTATTCCCCGGTGAACGACGACGGGACCTATGACAACACCGTGCCTGAGTGGCTCATCGGCAAGAGCGTTTTGTCTGTGGACAAGGAAGTGAATGCCCATTTGGCAGACATCGGTCTGCTGTTCTCTCAAAAGGATATATTGCACAGTTACCCCCATTGCTGGCGAAGCAAGGGACCCGTGATTTTCAGGGCCACGGAACAGTGGTTTGTCGGCGTAGATCGCAAGATTGAGGCCTATGGAAAAACACTGCGTGAACTCGCTGAACAGAGCACACACTCTGTCAACTGGATTCCAGCCTGGGGCCAGAAACGTATTGATGGGATGCTTGAGTCCAGACCCGACTGGTGTATCAGTCGTCAGCGAAGCTGGGGCCTGCCCATTCCCGCGTTTGTAAACAGCCAGGGCGATTCGCTCTTGACCAAAGAGTCGGTCATGGCAGTGGCCAAACATATCGGAGAACGAGGTTCCAATAGCTGGTTCTCAGACACGCCCCAGGAAATTCTGGGTGACAACTTCGATTTGCCAGAAGGTTTTTCATGGGACGACCTGCACAAGGAAGAGAACATCTTTGATGTGTGGTTTGAGTCTGGCTGTAGCTGGTACAGTGTATGCGTCAAAGAAGCAGGCTGGGCCCTGCCCGTGGACCTGTATTTGGAAGGGTCCGATCAACACCGTGGCTGGTTTCAACTCTCGCTGCTGCCCGGCTTGGGTGCCACAGGCAAGCCCCCGTTCAAGAGTGTTCTAACGCACGGTTTTACAGTCGACGAAAAAGGCATGAAACAGTCCAAGTCACTTGGTAACTATGTGAATGCCCTGGACGAAATCAACAAATACGGATCAGACATTTTGCGTTTGTGGGTCTCCAGTGTCAATTACCAGGAAGACATACGTTGTAATGACCAAATCATTGGCCGCATGCAGGACGCCTATCGCAAGATCAGGAACACACTTCGATACCTGTTTGGCAATACCAATGATTTTAACCCAAACACCGACGCAGTCGCCTTTGATTCGATGTATGCGATTGATCAGTGGGCTCTTCAAAAACTCAATACCCTTGTGGCTGAGGTACACAATGCCAATGAAACCTTCGTCTTTCATCGGATCTTTTCTCTGATCTACCATTTTTGCACGGTGGAAATGAGTAGCATTTACATGGATGTGCTCAAAGATCGGATGTACTGCGAAGCCTCAGACAGCGCGTCACGACGCAGCGCACAAACAGCCATGTCAGAGATTCTGAACACGTTGATCCGGCTGCTGGCACCCATTTTGGTGCATACCTGCGAAGAGGCATGGGAAGCCCTTCAATATAAGCCTGAAGACGTGGACTCTGTCCATCTGGCCACTATGCCCAATGCCAATGTGTCACTGACTGGCAAATTTTCCCCACAACAATGGGATTGCTTACTTGCGCTGCGTGATAACGTTCTTCGATCCCTCGAAGGTCTCAGACAGGACAAAGCCATTGCCAGCAATCAGGAAGCCAGTGTCCTCATCCAATGTAATCAAGAGACAGCAGACCTCTTGAATGCATTTGGCATTGACCAGTACGCAGCCCTGTGCATTGTAAGTGAGGTTGAAGTCGTTGCAGGCGAGGAAGACGCCGCGACCGTCTCTGCCACCAAGTGTCAGGCTCAGAAGTGCCAGCGATGTTGGAATTATACACCCAGCGTGGGGACCCATCCATCTCACACAGACCTGTGTGACAGATGCCACGCCGTTCTGGTATAACGGCCTTTGTGAATCATGTTTTAGCCCGGCCCATGAGGTGTCCGGGCTTTTTTTTGACCTGATCGCGACATATGTCGCGATCTCACCTGTCACTAGGGACTGTCACACCCCTCCTTACTCACCTATTTTACCTCTATTAACCCTAAAAAACTTAAATTTTAATGGATTCCTATTTTTCTTTATTGATTGCCTAGAAAGTGACGATTATAGTACCCATTGAGATTATTTTCTAATTACATTGCGGACTTATTTGAAAGGAGTCGCACAATGGCTAAGAAGAAACTCACCAAAGGGCTGTGGACCAAAGAAGATCTCAAGGTTCTGAAGTCGATGTTTTCCAACAATCCCACAGCAGATGTCGCTGCCAAGCTAGATCGTCCTACCGAGGCGGTCAAGAAAAAAGCATCTCGCATGGGACTACGAAAAACCAAGAAATACATGAAGACTCTGGGACGCTCTTAATCGCGTCCGAAGTTTCATTATTTTGCGATCTCAAAAGACGCTCCACCGGCATCACATCATAGTTTTACGGGTTAGTTCTGTTGGATGTAGATTCTGTGCTGATGGAGTGTCTTTCTTCATTTTTTGACCCCACCTCAAATTTCTTGACTTTTTGGCCCCCCGTCTCTATAGTCCAGGTCTAACTTGTTCTAATCCATTGCATTGATTCCCTGGGAAACTATTTGGAGATCCATCCTTGAGAGTACTATCAGGTATCCAGCCGTCAGGCCAACTTCATATTGGCAATTATTTTGGTGCCATGCAGCAACATCTGGAACTTCAGACTGAGCATGATGGCTTCTACTTCATTGCAGATTACCACGCCATGACCAGCAACCCTGATCCTCAGGACCTGGCTGGGCGTTCCCTGGATGTGGCTATGGACTATCTCGCCCTGGGATTAAACCCTGAAAAAACCGTATTTTGGCGTCAATCTGACGTACCTGAGGTACTGGAACTGGCCTGGTTGTTATCCTGTGTTACTCCCATGGGATTACTTCAACGATGTGTCAGTTTCAAAGACAAGGTCGCTCAAGGCTTAGTAGCCAACCATGGTTTGTTCGCCTATCCTGTGCTTCAGGCGGCGGATATTCTGGCATTCAACTCCAATCTGGTGCCTGTGGGCGCAGACCAAAAGCAGCACATCGAGATCACCCGTGACATTGCCACCCGGTTTAACAACACGTATGGCGAGCTTCTGACCATACCTGAACCACGTATTATCGAATCTGTGGCTGTGGTGCCTGGCGTTGATGGACGCAAAATGAGCAAGAGCTACGACAATACCCTGGAAATATTTGCGTCACCAAAGCAAGCCAAGAAGAAGATTATGCGCGTGGTTACAGACTCCACCCCTGTGGAAGATGCCAAGGACCCTGCCACGTGCAATGTGTTTGCCCTGCTTAAGCTGGTGGCTGACCCCGCAGAACTGGCCGAATGGGAAACACGCTATAGAAACGGCGGCATGGGCTACGGTGACGCAAAGAAGCGTTTGGCTGAGCTGATGGTGGCCTATTTTGAGCCATACCGTCAGAAACGTCAAGACCTAGCCAACAATTTGGATTACGTGCACGAGGTCCTGGCCAAGGGTGCTGAACGTGCCCAAACCGTGGCTCGAGAAACACTGAACAAGGCACGCACAGCCGTGGGACTCATTGGCATATAAGAAAGACTGACGTGGTAAACTACCGAGTTAATCTGGACATCTTTGCAGGTCCTCTGGATCTGTTGCTCTATCTTGTTCGCAAGGAAGAGGTGGATATTTATGATATTCCCATCTCAGTGATAACGGATCAATACGTCAAGTACATTGAGGTGCTCAATCGTCTGGACATTGATGTGGCAGGTGATTTTCTGGTTATGGCTGCCACATTGATGGAAATAAAATCTGCCATGCTTCTTCCCAAGGTCGACTCAGAGCAGCTTGAAGAAGGCCAAAAGAATGACCCAAGAGCAGAATTGGTGCGCCAGCTTCTGGAATACAAGAAATTTAAAGATGCTGCCAACCTGCTCAATGCCGCTTCGGGAGAACAAAGCGAACGCTACACCAGGCCAGACACCATTATCGGTCGGTTAGAACCCCAGCAGGAGCCAGACCTGGATCTAGATCAAATCAACATTTGGAACCTGCTTGAAGCATTTGATGAAATCTGCAAGGCCACGGGCCAATTTGCCCACCTCAAAAGCATCAAAGACGACACCCCCATTGACCTGTACCAAATTGAACTACTGGCCAGACTCCAAAGCGAAGGCGCACTCACATTCAGACGTATTTTCGAAGCTCAGCCCAATCGGCTTGTCATGGTAGGTCAGTTCCTGGCCCTTCTGGAGCTGATTCGAGGTAAACTCATATGGGTAGAGCAGGACAAAAACAGCCCCGACCTGTATCTTCGTGCCCTCACGGATGAGCCTGCAGAACAGGCTGTCCAGCGAGTCATTCTGGCCGTAGGACAAGACTTCAGTCATCTTGACGAAACCGTCAATGAACCCTCAGAACAGGTATCCGAACCTGATGTCGTTGCAGAACAGACCAATGAATCAGAGGATAAGGTGGCTCCGGCCAAACCAGAGGCCCCACCCATCCCCATTGTGGAACTCCCTGATCAACCATCAAAAAAAACCGAAGAGGCGGTGGTTGATGTGGAGTTGCCACCCAAAGATTGGCCTTGATTAATGTTTGACAAACACCTGATAGAACCCTAGAATAACCGCTTGATTTTATTACTGGAAAGCTCGACATTTTTTTCGAAGGAAAACAATATGGCCGCAAATGTGATTGAATTAACGGATGCAACATTTGATGAAATCGTTCACAACAGCGATGTGCCTGTACTCGTGGACTTCTGGGCGCCTTGGTGCGGCCCTTGCAAAATGCTTGGCCCCATTATTGAAGAAATCTCTAATGAGTATGCTGACACAGCAAAGATTTGCAGAATCAACACAGACGACGCCCGGGATAGTGCGATCGAATTTGGCATCAGTGCCATTCCCACCACCATTCTCTTTAAAGATGGTCAAGTCCAGAAAAAATGGGTTGGCCTGACCAGCAAGAAAGATATTTCTGAAGCGATTGAAGAGCAACTCTAGAATAGGTAGAGAATGTTCATGATTGATCTGTCTCTGGGTTGCCTTGGCCTCCTGTTCGCCGCCGCTCTTTTGGGTGGGTTCGTCGATTCCATCGCAGGTGGGGGAGGCATTATCACTGTCCCGGCACTTTTAGCGGTCGGCTTCCCGCCTCACCTGGCACTGGGGACCAACAAGCTGCAAGCCAGTTTTGGCAGTCTCACGGCAACACTCAACTATCGCCGCGGCAACATGCTAAGGTTGCGCGACCTTGTGCTCGGTATCGGCTTCACCGCCCTGGGTGCCTGCATCGGAACCATGACCGTTCAAGTCATGTCTGCGGATTCTCTGAAGCATATTATTCCGGTCTTGCTTGTCATCATCTTTGTGTATGTGCTCTGTAATCCGAAACTGGGGACCACGCACAAATCTCATCGTTTGGTTCCATGGTTGTTCTATCTTGTGTTCGGGTGCTTGATTGGTTTTTATGATGGTTTTTTTGGGCCGGGCACGGGATCCATCTGGACGATTGCCTTGGTTCTGTGGCTTGGATTTGACCTCAAGAAAGCTACCGCACACACAAAGGCCTTGAACTTCACAAGCAATATCGTAGCGTTGGTTACTTTTTTTTTGGGTGGACAAGTGGTTGTTTTCGCGGGCATCACCATGGGGATCGGCCAGATGATCGGCGCCTATGCGGGCTCACATCTGGTCCTGAATCGTGGCACCCGCTTTGTTCGAATGTTCTTTCTCTGTGTGGTGGCAATCACCATCACCAAGCTGCTTTGGTCCACCTATCTCTAGGAGCCTGTCGGAGAACCGGACTGGCTTCGAGCGGCCCTTTTAATCTCTGGACTGCGTCCGGCTGTATCGCCTATAAAACCAACATAGGCTGCTTCGCCGTCCTTGCCAGAGATTAAAATTGCTCGCTCTCGGGCCTTAACGCCGGGTTCTCAGACACACTCCTAGTGCATGTATTCGCCGCCATTGACAAACAGGTTTTGCCCCGTCATAAAGCTCGCTGCATGCACAAGAAAATCCACACTCGCGCAGATGTCCCCTGTGGTGCCTAGCCGATCCTGGGGGATGGTGTCCAGCGTTTTTTGACGCGCCACTTCGTCGTGCAGGTTGAAGCGTGTTATCACCTCTTCGGTATCGATGTACCCGGGAATCACACAGTTTACCGCAATACCAGGCGCCAACTCCAATGCCAAACATTTGGTCATGGTAATAAGACCTGCTTTGGCACTGCAATAGTTGACACCATTCTTACGGCCGTGAATGCCGGTGGAGGCTGCAATGTTGATGATCTGACCGGCCTGCATCTGTAATTGAAAGACAAATTCTTGTGCGCAAATAAAGGCCCCTGTCAAATTTGTGGCGAGGACCCTGTCCCACTGCGTATCGGTCATTTCCAGAAACGGACCATCCATGTTTTGTCCGGCATTGTTAATGAGTACATCAACACACCCCATCTGTTCATTGGCCTGACGAAAGAGGGATTGAACCTGCTGCCTATCAGAAACATCAGCCTTGATTAACAAAACACAGGTTGGGTCAAAGCGTGAGACCAAGTCCTTATAAAGGGTCTCTGCTTCGTGGGCAGACCTCGCATAGTTGAGGATCACCTTGTCTCCCTGACCCAGAAAATGGGTCGCCAGCGCAGCGCCGATGCCTCGTGAAGAACCGGTAATAAGAATCGTTTTTGTCTTGGGCATTGTATGGTCCATCCATTCAAACAGTCACTGTGTGATTACTTGAGAGAGTATAGGCTGCTGATCTGTATAAGGGAATGCCAAACTGTTCAAATAAAACGCCCACATGTTTTAGCTTCTCTTGGGACTTGATCAGGAAAGCGATTTCCGCAATTGAGAAATGTTGAACAATACAGTATAATTGTATTGGATCATGCTAGTCCCGTTTTGGCAATCGTTCTAAAGATACCTGTTGGAGATTAATCTGTGAAAACTCATAATTGCCTTTTGTTAACCATTCTGTTGCCTGTTGCCTGCTGGGCCCAGGTAATCAATTTCAGCGATTACTTTGAAGACAAGACCATGCGTGTGGACTACTTCCACACCGTTGATGCCACACAAGAAGAAATAAATCTTGATCAGATCTATATACGGGGGAAATGGGCCGGTAATCCTCAGGCACTGCTTCCGGCTGTTGAGAACGGCAAATATACAATCACGATCAATGATATTGCCTCAAACAAACGAATCTACTCGCGTCACTTGCTGAACCTAGTTTTTGAATATAAAGGGACAAAAGAAGCCCAGGCAGGGTTAAAAAAAACATTTCACCAAACTGTTTTGCTCCCCTGTCCCAAACAATCAGTCCTCTTCGTGATGGAACGTAGAGATCGGCAGAACATTCAACACGCTGTTTTCAGCCAGATCATTGATCCCAATGATCCGTCTATCCGCAGGGAAACAGCGAACCACAGTGACGAGTCTTTTGTATTGCTAAAAAATGGCCCTGCCCAGCACAGGGTTGATCTGGTCTTTATTGCCGAAGGCTACACCGCTGGAGAGGTGAACAAGTTCAAGACCGACGCCCAGTGTTTTGTGGATTATCTGTTCACCGTGGCTCCCTTTGATCAGATGAAGCAGAAGTTTAATGTCCAGGCTGTATTCCGTGCCTCGGCTGAGACGGGTGTAGATATGCCCACAAAAGGGATTTATAAGAATACTGTTTTGGATGCCTCGTACAACACGCTGGGCATGGCCAGATACTGTACCGTGTTTGACAATAAAACGATGCGTGACATTGCTGACCGGGTACCCTATGATTTTTTGAT
>CAZBTJ010000131.1:0-15506 GCA_964494325.1 uncultured Pirellulales bacterium
ATTGTCAAGCACCCATGGGACCACTGCAAAGCCGTGGAAGCCACCACAAATGCTCATTGACATGTTAATAAATGGGACAGCTTGCTGGGCTTATTGTTTATATGCTGATGATCAGTACCAGTATCAGATGGGTTTTCGCCGATTTTAAATGAATTATCACTCACGAAGTTTATTGGATCTTCGGTTAAAATACACTACTTAACAAGAAATCAGTTCTATGCATCTTGCCTTGACAATCGCAGTTGGATCGTGATTGCATAAGCCAGCCATGCACTCCAACAGGCCAGCAGAGCCTTTTAGGGCTGTTGCGGATTATCGCAGCATGCGTGAACGTTGAGGTGGCCAGTAAATGTGTGTTGCAACTCCACGAATATAAGATTCAGGCACGGCATAAGGATTGTGGCCAGGTGCTCCTTTATTCCACATTCGTGAATCCTCGGCATTTGCAGAAAAATCCCCAAGGACAAAATATTCATCCGAAGACAATTTTGCAGGCCCTCGGGCTGCTCCCCACATCTTAAGAGATGAAATAAATTGTGATTCAGAAGTGTATTGGATATTACGAATGCTGTCTGGAGGTATGAGTTTGTTGCCATCTGCCCAGACACTGCCATCTTTAATCTCAATCTCTTCACCCGGAAGCCCAACCAGTCGATGGCAATAAAGTTCGCGTGGATTCCCTGGCCTCTGATACACAATGACATCCCACCGACTCGGCTTCATAAACTTTGCCACCAGAAAGCGATCGGGCTTATAAATTTGATCACCATAGTCATTGGATCGTGATACGTGGAAGTTTTCTTGACAGATCATCATGAGCATATTTGGTTTTAGATCACGTCCCATCAGCAATCCCATGCAAAAGGTTGTTTTCCCACATTCTTGGCACTTCCCCTTTCGGTGAGAACCAAGCAGAGTCGGGGCCATAGAATTGCTTGGGATATAAAACGTATCTACTACATAGGGACGCAAAACAAATTGATTAAGGGTTATTATAAGAATAGATGAAAGCAGTAACGGCAAGTCCGCTTGAAAAGATCGAATCATGCTAATTTTAAAAAACCTGGAAATAACAAGGCAAGGTATAAGTATGGCATTGACAAGCAATCCTACAATAGCACTTATCAACATCGTCACGCTTTCAGTTGGCAAAAGATAACGCAAAAGCAAAACAATTAGTATTTGTATGAGAGTGAGTAATACCAATGCCAACATAATGCGACGCACGGAAACGTTTTGGGCTTTGGCCCACCGCAGGCCCAAACGCAAGAAGATAACACCAATGACAAATGAAACAGCTAACAAGATGGTTAAATAGGCGATATAGAATAATGTAATAAGCATTGAAAAGATTCCTTCACAGTCGTTCCTATGAACTCAGAGAGTTTGTTTTAGGGAGTATGTTTCATATTGTGATAATTGTCAAATTGTTTCCGCTGATTAAGCGATTATCCAACTTACTATCAACAATGGGATTTCAATTACCACTGATTCAAATCGACTCATACAATTTGGGGCATACCTCCACAATATCAGCTCTGCTATTGGTCACGACATCCTGGACTTTTATGTACGAGAACTCGGCGCTTTGGGAAAGGCCCGAGAACGAACATGGCTACTATTGTATTGTAGAACATTGACAAGCCTTCGCTGAAATGGCTCTGTTTTCGCGAATTTTCGCCTACAACCCTTCTACAACCAAAGAGGCCGTTATCTGCCAAAACGGAAGAATGGCCATTTTACAAGTATTGTATTAACAATGCCTTATAGAATAGGGCAAAATATGAACGTTTTCAATGGCCGTTGAGAGTGACTGCCATTTTGGTGAGGAAACATGCGTGAAAAATTGGTTGATTAATAGTGGTCTCGTCTTGCCTTGACAAGCACAGAAGGTGTGAAGGCAGGGCCGGATTCGAAACCGAGAGACACCATCGTAGGGGCGGGTCCCTCAGGCTGCGTCACAATGCCACAGAACTGTCACAAGTTGAATTATGAACACCGATTAACGAATAATGAATGTCGAAGTAAAAACCAAAAAAGGCGATTAGCGCGTTTAATCCTTCGTCATTCATTATTCGGTGTTCGACATTCGATGTTCAGAGAAGCATAGAATCTCTTAATTGGGAATTGTGACGCAGCTTGCCTGTGCCTGCCCATGGTCTCGCATGAAAAAACTGGCGGCCACGGGGAGCCGCCCCTACCCTGTAGACAACAACAAACCCATGCACAGAATTGAACATGATTTGCCTGAGGATGTCTTTTCTGCCACAACTTCACATATTTCAACCGGACACATTTTGGGTTTCCCAATTAGTGAACTTACAACTGACTTAACCGCTAATATCCCCGCAAAAAGGCGCAGAAGGCGCAAAACTACAAACCAAAAGAATTGTCTCACACAAAGCCACAAGGCTCACAGAGATTGGTTGCTGAACGACTGTCGTGTCTGTTCACGTAGAACGCCATAGTTAAGAGAAATTCAAATTATGACATATTTACATATTGACAAGCGGGCCCTTGTTCGCTACAGTTGTAGTGCGTGCCTTACGAGCATAACGCACAAGAGCCTTCTAACGAGAACGAAGTATAGGATGACAAAGGCAGAGGGATCGATCCTGGAGTCTGTTCAATGCTTTTTGTAGGTCATTGAACAAGGCAGGATAACAAGACTCGGCAGAGAGAGTCTCGTTGTGTGTGCAGGGAGAATCTGTACTGCCAATAACATATTTTGAAAGGATATGATTATGTGCGGGAGAATCAAGACAATGGAGATCGTGCTACCAACAGCAGTCGTCGTCCTGCTCTGGGTAGGTCTGGCCGCCGGACAAGGAGGAGGAATGGGAGGAGGCATGATCTCTCCACCGCCTCCGCCTAAGGTGGATCTGTCAGACAATTTCGTGGCGTTGTGGGATACTGTGGACTTCTCAGTCACACTGTCTAACGCTCATCAGGGCCCGGAAGATTTGACAATGCAGATGAGTCGTGCTTTGACCATCTCAGGTGTCGTTGATGTGCTTGACAGTCAGAATGTAATGGGCATCTCAACCAATAACATGAAGATTGTCAGGGCATTGGATGAGAGTGAATGTCCAATTCAGTGCGCCGGCCCATTGACGGCGCAAACCATTCCAACCTACCAAACATTCACAGGCCCAGCGCCATTCACTATACGACTGAACCTTGATCAGAATGAGGCCTGGCCCCTGGGCTTGAACACTGTGGAGTGTAGGGTAGTGGCCCTGTATGCACAAAACTATGAGTTTTTCGATATCCCCTTTGCGTTGTCTGAACAGTGGATCGTCCTGAAACCGGGGATCAGTGCTCGAGTGGAACAGGCCCAGTGCGATGGGATTGAGTACCGCTATATCCTGCGGATTAGGTATGAAGGCACAGATCCTACGCGGTTTGATACCAGCAGATACACAAGCCATCTGCCCCACGATATGGTCATGGGGATCCAGTTGCTGAATGCGCAAGGTGTACCTGTACCGGAATCTGAAACAGGATCTCTCCAAATTGACAACACAAGTATCAGGACGGGAAGAGGGCTCGGTGCAGAGGTACAGATTCTGCGGCTAAAGCTGGCCATTAATCCGTATAACGAAACAATCACACTGTTGCTGACCGACCTTCTGGTTCCGGTATTCTAGCCAACCTGGGCACTGCCTACTGCTACCATGCAAGCAGTAGGCAGTGCTATAGTCAACATTGACAGGCATTCCTTGATCCGCTACCATTGTAGGGTGACAGCTACATCACTAGCCGCTGAAAGGATGTCAATGGGAAAGAAGTACGATT
Organism: uncultured Pirellulales bacterium; assembly: GCA_964494325.1. GTDB lineage: Bacteria > Planctomycetota > Phycisphaerae > Sedimentisphaerales > Anaerobacaceae > JAIPFM01. The sequence goes on from CAZBTJ010000131.1 coordinate 3,799, forward strand.
TAACAGAAGCAGAATGGTCGATCATGGAGATTGTTTGGGAGCAGGAGTATTGTACTGCACCGGACGTACAGGAATTGCTGCAAAAACGCACCGGGTGGGCTTATAGCACGGTCAAGACCATGATGGACCGAATGGCGGCAAAAGGGTTGTTGGAGACAGAACGTATTCGAAAGATGATTCTGTTCCGCCCTGGTATTAAACGAGTCCAAGCACAAAGAGCGGAACTGATGCGCACTGTCAAGCGAGCTTTCCACGGCGCATTCAGTCCAATGGTCGAATTTCTTCTTGATGACAACACTTTTTCGAAGGAAGAACTCGAGCATTTAAAGACGCTGCTCCAGAAGAAAAGTAACAAAAAAGAAAGTCCCAGACCTAAGAAATGAGAAAGTAAAAGAACGCCCTCAAAAGGCGCAAAAGTCGAAGAGGCCCAGGGTAGCTCACGCACTTCACTTAGTTTGGTCCGACACCAATTATTGAACTTACAACTGACTTAACCGCTAATCTTGCTAATTGGGCTAATTATCTAATTCGCTTAATTCGTTTAATTCGCGGTTTTTTTTTGTGTTCTCAGAGAGCATGCCGGGGTCAGGTCTTTTGTTTAGTTACACAGCTTCTCCCGAAGTTCCTTAACCGAATAACCCGACTAGAATTGATGTCAATAACTAGATACATGACCCTATTTCTGTCCCGGATGAATGCGAGGCGTTAGCACCCTTCGTACGGATTAGCTGGTATCGAAAGCATGCCTAGACGGGATATATCTAGAGACACTTTATGCCAATAATGAATACTTAAGACGTGAACCCAGAGGTTCTTAAGGATAGTTGATTTTCAAGTAAGGTTGCGGATTTTTTTGAAAACACCTACATTTTTTTGCATCCAGTGCCATCTTGATTCGTTATTACTATGTAAACGGTTTACGGGAGCTCCAATGAATGATCGTTCTAAAAAAAACGAGGTATCCTTAATCTCTGAGCAGGACAAAGCTGGATTCCAACAGCTGATCCAAAAACACTACCGGTTTGTGTTTGGCGTGTGTTACAGCATATTGGTCAATGTGCATGATGCTGAAGATGCCACTCAGGAAACCTTCATCAAGGGCTTTCTCAAGAGCGGCTCTTTAAAAGATCCTGGGCAATTCAGGCCATGGATACAGCGTGTGGCGAAAAACCTGTGTATTGATTGGCTTCGCAGGCGTAAGGTTCAGCCACTGCCTGTGGTAGACAATCCACTTACCAAGTCGGTACAGGATAGCCATGCACAACATGACCTTGAACAGGCTATCCAGCGTTTGCCTGGGAAGCTCAGAGTACCTTTGTTGATGTACTATTTTGACAGCCAAAGTGCCAAATCCATTGCTAAGCATCTGAATATCTCTCATTCAGGGGCATGCCAGAGACTCAGACTCGCACGACAGCAGTTGCACGAAATGTTAACGGAAAGGGACAGGATATGAACCCTTTATGTAAAAAAAACAGAGACCTGATCGCAGATGCGTTTGCAGATATCCTCACAAAGGAGCAAACACAGAAAGTCGACATGCACCTGAGTATGTGCTCAGCCTGCCAGTCTTATGCTGATGACCTCAAGGAAGAACATCAACAGTTAATCCAACTGGTCGCAGGACTGGATCAAGATATGACAGAACGCCGACAACGCCTTCTGAAAAAACCAGACTTCGATCGGCCTATAAAAACTGCCCCCCTCTCTAAGTGGAGATTGATTATGAAAAATAATATCATTCGATCAGTGGCTGCTGCAATCATTCTGATATCTGTCGCTGTTGGTCTGTATTTCTTCCCAACGAGTCAGGCGTACGGGATCACTGAAGCCGTAGGTCTTCTTGGCCATGCCAAGACGATGCATGTTCAAATAAAACGTTTTTCTCAAGATCAGACAAGACCAGCCATGCCAGCAAAATACTGGTATAATTTGGAAGAGGGAAAGATGTATTATTATTATGAACATCGGAGCTCTGAGGAGGAGATTGAAGGGAGACCGTTTGTTTATAACGGTCTTGCCACCATATGGGATGGGCATTTTGTCATGCATGTGAATCATAGGGAAAAGACTGTCCACTATGAACGGCTTCTTACATCTCAACAGGATCTCCATTGCCGTATGATAAGAAACATGGCCCTTGAGATGGCCCTCCAGGACATTCACTATCTGCATGAGTATACTAAGGTTGGCAAGGGAGAGATCAGCGGTCAATCCTATGATATATGGCGACGAGATTTCCTGGAGCCTAACTCTAAGTATCATTTCAGATACGAGACCTGGGTTTCCCCTTCAAACGGTGAGATTGGACGTACTAGAACGTATGTGATATTTAACAGGGCAAGCGATGAATGGTTTTTACAAACTGAGACGGATAAGATTGCAATAGACACGGAACTGCCGTCCAATATTTTTTCCACTGAGCCTCCGAAAGGCTACACCCAGGTGAATTCCAAGACCACAGCAGAGGTCACTGGGATTGGATTCAAAACCTTTAAATATCAAGGAGAGTATGAATTAAGGGTTCCCGTAAGCTTGACTCTGGAAGACGGGAGTGTCCTGGCCTGCTGGTACGGAACCTCTGAGCCAGCCCAGGTCAATCCGGGGGAGGTCTTCGGGTCTCTTGAGTTTGGAGGAGATCTGCCCAAGACGCCGATTGCCCTGTACCGGCTCATGTCGCGCCCTGATAGAAACCATCGGGAACCAATCGTGTACTATACAGGTCGTCACCTAGCCAATACACATAAGGCCGGGAGGTACTATGAATGGGCCATATACGTGCCCCAGCATGAAACCAAACATCGTGAAACGCTGAATCACACCATAGCTGTCCTGAAGATAAATGTGCAGGACCCGAACCTACCGGATAAAATGCCGACCTGGGGATTATCAAGTTCGATGGTGATTGGTGATGCTTTTAATAAAACTGTCCGTGAGGCTGTCTTGGAACTCTCTGACGTCCAGATTTTCCCTGAAGAATTGACCTATGATAACCTGCTTGATCTGGCTAGTCGAATTCGGAGGACACCGAGTCTCTATATTGTGGACAAAGATCTAAAAAATGCTGAGGATCACATAATGAAGCTCAAACCAGTTGAGATAGTAACACCCGAAAAGGCTCAACGAAAACTTGAGCAGGCTCGACAAGAGGCCAAACGGGTAGTGGAAGACTTTTTTGTAGCCATTCGTGAGAAACGTGATCGTGACGCCAATGAACTGCTTATACACAAAGAATCACTCGACAGTATGAACAGAATGAGACAGCTGCTAGGGCAGACCAAGATCCAGGTAAAGGATATCTACGCCACAAATTCAACTGCCCTGGTGCTGACTAGTGAGTTTAGCGTTCGCGAAGAATTGAGAGGACGGTTTGCCATTTCTGTGGCCAAAGAAAATGACATATGGCTCATTCAGGACTTTGATCCCACTACTACAGCCAAGATGCAGAAGGAAATTGACAAATACCTAGAGCTTTTCCCTAAAGCACAGTTCTTCAGGAAGGGTGACTAAACCTTTGGAACTATGTATATATCGACCCCAATGATATCCAATCACCAGATACCTGAAAGGAAATATCGGGCCGGAGGCCCGAAGGTGTGACGGTTTGACGGTGTGACAGTAAGAAGAGAAGAGGGTAGGAAGGACCGGATTCGAAACCGAGAGACACCATCGTAGGGGCAGGTCCCTGTGCCCACCTTTGGTCTCTCTTTGGTGTCCTCCTAGAGATCGAAAAAGCCCCCCAAAAATGCCGCTAAGCTTGTTTCGGAGGGGCCACATGCTATCAAGTGCTTTGCGGTTAATGAGATATCGTGGTCCGACTAAGTTATGCCCCAACAAACTCGAAGACTGGTCCAGACAGATCAAGAATGTCTACGACAGTTACCCGCAATTACAGATCGTGTTTACAGGTTCATCTGTTCTGGACCTCATTCAAGGCCAGGCAGATCTGAGTCGCAGAGCAGTGAGTTATGACCTGACAGGTCTGTCGTTCCGGGAATACCTCCAGATTGAAACGAATCAACTATTCCCAGTGTGCACACTCAAGCAGTTGTTTCGTGATCACCAGGAAATCGCCAGATCCGTGACCTCGAAGCTCCAGCCGCTGCCTTTCTTTGAGACCTATTCGAAGACCGGCTACTATCCATATTACCTCGAAGGCGTTGAAACCTATGCCCAACGGCTAATGAGTGTCACCAACCAGGTGCTCGAAACAGACCTGCCTCAGTGCAAGAAGATCGATCTGAGGAGTATCCCAAAACTCAAGAAACTCCTCTACATGATCGCGGTTTCAGCGCCCATGAAACCCAATATTTCAAAACTGAGTTCAGCCATTGAAGTGTCGCGACAAACCGTAAACCTCTACCTGGAATACTTGCAACAGGCCTGCTTGATTAATCTGTTAAAAACACCCAAACGAGGCTACGGCCAGCTCACCAAACCGGAAAAGATCCTCTTGGCCAACACAAATCTAACCCATGCGATTGCCAAAGAAAACTGGCATATTGGTAATAACCGAGAAACCTTCTTTGTCAATCAAGCCTCAGTGACGCACGAAGTCCAGGCCGCTGTGCAGGGAGACTTTCTCGTGGACCAGAAATGGACCATTGAAGTCGGTGGAAGAAACAAGGATACCAGCCAGATCAGCGGGATAGAAAATGCCTTCATTGCTGCCGATGACATTGAGACAGGCCATAGCAACAAAATCCCCCTGTGGCTGTTTGGCTTTCTATCATAGAAAGTGACTTGCAGCGTGACCCCGTCAGATTATTGAGACGGTGTGGCAGTGTAACGGTAAGACGGGATGAGGGTGTGATAGGTGAGACAGTGTGAAAGTGAGACGGTGTGACGGTGGGACGGTGGGACGGTCGGACGGTATGACTCCCTGGCCACCCGCCACTAGCTTTGGACGCAGGAAACGCTGCCACAAACAAGAAGGTCCAGTTGGATACTTAAACCCGAGTACTGACCCCTATTCCGCCCAACCCCAATCATGACAATATTACCCATTTGATCCTCTAAAGTAATTAAGACAGGTCTAACCCGAATGGCACACCAAAAGCTGCGCCCAATGGGCGTGGATCCTTGCTTGGCTAAAATGAGCTATATATACCTGAGCAATGAACTTATCGTGCTAACGCAAAAGACCTTGTGGAAAAGCCGCAATCGCTGTATGATTAAAAACTCTATCGCAGTTGCTTTTGTAAACAATGAAAGATTGGGTCGCAGGAATGGCAAAGAAACGTAACAGGCCGAAGGTAGTCAGTGAGTTTGAAAACAAAGTGCTGCGCGCCGAAGAGCAAATCGTAGAGGAGTCGAAGAGAATTGAGTTCTACCTGACAGAATACTCAGTCGAGCTACTCTCGTCAAAAATGAAAAATGAAGACTTCAAAATTCCCAAATATCAACGAGAAGACACATGGGAACCAGAACGCAAGTCACGCTTTATCGAGTCATTGCTCATGGGACTCCCGATTCCCTTCCTTTTCTTCTGGGAGAAGCCCGAGACCGGTCAACTTGAGATTGTTGACGGCTCTCAGCGGCTGCGGACTATCAATCAGTTTCTGGAAGGTAACCTGAAGCTTGGCGAGCTAAGCCAACTTTCGGAACTCGAAGGGCTAGGGTTTCGCGATCTTCCTGAGTCCAGGCAAAGGAAAGTCAAAAACCGTTCAATTCGCGGGATTGTGCTCAATGAGCACGCAGATGACCAAGCGAGGTTTGATATATTCGAACGGATTAACACAGGCAGTAAAATAGCGAACAAAGCGGAAGTACGTCGGGGAGCGTTAACCGGCCCATTCATGGATTTAGTGATCGAACTTGCGAAAAATGAAATCTTCGGAGATCTCGCGCCAGTTCCCGAGATGTCTGTAAAGCTGCGTAAACGTGAGGATATGGTTACTCGATTTTTCGCATACGGAGATGGGTTGAGTGGGTATAAAGATAAACCCGCATTGTTTCTATTCGACTATGCCAATAGAATGAATGAGCATCTCTCGAAGAATGAAGATGATGTTGATAAATACAAAGAAAACTTCTTGCAGACGATAGCGTTTATCAAGAAAGTCTTTCCTTTTGGGTTCCGCAAGTCGGAACAAGCTAAACAGACGTACTTTGCGAGATTTGAAGCAATCGCAATCGGGACATTTCTTGCGATTTCCGAACAACCAGATTTAGTCAAAAAAACACCGGATGTTTCCGAGTGGTTGAATGGGCCGGGATTCGAAGAGCATGTTAGATCCGGCGGATCAAATGTTAAAAGCAAACTCGTCGGACGGCTTCATTTTGTTCGCGACATGTTGTTAGGGAAATAGTATGAATAGTCCTCTATTGGAAGCTTTCGAAGAACGACTTCATGAGATTGATGTTTACCTGGACTTACTCGACGCTATACAGCACCAAGCGCAAGCTGGGCCTCCCAGGATTGGCAACGCGACTATTAGCACGCAACAGCAGAGAATCCTCTATTCATCCGTATACTTACAACTCTATAATTTGGTAGAAGCTACGGCGACGTGGTGCGTTGATGCGGTTTCGGATGCGACAACTGATGGCGATCAATGGAAACCCAAAGATCTCGTTGACAAGTTACGTCGCGAATGGGTTCGTACGAAGGCTCGAACTCATGTAGACCTCAATCCCGGTAATCGGCTGAGTGAAATTGTTACGTTCTGCGACCTGCTGCTTGAAGCTGTTCCCATCACCGAATGGTCAGTTGAGAGAGGTGGAGGAGGCAATTGGGATGATTCGTTGATTGAAGGGATTTCCGCACGACTCGGCTGTAATCTGACTATCGACCCAACAGTGAGCATCGCCGCCAAGCGTCACATTCGTGACGACAAGAACTCACTTGGGTTGGTAAAATACCTACGAAACCGCCTTGCACATGGCCAAATGTCGTTCGCAGAGTGTGGCGCCGGAGTAACTGTCGTCGATCTTCGGGACGTCAGGGACAGAACGGCAAACTATCTCCGAGAAGTTGTCTCGGCTTTTTCGGATTACATTGACAATTACTTCTTCCTAAGTCCGGATAGCCGCCCCTTATGATTTCGTGCGTAGACTTGTTTTGTGGACTGGGTGGCCTTACCCATGGACTAACAAACGGTGGTGTCCGAGTGGTCGCTGGTGTAGATACTGACGAACAGTGCCGCTTCCCTTATGAAGCAAATAATAACGCCACATTCGTCCACCAGGATGTGCGCGAGTTGTCCGGGAAAGAGTTAAGGGAAATGTGGCCGAAGAAGTCGTCCCATCGACTTTTGGCGGGGTGCGCCCCCTGCCAGCCATTCTCGACCTACAGCCGCAAGGGGCGAACATCGCGAAACGATAATAAATGGGATCTTGTGTCCGATTTCGCTCGTCTCATTGATGAAACCAATCCTGACTTCATCACGATGGAGAATGTGCCGCAACTAGCAGATCATCCTGTTTTTCAAGATTTCCTTAAATCCGTGAGTGAATACCACACCTGGCATGGAATTGTAGAATGTAGGTTGTACGGCGTGCCACAAACCAGGAAGCGTCTCGTCTTGCTTGGGTCGCGATGGGGATCGATTGAATTAGTGGCTCCAACGCTCGTCGATAACCAAACAGGGCCAACAGTCCGTGATGCCATTGGTCACTTGCGGTCCCTTTCGGCCGGAGAAGTAGATCCTGCTGACAGTTTGCACCGCGCATGTCGACTGAGCCCGTTGAATCTCAGGCGCATCAAAGAATCTGTACCAGGCGGAACTTGGCGAGACTGGAGCCCAAGTCTCATTGCAAAATGTCACCGCAAGACAACGGGAGAAACCTACCCGAGCGTATACGGCCGAATGGACTGGGATGCACCTTCTCCAACAATTACTACGCAATGCTTCGGGTACGGTAATGGTCGGTTTGGCCACCCAGAACAGGATCGAGCGATTACGCTTAGGGAAGCCGCGATTCTCCAGACCTTTCCCGAATCGTATAAGTTTTTGGCGTACGGCGAGGAGCCAAAGTTCAGCACAATGGGCCGCTTAGTCGGAAACGCCGTACCTGTGCGGCTTGGGGAGATCGTTGCTGATAGTTTTTCTAAGCACCGAAGAGCAATTAAGAGGAAATAAAGGGGATAGTGGCCAGGGATTAGGGGCTAGAAGTCAACCAAGGATGAGGGGTGCATCCTGAAACTTGAAGACTCAACAATTGAATTTTGCAGCATGCTGCAAAATTGCCCCGAACCAGCCCAAGTTGAATATCCCGGACAATGGCGTGAGCCTTTTCACCCTTCACACCTCACACCTAAAAGTTCCGGCCTCCGGTAAAGGCTCACCACCCATCTCCCAATCTAAGCCGTCACCCAAATCCGAGGCTGGCTTGGCGTGGTAAACGTGTTTACCAAAGCAAAGACAATCGTAGGACGCCCTTCTGCAAGAAGGGGCACACGCAGTGCGCGTGACGGCGCCCTACGCAAAGGCCAAACACTCAAAATTCGCTGCCAGCCTCCATGTCCTTCATGGTAGAGAATAATAAAACAAGAACGCTTTAGTCCTTCTTCATTTAAGATCCTTCAGAGAGTCTAGATGGTCCATATCTGGCTAGCTCTTTAGTGTGATAAGGTTTGGCTGCGGCCGATGGCCGCACCACGTGCTCCGTGCCTCCGTGTGAGATTGTTTTTCGGTGCTGCCAATTCGTGTAAATTCGTGAAGATTAGTGGATAAAACAGTTATTCGTTTTCCGTTTTTCGTTTCAAATCGCCCCCGGGGGGTGAACCCCTCCCCATTGTCTAGACAATGGGGAGGGGTTCACTCAATGGTAGCATATTTATTGTTAATTTTTCTCTATCGCTCCGGTTTTGGTATTTATCTTTTCGTTCTCACTGAGAATTCGGTCCACGGTCCAATCGGCGGCGACACGGCGTAATAGATATTTTGTGCTGTAGCGTCTATCTGATCCCAAGATGTAATACTTCAACTCTACTTGTGCTATGCCGTGTATAGTACTGGAACGTTGCGATGCATGCATTTCCGTTCTGTAATTACTGTTGGGATACTCTTTCTGCAAATCTTCTTCAAGTCTCCGGGACACCAGGTACAAGAAATATTTTCGAGAATCATTCTTGTCAACTTCACCAAGTGGGTGGGCCGGGCGAAGTTCATTCCCTTTTAGCTCTCTGACTACCTTCCATCCATGCGCGCCTTTACGCAACTGAACCCGTAAGAATTGCTCGCTATCATCTCCAACCTTGTAGTAAACATCTGCTCCGCCGAGTTGCTCGGATTCTTTCTGGTCCACATTATTATACCATGCGCTGCCGTTGCCTCCTGCATCTGAGACCGTAATATTATCTTTTCCAAGCTTGTCCTGAATATATAGCTTAGTCGCGTATCGCAGGGTCTCCATACTGTCGCATTTCAGGTCAGGATGCCCGTCAACCATTCGTAATCCTATTGTCTTTGCCTTAAATTTCCCTCTTAAACGAACATCTTTTTCAGGGGATTCTAATAGAATCTCTCCTTGGAGCATCCCGTCTTTCTCGTCGCCGAAGGTCAGGTTCAAGTCATAACCTTCTTGTCCCAACCAGGCGGTACGCTCATTACCTTTGGTCTCAGTGGAAAATTTATACAATACATTGTTCACAAAACCCGCTCTTTCCTTATCGTTACGCTTAGCTTCCATCGATCTTCCAATCGGAAGCACTCCATGTGTACCTTTAAGAAAAATGGTTACCTCAGGAGGATTCATACGCCCCTTGCTACCGTGGAAGTAAAGGAACATTCCGGCATCAATGGTTGCCTGGCCGGTGACCATTTCCATCCCGCGAACGTGTCCTATCAACTGCGCCTGCTGCTGAGAGGCCTTGACGATCTTAGCACCTGCGGTTTTAAGCAGCTTTGCGGTGTTATCGCTGGTCCACCATTGAGCAAGGTCAAGCGTCGTGTTGCCCTGCCCGTCAATCGCATTTACATCGGCACCGGCTTCGATCAATACCTCGGCAATCTCATGCCTGTCCCAGACAGCTGCGGTATGAAGCGCCGTGCCGCCATGTCCGTCCTTAATATTAACATCTGCTTTTGCGTCAACCAGCAGTCTAACTATTGGCAAATCTCCCCTGGCAACAGATATATACAAAGGTCTCCTGCCGTCATTGGCCATAGCATTAACATCGGCGCCCCTGTCAAGAAGCATTTTGACGATTTTCTCGTGCCCTCCGAAAGCAGCGTAAACAAGCGGTGTGACTCCTTTGGTATCTTTAGCGTTAACATCAGCGTTCTTTTCCAGCAGTACCTTGACAAGTTCCGTATCGCCTTTGGCCGCAACTTCACAGAGCGTCTTGCCGCCAGCAGATGCGAACTGCTCGACCTTGCCCGTTCTTGTGTTGACCTTCTCGCCATCCTTGAGTGCCCTTTCGACGTGCCAGAGGCCATCGACCTTGCGTAACAGGTAAGTTTTTGAACATCGTTCCTTTACACCATCCAAAGTATAGCTGGCTTTATTGTAGCCAATACCTGTTTTCGGGTTGAACGAATATGAAAGGCCAAAATGTGACGAAAACCCTTTTCCCGGGAACTCTTTTTGCAGATCAGCCTCCAGTGCCCTGGCGGTTAAGAAGTTCAGTATCTTAGTATCCACCATGCCATCATCGTCTTCTACCTTAGTCACATCGAAGGGCACGATCGGATGCGCTGTTACCAACTGATCTGCTCTAAGCTGGCGAAACACTTCCCAGCCCTCATCATTCTTGATGAATTGCAGCCGAACAATAACCGCCTGGCCATCAACATCTTTGTATTCACCTTCAAGCCAGCCGGCTTTTTTATCCCCAGCCTTGAGGTGGTACTTATGGTCCTTAACATGGGTTATCTTGACAGCCTCGAAGTTCAATTTTTTGCGAAGGTATAATTCAGCAGCATAAACCAGCGTGCCATAATGATCACACTGCAGATCAGGATGCCCGTCGACAAGCCTTAACCCGCGTATCTCTGCAATAAAATCGCCCGCAACTTTGATATCTAACTCTGCGTTCTCAAGCGACAATCGTCCGGATATACCTTTTTCAGTTTCCTTCCCGAACTCTACGTCAAGCTGGTATTCACCTCGCTTCATAAAAGCGAACACAGTCTTGCCGGTGACCCACTCTTTCCAGTAGTAAGTGACTTTGACCTGCTTGCTAAATGTCACCTTGTCATTATCTGAATTCGAAAATTTCTTTAACTCGGGCACAACTCCATTTGCGATGGGCAGATCGACAGAAAGACGCGCCTTAAAACCATCTTTTCCTTTTGTCTCAATTCGCAGCACCTTGTCTGCAAATACCGCCTTGTCAAGATCAACATCTATACCGTTGACCAATCCGGACAATCGGCTGGGACTGCCGTCCGTTTTCGACAGTGCTGCCTGTACAAAGAAACAACTTATAATAAGACAAATTGCCGCACAATTTTTCATGCCTTATCCTTTCATCCATTGATTTCATGTCAGAAATAATAATGACCAGAATCCGGTTTTTCGCAATTGCAAGAGAGTCACCCCGTAATCCTTAGCGTGTGTTTTTTTGTCGCAAGTGACAACCAATTCACGTATCCACTTTACAATAATGCCACCTCAAAGTTGACCCCAATTATACCCAATCACCGGATACCTGCAAGGAAATATCAGGCCGAAGGCCCGGAAGTGTGAAGAGTGAGGTTTGAGGGTGAGCGTCCGGCGAACCCATCTTTTCAAGCGGTTCATTTGGCGATAATGTATTC
>CAZBTJ010000132.1:0-15471 GCA_964494325.1 uncultured Pirellulales bacterium
ACCAGGCTGTGCCGACGTCGGCACAGCTTACTTGGAGTCAACACGTTGAGCTGTTACCATTACCGTTACCGGTCACGAATAAGGCGGATAACCGGCGTCTGGAGCGACGTATTATCAGTGACAACTTGTCTCCAAGACAGATCCGACAGGAGGTCCAGCAGATCGAAAAGAGTGAGCAGCCGCCTGCGCAAGACAGAAAACGCCGGGGTCTTTTGTTTAGTGACACAGCTTCTTCCAAAGTTTCTTAACCGGATAACCCGACTAGAATTCATGGCGATAACTAGATACATGACATGACCCCTATTTTGCTTCAGAGGACTAAGTGTGTAAATAATTATTTTATAAGAAGATATGGAGAGTGTTGCAGGGTCCCATCGGCCCTTGACAAGCGGGAATTGTTCTTTTTTTGAAAATTTAGTTCGGAAAATGGTTGGTGAGGGCTGATTCTTTGTATAGCCCATTCGGGTATTGTCCGTGGCGGTGGGTGTGCCCCGCCTCCTGCAGGGGTTAATCCCTCATGGTTGGTTAGGCCAAGCATGGGGCGGCATAATTAATATCTGAAGGTGAAGTTATGCGACATGGTTTATTATTGGTTGTTTTGTCCCATATTTCCCATATATAAATAGGTGAAATATGTTGCGTAGCAAAAAAACAGGCTTTCAAGAGACTATGCTAACGTTAGCACAGTGTCACTTTTAACCCATTGTTGGAGGAAACTGATCATGTGTAAAAGAAAGATTATTTGTGTCGTTTCTTTTGGTTTGCTGCTTGGCTTGGTTCTAACGAACGCCACCAATGCTGCTGATCCTAATGCTGCTGATCCTAATGCTGCTGATCCTAATCTTGTCGGCTGGTGGATGTTCGACGAGGGCGAGGGTAACAAAGTGTTGGACAGCTCCGGCTATGGCCGAGACGGCACAATAAAAGGCGGCGTCACGTTTGTGCTCGGGCATGGGTATGTGGGCTATGCTTTAGAGTTCCAGGGCAAGTCTACCCGCGTGGATGTAACCGGTTACGTGGGCATTTCGGGGACGCAATCTCGAACCACTGCTGCCTGGATCAAGACCGCAGAAGACGGCGACATTCTGGTCATGGGCGACTCTGGTACGGGCGAAATGTGGCAATTCGTGATCATGGATCACGTCCTCCGCGTGGAAGTTGGAAGCCAAAACAATTACATAGCAGGCGAGACCGATCTGTACGATAATGCCTGGCATCACGTGGCCGCAGTGCTTGATAGCAACGATACGCCCAACCCCACAGCCGGGGACATCAAGCTTTATGTAGATGGTGTGCTGGAAACCGTCAGCGGCACACCGGACGTGGCGATCAATACCAAGTCCGGCAGAAAGGATATCAGAATCGGCCGTGTGTATTGGCAAGACATCGGTAATTTTGGCCTTTTAGATGATGTCCGCATCTACGACAGGGCGCTGACCGAGGAAGAGATCAAGGATCTGGCGCTAGGTAAACTAAGGCACTCTCCACGTGAAGATGCTATCGTGTCGCCGGGTGACACAGAGCTGAGTTGGACTTTGCCGGATTCATTGGTGCCGGGTCAGTCAGTACCGGTTGACGTCTATTTCACAGACGACTATGATGCGCTAAAGATGTTCTCCGACCCTGAATCGATACGGATTGTTAGCCAAAAGGATGTTAACTCCGTTATTGTGAAAACGCAGTCCAATACGAAATACTACTGGGCCGTAGACACCTATATCGGCGATCCAAACGATCCAATCTATAGCCCCATCTTTAGCTTCGTTGCAGGCAATTTGATTCCCGAAGTGAACGCCGGTGCCGATGTGGTGAGTTGGCTGGAGGACGGTGTCAGAATCAGGAATCTGAACGGAAGAGTCCTGGATGACGGCGCCATCCAGCCTTATACTGTGCAGTGGACGGTCATTAGTGAGCCCGATGATACCAACAGCCCTGATGCGATGATTGCCGATGCGACGAGCGAGAACGCCAGTATCACCATGTCCGTGGTGGGCGATTACGTGCTTCAGCTGGATGCTTTCGATGGCGAGCACACCGGGTCGAATAGCCTCACGATTCACGTTTATGCCGATTCCTGCGAAGCGGCCAAGGCCCTGCCGGACTATGTACCCTTGGTCGGTGATCTCAATGGAGACTGCAAGGTTGACGATCTGGATATGGCTTTGCTCCAGGAAAACTGGCTGCAGGACATTTCGCTAACTGAGGAGGTCGAACTCGATTAACTGAGGTTGACAACTGTATGGTTTCCTCCATAGAAGAACAAGCTTCGACGGAGTTTACTTGCTCCGTCGAAGCTTTGTCTCTGTAACTGGACTTTTGTGAAGTGCTTGAGAATTTAGTCAGAATCGTTTAATAGCTGAACCACTATGGAATACGACCAACGCAATGAGCAGTTCATGCGGCTCTTTACGGGGCAAGAGCGAGAGTTACGTGGTTATATCTTCTCGCTCTTACCGAATCGGACGGCGGCGGATGATGTCTTCCAGGAGACCTCCATTGCATTGTTGAAGAAGTTTGGAGAGTATGATAGCCAATTACCCTTTTTCAATTGGGCCTGTCGGTTTGCCTATTACGAGGTGTTGAAACATCGCAAGAAACAACGAATTCTGCATAAATACTTTTCTGATACCACCCTTGAATATTTATCGCAGGAACGGATCGAGGAACAGGATCACCTAAAGGAGCGTCGGGAGGCTTTGAAGTATTGTATGGAACGTCTCTCCAAGAAGGATCGCGATCTTTTGGGCATGCGTTATGCAACGCGTATCACGATCGCACAATTGGCGAATGATCTAGGGACACCCGCAAAACGACTGTATGACGCCTTGGAACGGATACGACGCAATCTTATGAAATGTGCGACGAAGCGTTTCGGAGTGGAGGATTCCGCCTTATGAAACCACAAGATATCCAAGAGCGACAATTCATGGAATTCCTTTCTGCCCTTGTGGATGAGACGATGAGTGACGAACAGCTCAAGGAATTGGATGCACTCTTACAGAACGATGCTGAATTACGAAAACGCTATTTACACTATGTGGATATGCATGAGCATCTGAGCGATTTGGTTGTACCGGCGCCCACAGAAGGGGGGTGGGCACCGGTGGTTACACTGTCGCGTCCCTGGCGTATTTATGGTCTGGTAGCGTTCGTTGTATTATTACTTTCATTGACGATGCAGTGGGTACTTAGACAACCCGAACCAAGTCCTCCTATTTCAGATCCACTCGTACAGACATTATCTCAACCCTATGTTGCGACCTTAAAACGAAGTACCGATTGTCAATGGGCTGGGGATACCATCCCCGAGGGGATGCGTCTATTACCAGGGCCTTTGTCACTCCATGTAGGTCAGGCGAAAATCGTGTTCGATAGTGGGGCCGTCGTGCTGCTCAACGGGCCGACGGAGGTGGTGATCAAAGGTACATCGGCTATGGTTTTAAAACGGGGTGAGATCTCCTTTCAAAGCGATGATACCATTGAAGCTTTCGATCTTACAACCCCGATGGCCGTTCATGTGAATCACGGTACGGAATACGCGTTAAAGGTGGTACAGGGACGTGAAGAATTACATGTCTTTGATGGGGAAGTGAGTCGTTTGAATGAACAGGGAATTGGGGAACGTTTACATCGAGGACAAGCGAAAGCGTATTCCCAGTCAACAATCCCGGCAACTCATATTGACTTAGGGATCAATCAATGGCAACAACAGCGTTTGGCGCCAATACCACAAGCCTATGACCTGGAAACGTCACTGCTAGCTTACGATCGTTTTCAGTATGCCGATCCTTTGGTATTAACAAGTAATCGTGCGTTAGCAGGGGGGGGGTGGAAGGATTATTGGTATGGTTATACCCGTGATTTGGAGGGTCAATTGATTGTGGATATGCCCTTGATCGATCCTACGATAGGGATCGGTGGCGATGCTGGATTTCTACATGTGCACCCCGGTAGCTTGATGGGTGTGTACCGCCAACTGGCGACACCTATCGATATGAATGAATCGGGCGTTTTCTACATCAGCTTATATTTTCAATTCAATCGCGATACGAGTCTTAAGGATGATCTCGCCCATACCATGAATGCCTTTGTGGTCCAGCTTCACCCAGGGTACAAGTACGATGTCAGGGATCACCGTATTGAAGTGGGTATCCATGTGGATTCCGATACGATATTTACACGTTATAACGACGTCCGTATTGACCGGGGCTCGGTACCCTTATTAGAGAACGAGCCTTACTTGTTTGTTGGTAAACTGGTGGCAAATCAAATACACACCGACCAAATGTTTGTGAGCGTCTTTCATGCGAAGGAATCCTTGCCAGTCTACGAACCGGATGAATGGGGTCTGAAAGGGATCTCCTTTAACGCGGATCAGGAATATGGCCGTGTGCTAGTGCACGTCAATACCAAATCCTATCACCACCAGTTAGACGATATTCGCATCGGCAAGACCTGGGCCTCTGTGACTGTGCCCTTTAAATAACACGGTCTTCTAGGTCGTGAAGGTCTTAGTTCTTTACGGTTGTTAAAGCAAATTGGACACAATCAAAGACTGTTAACCTATTTTTGAGTGAATCAACTGTTAGAAATTTTCATCCTGTATGGAGAACTGCTATGAGAATCCATCGTGCATTTACCCTGATTGAATTACTGGTCGTCATCTCTGTGATTGCGGTGCTCATGGCGATCTTAATGCCCAGTTTGCAGTTGGCGCGACGTATGGCCATGGGATCGTACTGCATGGCCAATGCCAGGAGTATTGCCTATGCTTGGTTCTTCTACCAGTCGGATAATGACGGTCGCATTTGCAGTGCCAATCCGGGGGCTGATTTGGGCTGGGTGCGTAATCCAGAGACCGCTACTGGAACGGTATTGGGCAGCCGTGAAATTGTTGAGGACGAAGATGAGTTTCGTGGTATCGAGAAAGGAAAGCTGTTTCCCTTTATCAAAGATGTAAAGGTCTTTCATTGTCCGGCGGACAAGCGAATCAGTGTATTAGGGACCAATGTTTTTCGTACCTATTCGCTTCCCGGTTGCCTGTTTTCCCAAACCGATCGCAGCCACCAGTACTATAGAAAACAGATTATCAAGTTCGACCAGATCCGTCGGCCGTCGGCCAAGTATATGTTGGTGGAAGAGGCTGACATGCGGGAATACAACTCCGGACCCTGGAGTTTCGGATCGCGTGAACTCGGTTTTGTGCCGGAGAAGTGGTGGGACCCCTTAGCCGTCTTCCATGGCCAGAGCGGCACCCTGGGTTTTTGCGACGGTCATGCCGAAGTGCACATGTGGCGTGACAAATTCACCAAGGAACGGATGGACAAGATCATCCGGGAAGGAACTACTAACTACGGCACCGCAGATCCCCCGGCGGGGCAGACCACGGATTTAGAGTATATGGCTCGGGGCTGGCCCTATGGAACCAACTGATGGGGCTTGGTTCAAATACGACTACGATGGTCCCAAAGGAAGAACAAGATGAATAATCCGATTTTGTACGTATTAATACTCTGTGTTGTGATAACGAGCTGTACGCTAGCAGCAAAACTGGACCGCAGTGAAGACTTGTTACTGCTTGACAATGGAACCATGAAGATTGGCATTAATCGCCTTATGGGGGCGTCGATCACCTGGTTGTCCTGGCAGGACTATCCGAAGAACATGGTTAATTCTGCGGACCCAGGCCGACTCATTCAGCAGTCCTACTACGCTGGTAAGCGGCTCAATCGTCAGGCCGATGGTCAGAGCAAGAGCTGGAGTCCCTGGACCTGGAATCCCATTCAGGGTGGGGGTGTCTCCTCCTGGGCCCGTGTTAATGTGTTCAAGGAATTGGACAGTCACACGCTCTATGCCGAGACTGTGCCCAAGCTCTGGGACATGCCTAATGAAGAAGCCACCGCGCTGATGCGCCAGTGGACACGTTTTGAGCCCAATATGCCCAATGGGGTAGTGGTACGTTGTGAGTTGGTCTGTCAACGTGACGAGAATGACCGCTGGGGACCGGCTGCTCTAAGACCACAGGAGGTGCCTGCCTGTTATTTCACCCGTAACTTCAACACTGTAAAAAGTTACTTGGGTGACGGGCAGTGGCGTGTCGAAACTCAGTCACCCGGCCCGCCTTGGGGCAAGGCCCATCCACCGGGCAAGGCCATGGCTCTTTTCAATGCCGCGGGCCAAGGCGTGGCCGTGTTCAGTCCCAGTGCCACACAGAACTGGAACTATGGTCCGCATGGATACGGTCTCAGTGACGACCCGGCCGCCGGTCCCTGTATGCATGTGGCGCCTATTGACCGTGTCCTTCTCGGTCCCCGATCCACGTATTGCTATCGGTACTGGCTCGTAGTGGGTGACGAGGTAAAACTCGCGAATAGTTTAGATGGCCTGTGGAAGAAATACGTGACAGAACGTGCCGAACTGATTAATCCGTAAATGATTATCAAAACCGGAGCAGAAAAACGGACTGGTTGATTACACACATAGCTAAGCATACATGTTTCTATGGTGCAATGAATAGTCTGTATCGTACATTTTTTATACTCGATTCGTTACAATTTTCTAGAGAACCGTATAAAAGACTGTTATGGAGATTGGAACATGCAAAGGAACCCTTTAAGACGTCAAATGGGAAATGTCTGTAAAGAAAGATTGTAGCTTTGCAGTGCGAATCGGAAAGGACTTAACATGGAAAAAACAGCCTTTACCCTGATAGAACTGCTGGTAGTCATTGCCATCATCGCAGTGTTGATGGGCATTCTCATGCCAGCATTGCAAGCCGTAAAGAAACAAGCCAGTGCCAGCAACTGCATGAGTAACACCAAGAATCTTTCCATGGGTTGGTATATGTATATGAACGACAACGATGGACGCATCATGAGCGCCACCGACGGTAACCCTGATCGGTGGATTGGCGTTCCGGAAGATGAAAACGGAGTAAAGTGTGCCGGTGACCAAATAAACTCTGAAGTTACTGATGAGGATGAAATCCGAGGTATGAAGAAGGGGAAACTTTACGCGTACGTAAAAAGTCACAAGGCCTACCGTTGTCCAGGCAATCTGACAAAAAGCCTCTATGATCAGAGTCGGATTTATGTCTCCTATTCGATTCCCTATTGCCTCAATGGTAGACCAGATGAGAATGACAGCAAACAAATAAAGAATTTCAACAAAATCAAGAATCCCTCTATTCGATACAACTTTGTTGAAGCGACAGAAACCCGCAACTGGAATGCGGGTCACCATTTTGTCATGGCCTCCCCTGAAGTTACGGGTCGTGATGATTGGGGTTGGTGGGGGCCCATGTCGATCAACCATGGGGATAAAAGTGTGCTGGGATTCTGCGATGGTCATTCGGAGGCACGGAAATGGCGTGATAAATTCACCATTGAGCGGGTGGATAAGCTCGTAAGACAGGGGGGCGGCAATTATGGCACAGAGTACCCCCCTGGGGACCAGCAAGACGACATTCAATTTATGGCAGATGGTTGGCCCTTCCGCTATGGAGACGCAAGATAATGAGAGAGAACTCACAGTGCTTGCCTGCTCATGGGACAGGGTGTGCTTGTCAACCGTTGATCGGACCACTGTCGAAACACAGAATTCAATTTAAGTGCTCATTGAAAAGTTCATAAATGCAACTGCTGTAATGTATGTGCAATCTCAACATCGATGAATGAACCCGGTGTTAAGGAATTCTCATCAATTTAATGATCTATCGTGAGACTGTTTCCATGTGGATCAGGATACTATTTGCAAAGTAATGTTGAAAACACTATCTACGGCTTTAAGAGGATTATTGGAGGGCGACTAAGATCCAAGCGTGATGAAGCCCTGGAGCGTGAAGCCTTAATTGGATGTTCAATTTTGAATAGGATGCTGGAAATCGGTAGGCCCGTATCCTATCCGATTTATTAAATTTGTTGTCAGGGGTCGCAGTGCATTTTATGTCTGATTCATGCACCAACGCCCTTCCGGCCCATTCTATTGACGGCGGTCACCACCTTCCTCGGACTGGGATCCATGATATTTGAGACCCACTCGGTAGCGGCGGATCTGGTAAAATTGTTTTTTTTTGAAAATTTAGTTCGGAAAACGGTTGGTGAGGGCTGATTTATTAGTATAGCCCATTGGGATATTGTCCGTGGCGGTGGGTGTGTCCCGCCTCCTGCAAAGGTTCGTCCCCCATGCTTGGTTAGACGAAGCATGGGGCGGCATGGGCCTTATAAGAAATTCCCCTGGATGGACAGCCCTTCGCCTTGCTGTCTGAGGGGGTGGAAATTGAATCAGGCACTTTAA
Source organism: uncultured Pirellulales bacterium (assembly GCA_964494325.1). Taxonomy (GTDB): domain Bacteria; phylum Planctomycetota; class Phycisphaerae; order Sedimentisphaerales; family Anaerobacaceae; genus JAIPFM01. Next base: position 8,296 of record CAZBTJ010000132.1, read on the forward strand.
CTTTGAGGTGTGACATGATGAAGAAATTGTGGTTTGTATTGTTAATTTTTACTGCACAGGGTCAAATATGTTCAGCAAAAGACACGAATGGTACTATTGACCGGCATGCACTGGTGACACGTCACAACATCAACCTGACCAATGCCGTCGATAGGCCAGTTCTCCAGGTGGGTAACGGAGAAATAGCTTTCGGTGTAGATGCGACGGGGTTGCAAACGTTTTACGGAAACACACTTGCGCAATGGGGTTGGCACAAATCGCCGCTCCCGGCAGGCTCGCGTGCGGAAGACTTCGAGCTTCAGATGTGGGATGTCCATGGACGAAAAGTCGGTTACCCCACCAGTGGTAGTGGCCAAAAGGAGCTGTATAGCTGGCTCCGTGAAAATCCCCATCGCCTGAATCTTGGTAAGTTCGGACTTAAGGTAGTCAAAACTGAGGGCGGAGCCCTAGTGGCGGGTGATTTGGATAATTTTCAACAAGAGCTTGATCTATGGAGGGGTATTATAAAAAGTCGTTATCAGATCGAAGGCCAGCCTGTCGAGGTAATTACATGTGCCCATCCCACACGAGACGCAGTGGCTGTACGTATCGAGTCACCCCTGCTGGCGGCCGGTTGTATGGGAGTGTCATTTTTATTTCCCTATGGTAACGCCACATCCAGAGATGGTGCGGACTGGAGCAATCCATCTGCCCACCAGACAATCATGACGCGTCCCGCCAACAATCGCACAATTTTTGCGCGTCGGCTGGATGCCGATGGTTATTACGTTATGTTAAACTTCTCTGGCGATGCCACATTGCAGGAGATCGAGCCACACATATTTGAACTGATGCCAAGTAGCGGCAAAGATGTATTGGAGTTTGTTTATGAGTTTTCGCCGGCGGAAGCTTTCAGCATGCCGCTTGACTTTGGTTCCGTAAGGCAGGCCAGCCTTGAGCATTGGCCGACGTTTTGGAACCAGGGCGGGGCGATTGATCTCTCGCAAAGCAAAGATTCGCGATGGAAAGAACTCGAGCGGCGGATCGTGCTCTCTCAGTATCTGCTTGCGGTTAACGAAGCGGGCAGTCTGCCGCCACAGGAAAGTGGCCTGCTCTGCAACAGCGGATGGTACGGCAAGTTCCATCTGGAAATGCATTGGTGGCACGGCACACATTATGCATTATGGGATCGCTGGCCCCTTTTCGAGCGAAGTCTGGGTTGGTATCAGAAGATTTTGCCAGTCGCCCGAGAAGTGGCTCAAATCCAAGGCTATCAGGGCGCCCGTTGGCCCAAGATGGTAGGACCAGAAGGACGGGATTCGCCGTCGGGAATTGGGCCGCTATTAATTTGGCAACAGCCGCACCCTATCTTCTACGCCGAACTCGATTATCGCTTACACCCGGACGAGAAGACACTCGCCAAATGGAAAAATATCGTGCTGGAGTCAGCCGACTTCATGGCTTCGTATGCATGGCGGAACCCGCAGGGAAAGTATGACCTTGGTCCACCGCTGCGCATTGCAGCCGAGCACACGCCTTCTGCTGTCAGCCGGAATCCAGCCTTTGAACTGTCATATTGGAGATTTGGTTTGAAGGCAGCCCAGATGTGGCGTGAGCGGCTTGGTCTTTCCCGCTCGGAGACATGGGATGAGGTGCTGAAAAACTTGGCCCCGCTTCCGATTCAAGATGGCGTTTATGTTTTGTATGATGGGATCCCGGATATGTGGACCAAATACAATAGAAGCCATACCGATGTCATAGGCGCTGCAGCGTTTCTGCCTGGTGACGGAGTGGACTGGCACGTTATGGATAAAACCTTCGAGAAAACCATATCACATTGGCAACTGGATAGTACCTGGGGATGGGATTTCCCTTGGTTAGCCATGGCAGCAGCCCGTCTGGGTAAATCGGACCAGACGATTGATGTACTGTTAATGGAAGTTGGCAAGAAGAACGACTATGATGTAACCGGCGTCTGCCGTGGCGGCCCCGCAGATGTGTATTTCCCTGGCAATGGTGGCCTGCTCTATGCTGTGGCCATGATGGCCGCCGGTTGGGACGGTTGTCCTGACCGAAACGCCCCGGGATTTCCGGATAATGGGCAATGGGATGTAAAATGGGAAGGTCTGAGAAAGGCCCCTTGATAAAAACACGATTATTATAGCGGGAATCGGTTTGAGTGAGAAGTCGTCGGAGTAACCCGGTGCCGACGAGTTCATCAACAGCACAATCCCGCCAGTGGAAATCAAATTTCCTATCATTTACATCATTGGCTTCGGCAGTAGCATGGCCGTTCATTGATTAAGAAGAGAAATGTGAATGAATGCAAGAGAACGTGTATTGGCTGTTTTAAACCGCGAGAAACCCGACCGCATCCCGGTCGATATCTGGTTGGCACCGGAACTTGTTGAAGAATTTAAAAAGCACCTCGGGGTTGAGGACGAGCTGGATATTTACCGAAATCTCGATATTGATAAGATCGTATGGCTCGGAATTCCCTATAAAGGAGTGATGCTCAAAGATCCCAATGAGCAGGTTGAGGTCAACCACTGGGGCGTCAAATTTGAAACCGTTAAGGCCAATGACGAGACCGAGTACAGCGAGGTTTCCTATCGTCCTTTGCTCGATATGGATGATCCCGCTCAACTCGAGGACTATCCGTGGCCCGATCCCGATGACTTCGATTACGACACCGCCGCGGCCGAAGCTAAAAAACTGGCGTCGGAATTTGTCACTCTCGGTCCATGGATTTCACTTTTCGAGGTCTACTGCGGGATGCGCTCGCTGGAAGAGGCGCTGGTGGACACCGCTACGGAGCCTGAATTCCTGCACGCCGCTCTCGATAAGATCGCTTGGTCGCAGGGCGAAATGACCCGCCGCTTTCTCGAAACCGCCGACGGTGCGATTGATATGTTGTTTATCAGCGATGACATGGGCACTCAGCAGAGTCTTCTGATGTCGCCCTCAGCTTTCGATGAGTTTATTTTTCCCCGGTTGAAGACGTGGTGTGGCATGGCCCACTCATACGGGGCCAAAGTATTGTTTCACACCGATGGCGCCTCCGGGCCGATTATCCCGCGTCTGATTGAAGCCGGCGTCGATGTACTCAACCCCGTCCAGCACGTCTGTCCGGGGATGAACTGCAAAGAGTTGAAAGCCAAATACGGTGATAGGCTGATTTTCCACGGCGGCGTGGAAAATCAGAACATTCTGCCGTTCGGCACGCCGGAAGAGGTTGTCGCCGAGACGCTGCAGTGTCTCAACGAACTTGGCCCGGAAGGCTACCTGCCGTGCTCCTGCCACTTCACGCAGGCTGATACGCCGATTGAAAACGTCATGGCTCTCGTCGAAACGGTTCAGAACTTCAAGCCGTAAGGACCAAAATGTTAGGATATGTTGCATTGCTGTGTGTTGCTCGACATAAAAAGAAACCAACGGGAATGTCACGGAAAACGCACATGAGCAATGTTGGGTAAATAGCGGTGCCTCACAGGCACAGGAAGGGCAGTAGTATGAACAAGGTTATCGTGCTGGGATTGATCGGGTTATTCGTCGGAGGGTCCGCTGCGGACGGGATCACGAGTTCAGAATTGGAAATGGGTTTTCGATCACCCGGGCAGGCGTATCGCCCGGAAACGTGGTTTCATCTTTGCAGCAGAAATATCACCAAAATTGGCATCACCAAAGACTTGGAGGCCATTAAACGCTCGGGTCTGCGAGGAATCCATCTGTTCAGCAAGGGAAACGACAATGTTGATAGAATATGGCCCAATGTCAAGCAGGTCAAAACGCTCTCGCCGGAGTGGTACGCAGCGGTGACGCACGCGGCGGAAGAGTGCAAGCGCCTGGGCCTGAGCTTTACTCTGCATAACTGCCCGGGCTGGTCACAAGCCGGGGGACCATGGGTTCCCATTGAGGAGTCACAGCGCAGATTGGATTATACCTACAGACAAGTAACGGGTGGAAAACCCTTCAGCTCGACCTTGTCCCTGCGCGACGACGAAGAATTAAACTATCAGGATATCTGTGTACTGGCATTCCCTACGCCGAAAGATGACACGGTCAAATACCTGGTCCCGAGTGAGATACAATCCAATAACCCAGTGGTCTCCTGGGAACCAATCATTGACAGAACAATAAGGCTAAACCCCAGGCCCAGCAGGAATGCAAAAGAAAACGTCGAGTATCACGAGAATGTTGTCAACAAGGTAGATGGTAAAGATACCTGGGTGCAGGTATCCTTCGATGAACCGGTCACCCTGCGCTCCCTGGAATTGCCGCCGGGCAATAAGTTGTATGTGGATAAAAACAATCCAGTCATTGATGTATGTATATTGATCGAAACAGTCGACACCGAAGGGAAACTCTCCTTTGTTGCGGAACGTCAAATACCTAGCACCAGCTGGCAGGATGGCTTGCCTCCGCTTACATTTGCACTACCTGAAACAACAACACAGGGACTCAAGATCACTTTTCGGGGTACGCACCCCCTTGCACTTAGGTCTCTCTATTTCAATGGCTGTGCCCGGGTGGATAACTGGGAGACAAAAGCAGCATTGGCTTGTCGCTCCCTTGAGCAGCATGATCCGCCCGAGCAGGATCCTGCCTGCTTTATCAAGTCGGGGTCGGTCATTGACCTGTCTAATAAGCTCGATCCCGCTACCGGGAAAGTGGACTGGGATGTTCCTGAGGGTAACTGGACCGTGGTTCGTTTTGCCCATCGGAATTCGCGACATACGAATGCCCCCGCTACATCTGAGTCCAAGGGGTGGGAATGCAGTAAACTCGACAAGCAAGCTGTCGAAAACCACATTCGCAAGGGGATGGTCGGGAAGTTGACAAGTGCCTACGGTTCAATAGGCAAGGGCCAACTCGATGGCCTACTGCTTGATAGCTGGGAAAAAGGTGTTCCCAACTGGACGATGAAAAGCGAGGCCATGTTCGAGGAGTTCAAAACCCGTCGCGGCTATGATTTGCGACCATTTATGCCGGCATTAATGGGGTACGTGATTGACAACCATCGCTACACCGAACGGTTTTTGCGGGACATGCGTCTCACCATCGATGACTTGTATGTTGAGAATTACTTTGGTCATATTACCCAATTGGCTCATGAGTATGGTGCCATCTCTTATATCGAAGGTGCCGTCGGGGAAGTGATTCCGGGTGATCCTTTGCGCTATTTTGGCGCGGCGGATGTTCCCATGCCTGAATTCTGGTACCCCAACCCGCCCTCCAACCCGCATCAGGGGCGCAATGACAAGCCCATAGGTGCCGGTGCGTCGGCAGCGCATATCTATAACAAACAGCGTGTTGCTGCCGAGGCTTGCACGATGCTGGGAACGAAGTGGACCGAACACCCCTATACGGTCAAGTATCTGATTGATTACAATTTTACACTCGGTGTAAATCATCTCGTTTTTCACTCCTTTACCCATAATACCTATGAAGATGTGGTTCCGGGCTCGACCTTTGGCAGTCATATTGGGTTTCCCTGGGTGCGCGGCCAGACCTGGTGGCAGCATATGCCGGCATTTACCGAGTATCTTACGCGCTGCCAGTATTTGCTGCAGGAAGGCGAATTCTGCGCAGACGTTTTGTGGTACCTGGGTGACGACATCGCCCGTGCCGAGCCGCAAGACTTTTGGTTCTTTGGGGAAAATTTCCTAACTCCTTCGCCGGATGATGACGTGGAAACCAGGGGCTACCGTTTTGACCACCTCAACAGTGAGGTACTGAACTCTCCGCGCATGTTTGTCAAAGGCGGAAAGCTCTGTATCAAGGATGGCGGTGAATATCGTGTGATCAAACTGCGTGGTTCCGAACGAATGACCATGGAAACCGCCAAAACACTGCAGAAGTTGGTAACAGCAGGCGCGGTGATATACGGCAACAAGCCGCAGTATTCACCGACGCTAATGGACGGGCCGGAAGAGGAGGCGGAAGTTAAACGGATTTCTAACGCACTCTGGGGCCCGGGCAGGTCCGGTGTTAAACAAACCGGTAAAGGCCGGGTCTACTGGGGCAAGAGCTTCAGAGAGGTGATGGCTGGCGAGCAGATTGAGCCAGATGTCACGTTTCCCAAGGGTCTGAATATCTCCTGGATTCACCGCAAGATCGGGGATGCCGATGTTTATTTCCTCTACAGTGGATCTGAAAGAGAGTTGGGCGTCAGTGTCAGCTTCCGCATGCAGGACAAAGCTCCCGAAATCTGGGATCCGATGACGGGGAGTCAACGCCCTGCGAGCGTTTGGCAAAGGGAAGGAAAGCGCACCAGTGTGCCGCTTCGCTTCGATCCGAGCGGCAGTGCCGTTGTGGTCTTCACTCCAGGTAAAGCGGAGCCCGCTTTCACCAAACTGACACACAACGGCAAAGCACTTTGGGATAGTGATCCTGCATGGCTCGACAGTCCACTGGATGCCGAAGCCATGAAGGAAGCCTATGACTCTGAACGGGATGGAGAAGGGAGAGGGAATTTCCGCGGACCGGTGCAGAATGTGGCTGCTCAGATTGACGGGGGTACGTTCACAGCATGGGAAGCGGGCAGTTTCGTATTGGAGGAATCCGCCGGAACGGCTCGAACCATTCAGACCACAAAACCGACTTCGATTGGGTTGGATGAGTTCTGGAAGGTCTCTTTTGAGCCCGACTGGGATACGCCGTCTGCAATTCAACTGAAGAAGCTCATACCGCTGAGCGAACATACCGATAAAGCCGTTAAGTATTACTCAGGTACCGCCACCTACGAAAAAGAGTTCGACCTGACGGCTGCCCAAAAAGCGATCCGCCTGAATTTGGGCGTGGTGGCGGAGATCGCCGAAGTTTGGTGTAACGGCAAGAAGGTGGGCACACGCTGGGCACCCCCGTTTAGCTTTGACCTTTCGACCTTCGTTACAACGGGCAAGAATACACTGAGCGTGAAGGTGACCAACACCTGGCGCAACCAGCTCATCTATGACAACACTCGACCCAAAGACCAGCGTAAGACATGGGCGACCGCTGCACCCGGGAATTCGAGGGAAGAACCTTCACCGTCAGGACTGATCGGCCCGGTCACGCTCTATGTGGGAGAAGAGAGGCCTCTTTAAGGGAGTGGAGATTCCATTGTATTGGATGGCGTTTCAGTATTTCGATATAAATACAAATAAATATCCACCCCCAGAGGAGGTGGTATTGAGTTTACCCCTATAAGGGGAT
>CAZBTJ010000133.1:0-15471 GCA_964494325.1 uncultured Pirellulales bacterium
CAGATGTTTATCCTATTATTGTTGTTTGGGATAGTCCTCGTATATGGGCAAACGCTGGTTTTTAGTGTTGTGTCTTGGGATGACCCAGAGTATATCATGAGCGGGGCCGTGAGAGGGGGGGTTGACGTTTACGGGTATTAAGACCGCCTTCACGTCTCAGGTGATGACACACTGGCAGCCCTTGACAGTCATGTCACACATGTTAGATGTAACAATTTTCGGCATGAATTCGGGTGCTCATCACGGTGTAAATCTGTTGATACATACAATTAATGCGGTGCTATTGTTTTACCTGCTCCGATCCACGACCCAAGAATTTTGGACAAGTGCTTTTGTTACCATTATATGGACCCTGCATCCTTTGCATGTAGAAAACGTTGCCTGGGTATCTGATCGCAAGGATCTGCTCTGTACCTTTTTCGGCCTGATGGCCCTCCACGCGTACACTCGTTTTGTCAGAAACAAACGCATGTATTGGTATATCCTAGTTATGCTTCTATACTGTGTGGGCATGCTCTGTAAATCAATGATTGTGACTTTGCCCATTATGTGTTTGGCATTGGATTGTTGGCCATTGCAGCGATTAACTTGGGCCAGGAAGGAGGACGGAGAAACAGTCAATGCTGATCCGGGGATCGAAATCAAAGGAAATCACATGTTGCGTAAGACCTGGTCTGCCCTCCTGGTAGAGAAAATCCCTTTGTTGGTGCTCATGACGGGATTTTGCGCATTGACCTATATCACCACCCAGCGGGGCGGTTTTTTGGAATACTACGGCAGATTGACCGTGGTTGGGCGCTTGGCCAGCAGTGTATGTTCCCATGTCTGGTATATACTAATGACCCTGTGCCCTCAAGGTCTGGCAGCGACTTACATCCATCCTGATCTTCCCGGTGGTACTCCATTGAAGGCTTGGCAGATAGTGGGTGCCCTGTTTTCGTTGATTACCATTTCCTGGGTCGTCTGGCGTTGGCGACGACCCTATCTCATAATGGGCTGGTTTTGGTTCCTGTGTACACTGGCTCCGGTCAATGGGTTGGTGCAATATGGGAACATTAGCCGGGCTGATCGCAATATGTATATTCCGATGATCGGCTTGCTAGTCATGCTAGCCTGGGGAATGAAGGATCTTTTCAAGTTCTTTCGGGTAGCTTCCAATAGAATTGCCAAATATAGTGTCGCGGCCGTAGCGGGTATTGCCATTGTGACCTTGGCGTCTGCATGCTGGATTCAGTGTGGTTATTGGCGCAACTCCATCAGATTTTACGAGCGTCAGGTCGAACTGGCTCCCAGTAATCCATTCTACTGCAGTAATCTGGCTGATGAGTATCTCCACATTGCTGATTACGAACGAGCCATTCATTATGCAAATAGAGCCCTGGTCATTTGGCCCCGCGTGCACCAAGCCCATGACGTGCTTGCGAATGTCTATACCCGTCAAGGCCATGGTGAACTGGCACGACATCACCGCAATAAGAATGCAGAGATCAGAGCAACGGTTGACAAAGAACATGCTGATGTGTGGCAATAATGCGACAGCCATGGTTTCTAATTTACAGCATACATCTTCTTGTTCACCGAGTCAGCCAAAACATACTTGTCGTTAGGGAGTAATTGAAAATGCCGATGACTGCCTCACAATGCAATGTATCGGAAACGCGCTGTGCAGATAAGCAGAACATTTCCCGGTTTCAGAACAACCCTGCACAGTCAACTAAGGAGACGTTACTATACGGGCGAACCCATAATCGTTACTATTATGAGTGGCTTGAAAGCATCCATCAATTCACTATCCCTAAACATAGCAAGGTATTACATCTCGGCTGTGAATGTGGCGATCTACTAGCAGCGATACAACCGTCATATGGAGTTGGCGTAGACACTGATCCGGATAAGGTGGCTCTGGCAAAGAGACGTTTTCCGTCTCTGAATTTCTCTGTACAAGATCCCCATGAGTGCGACATTGATGAGACTTTTGACTATGTCGTTATTGCGAACTCTCTGGGGCAATGGCACGACATCCAAAAGGTCTTTGATCGCGTGCGGTGTTTGACCAGACAGGATAGCCGTATTGTCATTACTTATTATAATTACCTGTGGGAAGGAATTTTACGTCTGGGATCCAAGCTGGGGGTGCGTCAAGCACTTCCCTATGACAATTGGCTTCCGACAGAGGATATTACAAATCTCCTATATCTATCAAACCTGGAAGCCATTCAGACAGCATCTTACGTAATGCTGCCTAAGCCCATTCCTCTTCTAGCCCCATTGTGTAACCGGGTATTAAGCCTACTCCCGGGATTTCGTTGTTTAAACTTAATCACTCATTTGGTAGCTCGACCAATGCCCGTGCCTCGATCCGAACAAGAAACTTCTGTATCGGTCATTGTTCCCTGTAGAAATGAGCGGGGCAATATTAAGGACGCTGTGCATCGTATTCCTTCAATGGGTAGCAATACAGAAATCATCTTTGTCGATGGCAACAGTACCGACGGAACGGTTGCCGAGATCAAACAACAGATTAAAGATCATCCTGAACGTCATATCCACCTGATCCATCAGGGTGAAGGAATTGGCAAAGGAGATGCAGTACGAAAAGGCTTCGCCGTAGCCACAGGAGATGTGCTGGTAATCCAGGATGCAGATCTCACAGCCCCACCGGAGGATCTACGTAAATTCTTCCGAGCGTGGTGCGAGGGCAAAGGAGAATTCATAAATGGATCGCGTCTTGTCTATCCTCAGGAAAAGCAAGCCATGCGTCTCTTGAATCTTGCAGCGAATAAATTCTTTGGCGTGTTGTTTACCTGGCTTCTGGGACAGCGCTTCCGCGATACGCTTTGTGGAACAAAGATGATATCAAGAAAGTGCTACGAAAAAATCGCCGCCAATCGCAAGCTGTTTGGTGACTTTGACCCATTTGGTGATTTCGATCTGATCTTTGGAGCGATTAAGCAAAACCTTAAGGTGATTGAGGTTCCCGTACGGTATCGCATGCGCATTTATGGAAAAACGAATATCAACAGGTTTCGACATGGACTGCTCTTATTCAAGATGAGTTGGTTGGCATTTAGAAAAATAAAATGGATCAGAATATGTAAATCTGATAGCTGCAATTCTGACAAAACAACAATAGAGACTATTTGCAGCGGTCCTTCCGAGATCCCGAGAGAACATATAGTACTGACCCAAACTAAAACTCGACAATACAGTAGAGCTTTGGTACATTCCGATTGATATGCCGCTAAGGCAGTGAAAGACGCACAACGCACAGGCTTGAGAGGATTCCTCCCCTTGGCCCTTGGGCATGACAATTCCACATAGCCTATTACGCCCTCGACGTATGCCTTCCTTCTCATTCTCAACTATGACAATAACAAATTGACTGGTTGTAACCAACATACAAATCGGATGCTCGCATCAGAGAAAAAAGCGGTCTTGGATTTGCCAAGACCGCCTGATTATGTCCACAACCACCATTCGTAAACATCAATTTTCAGGCTTAGAATGGCTTATCAATAGGTACAGTACTGCCAGCTAACCATAGGATTTCACCGGCAGAAAGGGCCTTGTCGTACAGTTGGAATTCATCAATGAAGCCGACATACGGATCTCCGCCTGCGTCTCCGGAACCAATGAAGAAACGATCTATACCCACAATAGGATCAGCAGAAGCAATGGTGCTACCGTAGAGTGTGCCATCGAGGTAGACCTGCTTCTCGCCGGTTTCTGCATTTCTGACGAAGGTCCAGTGACGCCATTGCCCTCTCAGTTCGTCCTCTGCGGCATCCACAATAACTCTCTCAGTATCCCAGGCTTCCGTGGTGTCAAATATGATTTGACCACCCCATGGCAGATGGCCTGAAACGATCCTCCCGACAGTATTCCCAGCAAAGAAGGTCCAGTTATTGCCCAAGGTAGCATCGCCCTTGGCCCAGAAAGAAACTGTAAACTGGGTATTGATTGAGGACCATGCTGCAGCCGGCACATTCACATACGCGCTTAGACTCATACTGATGGCTGTATCCTTTCGACCAGAAACCCAAGCACTGGCTTGTCCACCACCCTCAATAGTCCCTGCATTGCCATTCCCCGAACTATCAGCCACGACCGTGCCGCTACCTGCATCAAAATTCCAGAATCCAACCAAGTTGGCAGTGCCTGGATCAACAGGTGAAATGACTTGCCCAACCTCGGGATACAAGGCAATGTCATCGATCAGCAACATGCCAGAGGCACCGGCACCCTCCACACCGATGGACAGTTTGGTCACCGCGGCAAGGTTGGTATTGACACCGTCGAGATCTATGTTAAAGACCTGCCACACAGGCTTGGCAATGTTGGCAGCATCACGAGGATACGTCAACTTGACATCATTGATTCTGACAAAGAGAGTCCCCGTGTTGTCGGCTTGACCACGGAATAGAATGGACAGCGTTTTTGCACCGCCTGCGGTCCAGTCTTGTGGCACTGCGAATGTACGCTCAGTGAGTGAGGCCACGCCACCTGTGTTCATGTAATATAGGGGTAATGACAGATTCCCGCGTTTCACAACGGTCTCCTCCATGATCTGACCATTGTAGTGAAGACTGCCACCCGTCCAGATGTCGTGTCCGATACCTGCGCCCGTGCCATTACCAGGGTACTCGACAGGGAAGAACTCATCGGCTGAATAGCCAAAACCGTCAAGCCAGGCCTGGAACGGGCGATTTGGAGACTCATTGTTGTAGCTTTCAAAATCGTCTACCACCACCGCATCAACCACAGTCAAGCTCCAGACAGGTCCTGTCCAGACAGACACGGCCTCGGCATCATTCACTTCATCCACTCGCCAGTAATAGGTTTCACCCATTTGGAGATCAAAAGTGCTGAGGTTGATACTGTCGGTATCAGATGTCGCAGAGGGTGCCACCGCATCAGCCACTTCATTGGGGTCGGTACTGAGATACACGGTGCTTTGAGCAGTTTCACGACCTGCACGCCAGGACAGAACGTCGTTAGGAAGAATACCGGTTGATCCAGATACAGGGTCTGGCGTACGAGCGGCAGTAGGAATCGCCTTAAACTGCACTTCACTAAGGCTGTAGGACTTCAGAAAGCCCCCAAAGTTGCTTTGAATATTCAAACGAACCATCTTGGCAGCCACACCGTTAAAGGCAATTTCATCGTACTGATCATAGGAGGGTAAACCTGATGCTCGACTGAATTCATTGGCATCTTTGAGATTATCCCAGGTTTGACCATCCACTGAATACTGAATCTCAACACCTTTGATGCCATAGCCAATAAAACCTTCGGCAGAGCTGTTGGAGTTCCAGACGGTCATCATGTCCAGCTTCTTAACGGCGTCAAATTCGTATTGAATCCAGGGATCCGCATCGCTCATGGCTGTAAACCACATGGCTTCTGTTTCTATAGAATGTGTCCCATCTTCACTCAAACCAGATCCATCAAGCGTTTTTCCTGGCATGGAAAACTCATTGGAATAACTGGAGGCCGTGGCAATAATGTCAGAACCTGCTATTTGAATTGAATAGGGCTCTACCTCAAAACTCCAGACGGTACCTTTGAAGACTGTTTTGTCCGGCGTGCCATTGACTTCATCCACTCGCCAGAAATAGGTTTTGTCAAAATCAAGACGTCCGGGATCAAACGAATTAACATCCTGCCCAGCACTGGTTGGCACGGTCGCACTGTTTACATCTTCAAACACAGTATCAAAATAGACATCGTGGGTAGCTGCAAATTCGCCTGGTGCCCAGTTCAAAATGACATCCCGAGGCACGTCAACACCCTGATCGTCTGGCTTGGGGGCAGAAGCCAATTCAGCATTCCCAGCCATAATAGCTGGCATTTCATCTGCTGATACAGCCCTGGTGTAAATCCTGATATCATCAATCATCATCGGGCTTCTACGAGCTGCAGCATTTTGCACGTCATGGCCAACATGCCAGGGAAAATCAACCGTCTGTTCTGGATGGGCCACAGTATTGACAGCAGTTTCTTCATTCAGGTATAGGGTTGCCTTATCAGGCTCAATAACACAGGCAACAAAAGCCCATTCATTTTGCGAAACAACGAGCCCTGATGCCCAACCCCATTCATCGGCTGTATCCGCCCAAGTGTATCCAACCTGGCCTCCTGTACTAAAATCCAGCCCTCTACCGTTATTGTTGACACCGGGTTGGCGTGCATACACAATACCTGTCCAATCAGCCGGGTCTTGCTCTATCTTTACCCAGGCAGTTATTGTGATGGTATTAGTAGTAATATTCAACGCAGGTATTTCCACGTCATCATCCGTGCCATCAAGAGACAGAGCACCGCCTATTTTTCCTTCAATTCGGGTGGGATCATCGATGAGAGTGGCGTCATTGCCATTACCTGAACCGTCAACAGCAACAGTCCCAGATATCTCATCTAATTCCCAATGCCCTACAAGTTCCGCCTGCGTCACACCTCCAAATAGACCTAATGCCACAACCATAATACAGCAATGAACCAATGCCTGTCTCATAGTACTCCTCCATTCATAAAGAATGTGTCCATTGAAAATCGAATGCCAACACAGCAGCCAATATTGATAGATCTCTACTCATACGCTCATTTCTATTATCGCAAACAAACATCAATAAGTGAACGACCATGCCCACAGGACATGGCTTCAATTGACCCCTGAAAGGGGTTTCAATACGGAATCCGCTGGCGCGGACTTGTTCTAACAGATCCCTCGGCAAGCTCGGGATGACAAGTCACCTTGAACATTTAATCAGCGGTCGCATTCGACTCTGTCATTCCGAAGCACTGAGGAATCTATTAAGAAAGCCCCGCGAAGCGGATCAACTCTGACCATGCCCACAGGACATGGTTTTAATCGCAAAATAAACCAACCATTTGCGTAAAATGACACCTAGTCACTTTGTGGTTCTGGAAAGCTATTTTCCGGTACAGTTTTTGTATTCCATTCATTCAGCATGCGTTCTATCTTCGACACGTCAAAATCCGCAGGTGGTGACCCAAGCCATCTCAGTAATTCCTTGGCAGTGGGTGTTTCTGAGGGAATACCGGCTGAAGGAATGTTGACGTGTGCCAACCAGGCAATGGCATTCAGCATCAAGGTACGCACATCATTGTGGCCCCAGTTCCAGTGGTAGTGACCACCAGAGAAGCCAAATCCGCGTCCCCCATCGGCCCGCTCAAATGCCCAGGCCAAATGCTGAGGTTGCGCCAACTCAAGGACCTCTTTGCGCACATCAGGATTGTTTGAATGAGGCCCGTCTGAACGCCTGAGAGTTTCTGCGGGCGGTAATACCGACAAAAGTGGCTGTACCCCCTTGGACCCAGGGACAAATCGCATGTGGTAATACCACTCATCCTGAATTGCAAAGGGCTTGACACCCCGCGTTATGGGATGCTTTGGCAAGCTCTTGATGTTTGCATGCCACATGGGGTTGACTGACCAGCCCGGTTCGTAATAGCCGCCGATCCCATTCAGAAACAAGGGGACCATGTTCTCAGTGGGTGGCATCAAGGCGTAGTGCAAGAATCCGAGCCCCACGCCTCGCTCAATCAATTCGTCCAGGATGTTCGCGTGCCCCCTGACAATATGCCCATCACCACCGTCACCATAGATGACAACAGTATCGACATCATCAAACACGGCACTATCAACCGGCCAGTGATCAGCCATTACCTCGGCCTTGATGTTGGGCGATCCATTCAGGCAACTGGCCAGGTATTGGCAACCCGCCGCATGCCGATGATCACCAAAGGCATGGGATGACCTGCCCGCAATGAACAAGACTCGTTTTGGCAGAGGCGGTTCGCTGCCCCAGGCACTGCATGCCGATGTCAGAACACCGGCTCCGCCCATGGCCAAAAACCTACGCCGCGTTAAACACAACTTTTGGGTCTCTTTCATGCGAATACCCTTTTTACACCCTCTTATCCATCTGTGGGAATGTTGAGTTCACCCAAGGTCTTGCGCAACCATGCAAGGGATTTTTCGATCATGGGACCGCCGGCGCCTTCACATTCCATGCTCAGCACGCCGTCAAAGCCTCTATCTCTCAGAATGGCCAACACCTTCTTGATATTTTCGGCATTCACACCGTCACCGATAGCGCATTGACTCACAGCAATACCTGTTTGTTCACCACGCGCGGCTGCAGCCAGAGACTGACTCACGTCTTTGATGTGAGTGTGCGTAATTTTGTCTTTGAACCGTTCACAAAAGGCCACGGGATCTTGCCCGGCAATGTAGGTATTGCCCGTATCCATGTTCATACGCAAATAGGGTGAATCACAAAATGCCAGCATCTTGGCCATCATGTCCGGCTTGGTGGTGAAATAGCCATGCACTTCAATGCTGATGATTATCTCATAGGCCTCTGCCACCTCAATAATCTGGCCGTAACTACGTTTCATGATCTCCATGGCTTCATTGTCAGACAGGCCTTCGGGTTTATGAAGTCCGTCCGTGGTGGCAATACGTTCACATCCGGCCAGCTTGGCCCAGGGGATGGTCTTGAGCACATAAGGGACACCATAAATGGGCCCTTCCTTGCCAGAAAGCGGAAAGGCCGCGTCGACCTGAGAAAACTGCACACCATATTAGTCCATCTTCTTGCGCAATAGTATTGGATCTTCATAGAGCGCGATATGCGGTTGATACCCCAAACCATGTATCCAGCTTACCCCATCAATCACCCCACATTCAATACGATGCACGTTGTTGGCTTGGGCCCACTCCAGACATTTCTCAAAGTTCCAATACGCTGAATTAAAGGCGTCCGTGTGAAATCCAATTCTCATCATGGGGTTTTCCTTCTTTCTTTCAGACGACGCCCCTACTGCAGCCACACCAGCAAGTGTTGCTGAAGCGGCGGCCACAAATTCACGTCGTGTTAAATTTGCACTGTTCTTTGACATCTTCATATCCTTACCCGGAAAACCCGGAGCTTTGTACTGTGTTATGGTTTTATCCCGGAAGTCCATGCCGTGCCACGACGAAACAACTCAGCCGCCCCTTGATTGCTCAAGGCATTGACGTCATGCCCCAAAACACAGTGAAATACCTTGCCCTTGCCATGCTTCAGCACGAAGGCCATGGGGTAGACTTTTTTATCAACTTTTGATATGGCACTGGCCAACACCTTGATGGGCACGTCGCCGTCAAGGCAGGTGTACAGCTCATCGGTGATGGCGAAATCCTTCATACCAGTGGTGATTGGGTGCTTTTGATCAATGATGTTCACGGTAAACTCGCCAAATGGATCATGCCCTCGCAGCTTGGGATTCCAGGCACGCCCGGCCAGTTGGGTGAAGTCGTCCTTGAATTCCTGAAAGGCGCCACAGGCAAAATGGACCAATACGAGGCCGCCGCCGTCTCGAACAAAACGGGTCAGATTATCAAAGGCCTGGCGTCCCGGCACATTGGGATCATAGTTCTTGAAGTGCATGACCACGGCATCATACTGTTTCAGATTGATAGCTTGTAGCTGGCCCAAATCCTCAACCATGTCCACGTGAAACCTTGAATCAGACACGTAAATTGATTTGAGTATGGGCGCAGTTTGTTGCCATTTATGTCCCGGATAATCTTCTCCAGTGAGTATCAAGAGTCGTTTTGATTTGGCAGCAGACTGTGGATTGGCCAGGCACCCCTGCACAATCCCCACCAACAGAAGAATAAAAATGAGCTTACGTTTCATGAGTAACCTTCCAATCTTACATTGAGTGAACGACCATGCCCACAGGACATGGTTTCAATTGCCCCTGAAAGGGGTTTCAATACGGAATCCGCTATCGCGGACTTGTTCTAATAGATCCCTCGACAAGCTCGGGATGACAAGTCACCTTGAACATTTAATCAGCGGTTGCATTCGACCCTGTCATTCCGAAGCACTGAGGAATCTATTAAGAAAGCCCCGCGAAGCGGATCAACTCTGACCATGCCCACAGGACATGGTTTTACTCGAAAAATAAAACGCGATTTTCAACTGAAGTTTTGCAGACTCCAAATTTTCAGGTTTCAGTTCACAGTTTTCGGTATGAAAAACAACCTTTTCTGACTACTGACCACCACAGCCCGGCCTGCGGCCGGAACCAAAAGAAATACTAAACCACGAAGAAACGAAGAGCACGAAGGGGGTTACTCACGCTTTGCTTCGTGTTACAACAAAACAACTTGTTGTTTTTTGTGATCGACATTTAAAGGGGCAAGTTATAAAACTTACATTAACAATGGTTTATAAACGTTTCTTACAGAACCAATTTTTCATCTGTCACAGAAGCGTTCCCTCTACTACACAGTTTTTTGGGAAACTACGAAAAACGCGAAATGCCGCGAAAAGGCTGTCGCCTCAGTTCTGATCTTTCGCGTATTTTCGCGTATTTCGTAGTTGAGAATCCCTTGGCTGCGGCCGAAGGCTGCGCCATGTCCTTCGTGTCCTTCGTTTCTTCGTGGTAAAATACTCCTTTGTGCGAAGCACGAACAGTTATCGGGAAAAACTCTCCAGTTCTTACGACCTTGTAATACAGGGCTTTTTTCAAAACGTCCAGTTTTAAGACATCGTCTCTTTGGCTTGAAGCTCCGGCACAGGCTTGCCGAGTATCTCCAGCAGTCCGGCCACTAAGTTCTCCTGCGCCTGGGGATGGGCAATATGGGGTTCAAACGTGGCCCGTTGTTTGATCCCCTCCATGGCAGCAAGCATCATATCAGCCCCTTCGCGCGCATTGTCCACCTGCAACTGGCCCGACGCCTGGGCACCCAGGGTTAAACCCACATACATTTCCCGCACCGTACTGTAAAACTGGGCCCAACCCTGACGCACATCAGCAAAACGCAAAGACAGGGCAAATACCTCGGTGGTAAAAACACGGCTCCGCTGGTCGATCACACAGGTATGAACAGAAAGCTCCAGCACACGACGCAAACGTTCCAGAGGATCAATAATCGTGGCAATTTCACAATGAACCCTTTCCTGATACGTACGGTAATAATGGGCGCAGGCCGCAAGAATCAGTTCATGCTTTGATTTGTAGTGACAATAGATCGAGCCTTTGGTGACCCCCGCCTCGGTCGCAATCTGATCCAGACTGATCTTGTCAAAACCATGGGTGGCAAACGTTTCAAAGGCCGTTTCAGCCAGTCTTCCAGGCATATGTGGTGCTTTACGTGGCATTGAACTCCCTTGAACTTCTCACAGAAACTCATTCCATATAATACTGGGCAGTTTTCTATTTTCAATCAAAAATACACCTTTTTATCCTGTCAAAAACCTTTCTATCATTTACATACCCATTAGTATCAATCGAATTCCGCTAAGACGTGTGTCGGAGAATCCCGTCGTCGGCCCGAGAGCGAGCGGTTTTGTGACTGGCAAGGACAAAAAGCAGGCGATGTCGGTGTATATCGTCGATACAGTCGGACGCTGTCCAGTCGCAAAACAAGCCGCTCGAAGCCAGATCGGATTCTCCAACAGGCTCCTAGATTGGGCATTTATTTTTGAGTGACCCCTTAACATGAAATGAAAACCACCGCCGCAAACTGCGCAACCTGGTTAGTATTTTGCGTAAAGTGGCGTTTGCATGCCTCACTCTATGATGTATGATACTGCGACATGTGTTGTTTCCTGGGAATACTACGCACACAATTGAAGCGTGGTCTGACCTGATGACCTGATTCAGTCAAGACAGTTTTGAAGCGACAGTAGCATAAGAATCATATGCCCGCCACAGACTTCACGACGCAGTGAGTCTGGCTCTTGAATAGGCGATTGTCTTGAAAAATCGACTTTCCTAACAGTAGAACCATGGATGACTGGAGAATGAACGTATGACAAAACGAGAAAATCTGTTGAAGTTATACCGGCGTCAAGGTACTGAAGAGATCCCAGTGGGCATGCATTTCTGCCCATCGCAGGAAGAGGAATTCAGACGTCGCTACCCGAACAAAGAGAGCTATCTCGACCATTTTGGCGCACCATACCGCATCATCTATGACCCGGGCTTCCCGTGGAATTTCGATGCCAAGTGGCGTGTACCCAACCGCGAACAGATCAACTGGATGCAGTATTATTCAGAGGACGAGTTCCAGAGGGACAAGAAGTTTGATCTGTGGGGCACGGCCCACGAAAAGGGCTCAGAAGCGGCTATCCACATGACCCAAATGCACCACCCGTTAAAGAATGCGAATTCACTTGAAGACCTTCAGGCCTATCCGTGGCCCGACTTTTCGACGGTTGATTTTTCCTATCTTGACGACGAAGTGAAGGCCATTCACGACAAGGATCTAGCAGCATTTGTCTGGGCCGAATGCACCATATGGGAAACAGCATGGTATGTGCGTGGCATGGATAATCTGATGATGGATATGGCCATGGAGGACCCAAAGGCGACCTGGCTGCTCGACATGATTACTGACAAGGCCTGCGAACGAGCACGCGCTTTTGCAGGAGCCGGGGCCGATATCCTGGGGCTTGGCGATGACGTGGGTATGCAGGACGCGTTAATGATGTCCCAGACGATGTATCAGCAATGGCTCAAGCCACGCTTAGCCAAGGTGATTGCAGCAGCCAAAGAGATCAAGCCGGATATTCTGATTAGCTACCATTCCTGCGGCTATGTTACGCCGCTAATTGACGACTTTATCGAGGCTGGCGTGCACATTCTCAATCCAGTGCAACCCGAGTGTATGGATTTCAAGGAAGTCTTTGCAGCCTATGGCGGACGCATTTCATTCAATGGCACCATCGGAACACAGCAATTGATGCCCTATGGCACCGCAGAAGAGGTAAAGGCGGAGGTCAAGCGTAACCTCGAAATCGCCGGGGACCAGGGCGGACTCTTCTGCTGCCCCACTCATATGCTGGAACCCGAAGTGCCCTGGGAAAATATCGAGGCCTATGTGCAGGCCTGCCGTGAGTTTGCAGAGTCGCCACCCCAGTGATGGAGACGTGCTTTCTGGAGACAATGAAATCAGTGAGTGATTCTCAGTTTAGAATTTGTTAGGAGTTGTTGATATGGCGTTATTCAAGAGACTATCTGGATCTTTGGCCCTGCTCTGTATTCTGGCATCTACAAGTGCATTGGCCAATGACATCGATGGCTATTACAGAGTTGCCTATGACAATTGTGGTGTGTCAGGTGAGCAGAGTCATATGCGTGTGGGGAATAGCTATGCCTATCCACTGAAAGACATTCCCATTGAGAAGGTGGCCAAAGACAGTCCTGCACGCACTGTCGCATTTGACACAAAACATGTCATCTTGAGCTATGAGGGATTACCTGTGGAGGCTGCGTATAAACTGAAACTAACATTGCTTTCAGATGCGCCGCGATGCCAGACCATCACTCTGAATGGCAAGCCTGTTGAGCGTCAGTTTGAGTTAAAAAAAGGAAAGGTTTATACACTCACCTATGATCTGCCCAAGCGAGCATGTGCCCAAGGTCGACTTGACGTAAGAATTAAACATGAGAGCGGACCCAATGCGGTGCTGTCCGAGGCCACCCTCTATTCAACGGCCAAGCGACTTGAACCGGTTTTGAGCATGTCTGCCAGTGGAAATTTTGATCGTCAAATCCGGGGCCATGTCCTGGACCTAAACAACAAGGCTCCGATTTCAAATGTGAGCGTGACAGTCAGCGTACCGAACACAGATTTGTCTTTGGATACCAAGACCGATCGGACGGGTGAATTCTGTGTCACAGTACCCGGCGACTGGCAGGCTGCTGCACAAAACGGATTGCTGGTCGAAGCAAAACTGGCTACCTCAAGTTTGAAGCAGATGATTGATGTGATTGAATTATTTCCCCCTCGATTGATTCCCAAGCCCACCCAGACAGGCAATGTACAGCACCCCATACTGAGCCTGGTGGGGACCTGGAAGTTCAGTCCTATGTCACCGGAAGACTTTCCAGAATGTGTCAATGAAGTGCAAACCTTCGCTGACATCAATGTACCAGGCGAATGGGTCATGCAGGGCTTTGACGTGCCCGAGGGCAAGGCCGCTGGTTATTACCGCGAGTTTGATGTGCCCACAGATTTTCAGGGAAGTCGGATCATACTCCATTGTGACGCGGTATACGCCCTGTCCGAAATCTGGATCAATGGTGAAAAGGTGGGTGTCCATGCCGGAGGTATGACTGCATTTCAGTTTGATATCACAGAACAAGTCAAAGCCGGTCACAAGAATTCGATTGCCATGAAGGTTATCAATGAGACGCAAACCGACGTACTGGCCAGCGGCAGTCAATACGCGGTTCACGCCTTGGGTGGAATCACACGCAAGCTGTATGTCCAGGCAATCCCCCAGGTGGCTGTCACGACCTTTGATATATCCACCACGTTTGACGCGGCGTATTGTGATGCAGACATTCATCTGGCCCTGGCCATAGAGAATGTCAGCAACGCTCTTTTCAAAGACGGAAAGATTCATTTCTCACTCAGGAAGAGCACGGGACAGCGTATTGAACTTTCTGAGCACAGTGTCAAACTTGGTCCAATTGCCGCAGACACACATCATCGTCAAGCTGTGACATTGCACGTGCCTCAACCCAAGACGTGGGATCCAGAGCATCCCCATCTCTATATCCTTGAGGGGACGCTGTACTCGGACAACAGGGTTGTGGAGGTGGTTCGCAGACGCTTTGGTTTCCGCCAGATAGAGGTGCGAGGCGACCGCGTGTTCGTCAACAATCATGAAATCAAGTTGCGAGGTGTATGTCGTCATGAAGTCCATCCTCTGCGTGGTCGAAGCCTCACGCCAGCGCAATGGCGTCGAGATGCCGAACTGTATCGGGCAGCGAATATCAATTACATCCGAACGTCACACTATCCACCGGCTGAGGAGTTCTTGGATGCCTGTGATGAACTGGGGTTGTTTGTCGAGTGTGAAGCCCCACTCTGCTGGGTGCAACATGGCGCCAATAGCAACTGGCGTAAATCGGGTTGGAATTATCTCGACCCCAACCTCTATGTCCCTTTATTACGGGCCAACCTGGAAAGCATCGCATTTAACCGCCGTCACCCCAGTATCATCATCTGGTCGCTGGCCAATGAATCCCGGTGGAGTCCTCTGTGGGCCAAGGTGCTGGAAGCCGTGGAGCAATATGATCCAACCCGGCCCACCACTTTTCACGATCAGTGCTATGGCGGTTACAACAATGCCGGCAGTACGGCACAAATTGCGAATATGCATTATCCCGGTCCCCGAGGCCCGTCCGAGGCGGCCAGCCAGGCACGCCCTCTCTTGTTTGGTGAGTATTGCCACTTGAATGCCTATAATCGGTATGAACTGGTGACTGACCCGGGATTGCGTGATGCCTGGGGACGTGGCTTCAAGGCCATGTGGGACAGCATGTACCAGACTCCAGGGTGCCTGGGCGGCGCCCTTTGGTCAGGCATTGATGATACGTTTCACCTGCCCTCGGGGCATACCGTAGGCTATGGTACATGGGGACCGATTGACG
>CAZBTJ010000134.1:0-15400 GCA_964494325.1 uncultured Pirellulales bacterium
GGCCTGTATCGTGCCATACTCAGAAGGCACATGCTTCGTTACTGCCCAGACAGGATTTATAATCATGAAAAGCATGAAGTTTACTGAGATGATGAATGGTGTTTGCTTTTTCATAATAAACCTCGATTTCCCTCATTCATTTTCCGTCTTTTCTCTTGAGTCTTCTTTCTGCGTATTTCTGCGTCTTCTGTGGTTCATTGATTTTGATCAACATGCATCGAGAAGCGATTCCTCACTTCACACTTCAAACTTCACACCTCACACTTCGGCTCTGCCACTCCATAACTGCGTAAAACGAAGCAAATCCCGCGGAAATGAGCCTATTCGTGCGCATGCAGCCACTCCAAGGGAACATGAAGGCAAAAGGAGATAAAAACACGTCGCTTATGATAACTGTCTTGAATGCATAACATGGGCTTTCGCCTTACTAAACGAATTACCCTTAGTGTACAGAGAAAAGCCCCTGAATTTCAAGGGGAAAAGTATAGAAACAGCATGGTTTTTAGTTTTTGGTGTTAAGTGTTAGGTTGTGGAACGTCAGTCACATCCCACATGATAGCCGAAGGGTTTGGATCGCTCACCGTCCTGCCGGACAAACGGATGGGAAAGAGCATTAAGGGAGCTTGCGACCGTGCTCTGTCCCGGCTGAATACAGAGGCGAATGCACCGTATTGACGAGAGAACCGGTTTGAAACCTAAGCTGCTGAACGTGGACTCTATCGAGCACGAAAAAGCTCTCTTTCATCTGTTCGGCACTACGATTCGGAGCCATGCTCAGAGGCGTAAACGACCTAACCCACCACCCCCAATGAGTAGATCAGGGCAGCCAGCAATGCGCCCAGGATGGGACCAACGATGGGAATCCAACTATAGCCCCAATCACTGTCCCCTTTGTGTTTGATGGGAACCAGGGAATGTATCACGCGAGGGCCAAAATCTCGAGCAGGGTTGATGGCATAGCCTGTGGTGCCTCCCAAAGACAAACCAATAGACACCACGACAAAGGCCACGGGTAGAGCACCCAGTGACCCCATGCCTACTTTTATATCAGCCCCACCCGAAGTCACCTTGGGGCCCGCAATAGTAAGCACAGCCAGGATCAGGACAAATGTTCCAATAACCTCTGATATAATATTGCTAACAGGTTTACGAATCTCCGGCCCCGTAGCAAAGACACCCAAAATGGTGGCTGCCTCCTCGCTGATATCAAAATGATCCTTATAGAACACCCAAACCAAGAATGCCCCCATGGCACCCCCCAGCATTTGCCCCGAGATAAAGGCCGCCATTTTCTCCGTGGGGAACGCCCCTGCCGCAGCCAATCCCACGGTGACAGCCGGGTTGAGATGCGCGCCACTCACGGCCTGGCACACCACCACCCCTGTGAATACAGCGAGTCCCCATCCCATGGTAATGACTATCCAGCCAGAGTTTTGTCCCTTGGTCCCCTTGAGGCAGACATTCGCACACACGCCATCTCCCAGCAGAACCAGAATCATAGTCCCCACAAATTCGGCCATAAACTCGGTCATCTTTACATCTCCAATTTAATTGAGGGTGAGAGGGTCACAGGGATTGTATCATTGGCTCATCACTCTCGTCTTACCTGTCCCAGTCTTGTACCCTGTCCACTGCCTTATGCCAGTTTTTCAGGTACTCTTCACGTTTTTCAGGGGACATAAAGGACTCAAATTCAGCATCCTTCTTCCAAATGGCCTGAATCTCCTCAAGATCCTGCCAATACCCCACGGCAAGGCCGGCAAAAAAGGCGGCCCCCATGGCCGTGGTCTCCAAGACCTTCGGCCGAATCACCTTGACCTGGGTAAGGCCTGCCTGAAACGCCATCAGACTGTCGTTGATGGATGCACCGCCGTCAACACGAAGCTCAGTAATGGGCATACCTGCATCGTCGGCCATGGCATCCAATACGTCTTTTGTCTGAAATGCGATCGATTCCAAAGACGCCCTGGCAATATGGGCATCGGTGGTGCCCCGGGTGATTCCAAAAATAGCACCTCGGGCATATTGATCCCAATAGGGCGCACCCAATCCGGCAAAGGCCGGTACCAGATAAATGCCCCCATTGTCTTGAACAGAGTTGGCCAACGCTTCAATTTGACTTGACTGATTGATAAATTTGAGACCGTCACGAAGCCATTGCACCACGGCACCTCCAATAAATATACTCCCTTCCAACGCATAGGTCACCTTGTCACCAAGCTTCCATGCCACGGTGGTCAGCAGGTTGTTCTTGGACTGTTTGGGCGTGTCACCGATGTTCATGATGATAAAACAACCCGTGCCATAGGTATTCTTTATCATACCCTCTTGGGTGCACATCTGGCCAAACAGAGCGGCCTGTTGGTCCCCTGCAATACCTGTGATGGGAATCTTCGTCCCCCAAAAGTCGGGGTTCGTCACGCCAAACTCTTCACTACAGCTCTTGACCTCAGGCAGCATGGACATGGGCACGTCAAACAGGTTACAAAGCGACTCATCCCACATCTGATCATGGATATTGAAAAGAAGCGTTCTACTGGCATTGGAAATATCGGTGGCATGTACACGCCCCTGGGTGAGTTTCCACACCAGCCAAGAGTCCACTGTGCCAAACGCAAGCTCTCCCTTGTCAGCCCTTTCCCTGACACCGGCCACATGATCAAGGATCCATTTGACCTTGGTCGCCGAAAAGTAGGCATCCAAAACCAGTCCAGTCTTCTGCTGTATGGTCTCGGTACAGCCTTTGTTTTTGAGTTCATCGCAGAACTCAGAGGTCCGGCGATCCTGCCACACAATCGCATTGTAAACAGGGACACCTGTTTGTCTATCCCATACGATGGTGGTCTCTCGCTGATTCGTGATCCCTATGGCGGCAATGTGTTTGCCACTGACATTCAGCCTGGCCACGGCTTCAACCGCGACACTTGCCTGACTCGACCATATCTCCTCAGGATTATGCTCGACCCATCCAGATTTGGGAAAGATCTGTTGAAACTCCTTTTGAGCCACAGAGCAGATCTCACCGGCCCTGTTGACAATTAATGCGCGAGAACTCGTGGTACCTTGATCAAGGGCCAGGATGTACGTCTGTTCAGCCATAGGTGACTACCTCAACTCTCTATATCAATTCAACAATTCAGCGCATAATTATTCCACAAGAAAGAGGGTTCCTCAAGGGTAAAATAAAAATCCAACGCTGGCTGGACTGGGTTTATTTTTTATGCACCTCTATTTCCTGAATTGTGGGCACTTCCGTGGCTTCCAGAATATTGAGGCGTACTTTTCGTGTCTTGACAGCATTGAACGTCAATGTTTTGTTCGGTCCGATCTTGTTCCCTTGAGCCACTGCGGTCCATGTGCCATTTTGATCAATCAACAACTCAAAACCGGTGACACGATCCCAATCACCTTCGTCAATCACCACGCGTGACACCAAGACCTCACCCTGGAGGTCGACCTCTAACCAGCCTTTTCGGCTATCCTCGGGTGCCCCCCATCTGGTCCCGGAATTGCCATCAAAGGCCTTGTCAGCCTCATAGCCTGGCCCCCATATCCCGGAAGCCTGGGCGGGTTTTCCCTGTGCCAAAGACGCGTCCGGGGCAAGCAGCTCACCACTGATGTATTTGCCCACCTCCTGCAAGGTCGTGACATCAACAGCACGCAGTTTACCTGCATAGTCTGGCCCCACATTGATGGAAAAGATGTTTCCGTGTTTAACAGCACCCGCATAATCCAGATAGAGCTTTTCTGCCATATGACACAGACCATCATGCCTGGGTAGCGAATAGAACCACATGGCACCCCCCTTGTGGGGTGGCTGGATCGGATAGGTAAACTCGGCTGCCAGGTACCCCTGATATTTACCCTCGGCCTCTTTGTTGTAGACAGTCGCCTTGGCATCCCCGATCGGGCCGGGCCTTCCCATTTCACGCAAAGAAAGGCGGCCTGCAGGTTTGCCATGGTTAAATCCCACAAAGCAGTTGGGCTGAAATTCGTGTACCCACTGCACGGTTTCCTCGTGACTGAGTCCACCTGTGCCTGCGGCATGGTCCATCCAGAAGAACTCAATCGGCCCATACTTGGTGCAAAGTTCCTGGAGTTGCGCCTTTTTTGCTTCTGGATTACTCCCACCCTTTTGAGAGGCTCGATCCACGGCACCAGGCCAGTTCCAGTCGCCTTCGGAAAAATAGAGTGCGAGCTTTATGCCATACTTGTCACAAGATTGTCTTAGCTTCGCCAAGACATCAACCCCGATGGGACTGTGGGTCACCTTCTTGTCTGTGGTGGCCGTATCCCAGAGACAAAAACCGTCGTGGTGTTTGCTTAAAAATAGAATATAGCCCATACCGGCCTCTTTGGCGGTCTTGCACCACTGGTCCGTATCACAGCCAGTGGCCCGGAAATAGGTGGCATCCTTGTCCAGTGTTGCAGTCCATTCCATGCCGGAAAAGGTGCTGAAGCTCCAGCAGATAAACATGCCAAATTTCATATCCTTGATCTGCTGCGCCCGAAACTTGTCCGGTAGTTTGATGCGTTCGCCCCTGATGTATTCGCCGGCCTTTTTCAATGTCTTGACATCAACCTTGGCAGGATTCGCCTCATTGGGCATGGCCGTACAAACTGGCACAAAGACGGTACTGACAATCAAGAGAAACAAGGTAGTTCGCATAACAATACTCCGACAGGGTTACAGTTTTAGGTTCTGTGGGTCAAGGCCAGTCCCGGGGCACGTCAGTACCTACTGGGGACCCAAGTATCTCAAGTTCAGCAGCGCCAGCGTAAGGCTTGCCCTCAACCGCCGTGGTTGAAACCAGTTTTATATAGCGGGCCTTGACCGTCTTTGGGAATCGAAAAACACGCTGAGTGGGATTATTAAGAAGATTGCCAAACTCGAAGTCCCCACCCCTGCGCCATGACGTTCCATCGGTACTGACTTCAATGATCCCCTTGTCGACCATGGTCGATGAATTCTTGTCTTGACGCGGCAGATAGGCAAAACCAGCGAGTTGGTACATCGCACCCAGGTCAATGGCCAGATGATGGGGATGAGCCGGTACGGGGTCAGCCCAGCGGGTATGCCAGAAGGTATCCGGATTATTGTCAAACGCCATGCCTGCCGCATATTGCTCATTGTGTTCACTGCTCACAGAGACCACACGCCAGTTCTGTTTAAGGAGTCCAAAGACCTCTTCAGTGACTGGTCCTTTGTCCCCAGCCGCAAAGGCCCGTGCCTTAATCGTACCGCTGGTCAACATAAAGGGCTGCGTGTATACTGCCGCATTCTTATCCGGGTCTGTCCCGTCTGTGGTATATCGAATGTCCAGATCCGATGTGCTGGTGTTTTCCTGCCCGTGGGGTTTCCAGCCAAAGCTCTGTATCTGTTTGACAATGGTAACCTTGCCTTCACTATCACGGGTAATGCCCAGGCCGGTGGGACGAGGACGGCAGTAATGCGCAGAGACCTCAGCCACGGTTGCCGTTAAACGCGATTTTGGGATACGCACACGAAAACCATCGGTTGTGATCGTGGGAAACGAAAGAATACGTTTGTACCCCACGGTTGTGCCGGTGGCCACTTCCTGCCAGGTGCCATTCAGCCACGCATCCAGGGCATGTTGTTCAATACGCTGCCCATGGGTGGCCAATGCCTCCTGTAGGACAAAACGATTGACACGGATCGGTGTCGCCAGTGTCAGAACCAAGGCCTCCTCTTGCGGTGAAGGACGCCAGAATGTCCCATCATCAGAATCGGTGACAGCAGCCGGGCCCTGCACATTCTTGAAAAGGCTGGCACCATAGGTTTCCCGGATGCGCTGACCTGCTTCAATCAGGGCCTTCTCATCACGCTTAGAAAACAGCCCCCTACGGTTCGGCGGGATGTTCAACAAAAACACGCTGTTGCCCCCGACTGACCGCTCGTAGATATTAAAGACATCCTGGGCCGTGCGCACCTGTTGGTGCGTATCATCTCGATAGTACCAGCCCGCTCGAATGGAGGTATTGGTTTCGGCTGGGGCATAATATAGGTATTGGGCAGAATAGAGCTTCTCACGACTGCCAAGGTCTTGCGCCATCAAATCCGGCCAGGTGCTTTGATTCGGATGGACTTCCAGGGGAATGACATTCCACTCGGCCGCACGTGTGGCACCGGCTTCATTGCCGCACCATCGAACATCCGGCCCCTTGCCAAACATGACAGCCTCAGGTGCCAGTTCACGAATCAATCCATACCAATGGTCATAGGTATAGGTCTGGCCGCCTTTGCGTTTGGGGTGGGCCCCGTCAAACCACACTTCATGCACAGGTCCATATTCAGTCAAAAGTTCAAAGAGTTGGTTTAAGAAATACTCATTGTAGTCATCCACCTTGAACGTGAAGGTACGCTTATCTTTGAACGGTCGACCTTCTACCGGCCTGGGGATGACTCTCTCACGGTATGGACTCAGATTCCCGTAGAGCCCCTCAGAAGACTCGATCTGATACAGATCTGCCGGGGACAGATACACCCCCAGTTTCAACCCCATTTTTTTGCATGACTTGGAAAGATCCCTGAGGACGTCGCCCTGTCCATTTCTCCAGGGGGACGACATGACACCCTGTCGAGTATAGCGAGTTTGCCAAAGACAAAAACCGTCATGATGCTTCGCCACAAACACCACCAAGGTCATACCAGCCGCCTTCATGGCCCGACACCACTGATCTGTATCCAGGCCCTTCGGAGTAAAGATGGCCGGGTCTTCCATGCCGTTGCCCCACTCTTTACGTGTAAACGTATTGGGGCCCAGGCAAATCATGGCCACAAACTCTCGCTTGTGGTGAGCCAATTGACGCGATGTGGGCACCACGTGGGCGGCCTTAAAAATAATGTCCTCTTTCTGATCCGTCGCTTCAATCTTGACGTGGTTGTACACAGGCTGGTTGGCCAGCGTGGAGCTCTCAAAAACAAGAACGAATAGCATGAGGGTCTTCCAGAGCTTGGTTCGTACGGTTGGCTTCATCGCTTAATCCTTTGATGTGTGTTGATCCTTGAGAACGTGACTTGTTTGAGAACGTTTTGAATTATAAACCGCCAGTTGCCTGATGACAGGCTTGGCTGTTGCCTGGTGAAGGGTTAACCTGACAGCCTCAGCTTTCTGAAGTGGCAGGCGATGGATTCGCTTGTGCCCAATACATGTACCAGCAGCCAACGGTTGCCATGTCCCCTCTTGCCGGATCTCAAGACTGTATGCACGCACACGTTCGCCCTGTTGAATGTCTTCCTGGATCACAACCGTATCGAATTGTGTCTTCTCATTGAGATTCAAAACAATCTGGTACCCACTGCCGCTGGTTTTTGCCAAAGGATGATTATAGACCCGGCGAATTTCCTGGCCCAATTCCTGCAAACGTGTGACGTCGGCTTCCGGAAGGAGCCCATTCGTATCGGGCGTAATCCCCAGAATCAGGGTGGAGTTGTGCCCCACGGATTGATGGTACATGTCCACCAATTTATCCAAGGGATAGATAAGAGGTTCATCACCCGGTTCCCAGAACCATTCATGACCACCGTGACCACGCAGGGGTGCATCCGACATGGCTGGCATCCAATATGTCCCGTTGGGATCACCGTGTTTTAACAAAGCGAAGCCATTCTTGCTGACCTCCTTGGCGGCCGTTTCTCCGGCACCTGTAGATCGATAGGGAAAGGTCGCCCAGCAGGGATACGGCACAGTACCGCTTTCAGAGCCGCCCCAGCGTGCGTCGGCCCGCTGGAGATTGTGATAGAACACAGCTCTCGGTTGAAATTTCTCGACCCGGGACAGCACATCCGGACCACCCTGCTTTGGGCCGTGGGCGCCCCCATCGAACCAGAACTGGAACCAGTCTCCATACCGAGTGCAAATCTCCTCCACCTCTTTCTCGATCAATCGATTATACGCATCCTGACTGATCGTACTTCGCTCCGTCACCTTGAAGTCGTACACGCCCAGCTGGGCATTCCAGCGCGTGCCCAGATAGATCCCAGGTTTGATGTCATATTTCCGGCATGATGTGATAAATTCTCTGACAATGTCCCTCTTGCCGTCACCCCATTTGATCCGCTTCAAGCAATAGGGATTCGCATCCGACTGCCAGAGTCGAAAGCCTGATTCATGAGACGCCGTCAGGATAGCAAACCTGGCACCTGCTTGCTTGACCGCTCTGATCCACTGATCCGTGTCCAGGTTTATGGGATTGAACTGGTCAGCATCCTGTATGGGCGTAATGCGTGCCTGCCTCTGGTTATAGTGTCCTTTACTAAAGGTGTGCAGTTCGTAACAAACCAGAACGCCCAACTCCGCTTCCTGCCAAGCCAGTTGAGCCGAAGTGGGCTTGGGCAGATCATGGCGTGTGTCCGACTCCGAAGCCCAAGTATCCACCCAGGAAAAGGCCCCGGGCAGATTGCAGTAAACCATCAAAAAGCTGACAGCCAAGAGGCGCGTTATTGTCTTTTGTCCCATGCTGGCATTCCTACGTATGAGTCAACTCGTTTCAGTGTTTTATTAACGCAAGGTACTCTCACCCAAGACTGCCCATACAAACATCGTACGGATCAATACCCCACAAAAGGCCAGTCCCAAAAATTTTCGAAGATCGCTAAATCGGTCATATCAATCCGTTGATCGTGATCCAGATCGGCAGGGTGAATTTCTCTCGGCCTGATCGGCGCCAGCCATGCCTGCGCCATGAGCGTCAGATCTTGACAATCGACTCGCCCATCCAAACTCAAATCCGCCGCAGGATGAAGCAGTTCAATCTCCCAGATTCGTGAAATATCCAGGGGCGTTTTTGTCACTACCACGCGAAAACGTTGGGCTAGACAAGCCGGGAACACAGCGGTCCATTCTATGTGTCTGTTATTTTTTGCCACGGCTTTTTCGATTACCTGCCATGCACACCCATCGTAGTATTGAACCGAAAAATCTTCTATGGGATCAGTGGGGCCACTGCCGTTGTTCCAACCACTCACAATGTGACAGGCACTGACCAAAACCGGTGTGTCCCAGGTAAAGGTGACAGTATCCGGCATATCGTCCCGGTGACTCAGCCAACGCGAACTCACGTCCGACGTATCCATACGACCATCAGTTAGATGGCTGGCTGGATACTTGGCAGCATCGTAGTAACTGGACACCTCAATACTTGCCCCTGTGGCCAGATTGATATGGGGGTGAAACATCCAGGCCTCCTTGGGATTTCGCATGCCCTGTGTCACCAGGGTCTTGAGATCAGCCAGATGATCCACATACACGCCTCGAGGTGTGGCTTGATGGGCTTTACACAATGATGCGGCCATGCCGACCACTTCCCCCATCATACCCCCCGTACGCATCACACGAACCGCCCCCAGTGCGTCATGTGTCACGCTGATATCGCGGCCTGCCATAAACAGATTGCTGATATTTCGGGAATAGAGACACCGATAGGGAAGCCAATAGGGTTTGGCATACTGGGTATACAGGGCTTTGGAAAGAAACTCGTCCCCTTCAAATCCCTTTTGGTAGGACGAATTTGGAAGATGCAGATCAATGCTCCAGGTCGCAGGAACAAACCCATCAGCATATCCGACCCCTTGAACCAAATCCTCCTGGGTCAGGATGAGATCCCCCAGCAAACGTCGGGACTCTCGCTTGCCCGAGACATAGGCCGCCCAGTTGAGTTTGTGAGTGGGATAGAGCTTTCGGGTATTCTTTAATGCATCCCATGCCCCGTACATGGCACGGAAGTTCCAGTCACGAATATATTCGCTCCTGGCAAAGGGATCATGATCAAATCCGCTCTCCCAGTACCAGCCGCCCAATTCATTGGTTTTTGTGGGAAATGGCTTATCCCTAAGATTTAACGCCCAGGCACAGGTAGGAAAGGTGACGGGTTGTCCCGTGTCTTTGACATGCCACAGGTTACAGCGGCCCATATGCCCTTGAAGTGTTAACTCGTGGTCTGCCCCGGCCATAAA
This sequence comes from uncultured Pirellulales bacterium, assembly GCA_964494325.1. Lineage (GTDB taxonomy): Bacteria > Planctomycetota > Phycisphaerae > Sedimentisphaerales > Anaerobacaceae > JAIPFM01. The sequence goes on from CAZBTJ010000134.1 coordinate 9,977, forward strand.
GCCCACACATCCGTCCCCTGTGCAATCGGAAAACAGGGCACCCGTAAAACGAAGTGACTCTCCAGTGACTGTGTGCTCAGCGATCACCGCCTTTATGTACGTGCCGTCCATTTCGACACGATTGACCCGGTTTTGCAAAAACAGAGACAGGTTTTCCTGCGATTCGAACAGCTCAATGCGTTGCGGGTCCTCATAGAGATCCGCAGTATTGCTGGGTCCATAATGAGCCCGCCTGGCAGGTTCCAACTCCCTGATCAGATTACCGATTTCAGGGTAGGGCTCACGATTGGTCTCGCCGCCGAGCCAGACCCGCACTTCTCCACTATTATTGCCACCCAGTACAGGACGATCCTGGATCAAGGCCACGTTTAATCCCAAACGTGCCGCCTGCAATGAAGCACACATGCCCGCCATGCCGCCGCCCACCACCACAAGATCATAGTCGCCCGCACTTGTAGGGAGCGCCTCGGTCTGTGTGAGTTTTTTTCGCCAAAGTCGCATGTCAGGATCTTCATTGGGCGGATACGCCGCGCTTCTGGTAAACAAAATGGCATCACAGCGTCCCTCAAATCCGGTCAAGTCATGCAAGGAAACCGTGACATCATGGCGGTTAATCTTGACGGTACCACCATCCTGCCAGAGCCATTCTGTACCTTCCACGCCAAATGTGGTCCCCAAAGCCATGCCATTGATCAACACCAGAAACTGGCCAGGTGAACCAGTGGCCCGTTTGGCCAGGGCAATCCCTTCACCTTTCCAGGGGCTGACCCAATCATAAGTACGAACCCACACTCGATACGTACCGGTCTTTGGAAATGAAACGGTGGTCTTTGCATCGGCCACCGGATGTCCCAGTCCATGGGCCAACAGATAGGGCGAACCCATCTGATCCATAAACTGTGGGTCCAACACCCATCCTCCTGGTTCGGCAAAACGTTCCGCCTCCAGAAGCAGATCTTCGGCCGATACTGTCACTGCGGCAACAAGTACGAGGAAGGGTAGGACCCATTGTGTGATATTTTTATTGTTTTGATTCATGAGCACACCGATTATCCTTTTCTAAAACGTCTTTGGAAAAGGCACAGTGACACCAGACAGACCAGCAACCTCTTCGGAGGACAGGGCACGGTTATAAAGACGGACCTCGTCAATCATACCGGCAAAATGCTCGGTGAAGCCCCGGTTGCCGCCAAGGCCAATCTGGCCCAGCTGTGTATCAGCCGTCGCCGTGATTGCCACCAACAGACCATTGTAGTACACAGAGGTCTGGAGTCCGTCACAGCTGGCGGCCAAATGAATCCATTCAGCGGTCATGGGACCCAGGATCGTATTTACAGCACCCCGATGACGATAGTGGCCCGGATCAGATCCATCCGCATCAAATTGAAAATCTGAGGCAGCACTGTCCGTATTAAACAAACCGGAATACTGCCCCTGGGCAAAGGTCTCTGTCTTGACCCACAGAGAAACGCTGTAAGCCGACCACACCTCATCCTGTACAAAGTCATAGACCACATGATCATCCACACCGTCAAAGCGTATGGCTTGCCCGGTTTGACCAGCTTGACCGGCCAGATATTCCGGTTCTCCAGCCACCGTACCTGGATAATGCCCCTGGCTGTCATCGGCATTGCCGTTAAATTCATAGTAAGCCACCAAATTCGGGTCACTGTCAGCCGGCATCACCGGTTCGATCAGAACCGCAGCTTTCGGATACAAATAGATCTCATCAATATAGATAACACCGGAAGCCCCGCTACCGTCGATACCCATCGTCAGGCTAGTGACATTCCCACGCGTGCCCCCCAGCTGGGACAAGTCAATATTCCAGGGAAGCCACTGGGTTCGCTGCAGGGCATCTGGCAAGCCAACATAATCGATTCGTGTGCCATTGATCTTGAGGTACAGTTGACCCCTGTTGCCCGGATCGCCATAGAAGAAGAGGGAAAGGGACTTGATGCCATTGGCAGACCAATCTTGAGCCTGGGCAAATGTGATCTCAGTTTCAGACAGACTCACCCCATTGGTGTTATTGAAATAGAGCGGCAGAGACTGCCCGCCACCCTTGACAATCGTACCTTCTATGATCTGGCCATTGTAGTGAGGACTGCTCCCACTCCAGATGTCATGCCCCACACCGGATCCCGTACCATTCCCTGCATATCCCGCAGGGAAGAATACATCGGCAGAATAGCCAAACCCATCGAGCCATGTCTGGAACGGACGATCAGGTGACTCATTGCTGTACCCTTCAAAATCATCCACAGCCAATGCTGGAAGCGTATCCAGACGCCATACAGGACCGGTCCACAGGGGCGTTGCTTCGGCCTCATTCACCTCATCCACACGCCAGTAATAGGTTGTGCCCAATTGAGGGTCAAACAAACCAAAGTCAACGCTGTTAGAATTCGATGTCACAGAGGACGCCAGACCGTCCACCACCGCATTGGGATCGTCAGTAAGATAGATTAGATGTTGATCGGCATCGCGGCCAGCACGCCAGGTCAGCACTCTGTCCAGAGATACCTCGACAGAACCGGGTGCTGGCACAGGTTCGCGAGCGGCAGCAGGAATCATGGTAAACTGCACCTCACTCAGACTGTAGGACTGCATGAAACCACCCCAGTTGCTCTGGATGCTCAGGCGAACCCTCTTCGCAGCCACACCACCAAAGTCAATTTCATCGTACTGATTGTAGGTCGGTACACCTGGTGCACGACTGAACTCATTCACATCCTCGAACAGGTCCCAGGTGTCACCATCCTTTGAAGTCTCAATCACCACCCCCTTGACACCGTAGCCCACAAACCCCTCAGCTGAACTATTGGAATTCCAGACCTTCATGGTGTCGAGCTTCTTGACCTCCTGAAATTCGTACTGAATCCAGGGCGCCATATCCCCCATGGCTGTGAACCACATGGTTTCAGTTTGGATCGTATGTGTGTTGTTGTCACCCAGGCCAGATCCATCAAGCGTCTTTTCTGGCATCGAAAACTCGTTAGACACACTCGAGGCAGTCACAACAATACTGGCACCGTCAATAGGGATCGAATAGGGTTCAGCCACAAAGCTCCAGATATCCCCCTTAAACACTGTCTTGTCGGGTGTGCCATTGACTTCATCCACACGCCAAAAATAGGTTCCACCAAAATCTAAACGCCCCGGATCAAATGAATTGGCATCCAGGCCTGAAGCGGCCGGCACAGTGGCCGTATTCACATCCTCGAAACTTGCACCCAGGTAGACATCATGTGTACTGGCCGTCACGCCCGGTGTCCAGCTGAGCCACAGGCCTTTGGCCACGGCATCCGTATGACCATCCTGTGGGGACGGACTTGACGCCTGGGCCGGATCGGTATACAGGATGGCCACATTGTCCACACGAATAGCATCGTTCGACGAGCCAAAGCCAAAGTAAACGGTCTCCGGTAAGGTGAGTTCAATAGACGCTGCAAACAGCACTGTATCATCCGGTGCTTGCACTTCAAGCGCCATGGTCCCTGCGGTGCCTGTTGTGGGTGTCCAGGTGAAGTATGTGGTATACCAGGTGGCAAAGTTTAGACTTGCGCTTGTATTCAATATGTTGTCCTGGGTTATTTCGGGATAGTGACTGTCAAACACGGCAGTGCTATTGCCAGCGCCCACAAATTTGAGCTTGTAATACTCCGCCGTATGACCCGTCAGAATGTCCCCAAACATAAACAGGCCATCTGACCAGCTTCCTTCATCCTCGAGTAGCAAATCAAAGCTGCCCGAGAAAGACATGGCACCGGGGATACCGGTCGAATGAACAATATAACCGGCCGCAAAAAACTCATCAACCACCACGTCTGCCTTGACACGACCGGCCACGCCTTCACCTCGTGTCACTGCCTCATAATAGGTGCCTGCCTGATTCTCCACATCCATGAAGATCCAATGCGCAGGCGGCATGTCCGTAGAAGGCAGGGCTTGACTTTCAAAACTCTCGCGAATGGTAGCTGCCTGCAGGGTAGTGGCCAGTGCAACGATCACCCAAACGGCAACCCCATGGTTCTCGTTTTTGATTCTTGCTTTGCCCTTCATCGCTTTCTGACCTCCAAATACATCAACAATAACTTCTGTTCAAGCGGTAGATCCACATACATGATCGCCGCTTCTCACAAAAAATCCAAGTAAAAGTACGGAACCTAACGTAATTTTTGTTGTGAAGGTTCTGCTTGTTCCAAAGCATGGGGCACATCGTCTCATTCAGAAATTGAATAATGCCATCTAACCGCTTGCCGAATAAGCGATTATCATTGCCAGCCACCGGAGAATGAAGTATAAAACCATGCAGGATAGACAAGACAAGAGACATTGATGCAAAAAGGAGCAATCATGAAGAAACTTGCAACTGTTTTCTTTGGCGTTCTGGTGGTTTGTGGCCCATCCGTAGGGTTCACATTTGAAGTAGAACACACCGAGATGACACCCCAAAGACCCGTTATTGTCAAAAAGGGTGCGATTGACCAGGATTTGTGTGAAACAACCCCCTTCGTCTTTCATGGCACCCTGTATCGCCTCGAATGGTTCCGTAGCGGCAGTATTCTACGCATCATGGAGCACGATACAGGTAGGGAACTTGCCCGATTTGGCGAGAAGCACCGCTTTCCCTGTGCCTATGTCGAGGGTGACACAGTGTATGTCATAGGCACCAAAGAAACCGCCGGGTGGTGCGGTAATGTGTTGACCCTGTTCACGTCCAAAGATCTGACTCGTTGGAGCGAACGCCCTGCCTTTACCATCAAGGACAACAACATCTGCAATACCTCCCTGTGCAAAGCCGGTGACCGTTATGTCATGTCCATCGAAGTGACCAAGCCAGGGGGATTCCCGGCAAGGTTCATCGAGTCAAAGGATTTGCTGAACTGGACTCTGATGCCAGACTGCAAACATGAGCTCGGTCGGTACAACGCAGCACACTGCCTGCGGTGGCACAAGGGTTGGTTTTATCTCTTCTATCTTGAAGCGGGCAAGCCCAACGGCTACGAGCAGTATATTACGCGATCTCGCGATCTGATCCAATGGGAAACCAGCCCACTCAATCCTGTCTTGGCCGCGTCACCCGGGGATAAGAAAATCGCCAATCCACGCCTCACACCCGAACAACGCGACCACATTGCCAAAGCCGCTGATGTGAACAACTCGGACATTGATTTTTGCGAGTTTCACGGACGTCTGATCATCAACTATAGCTGGGGCAATCAGAATGGCGTGGAGTTTATCGCTGAAGCCGAATATGCCGGTACCACAGCACAATTCCTGGAGGGCTGGTTCCCTGCCATGGATACCGATGAAAAGAACTGAGCGGATCAGTTTGGACAATCACTTGCTTTTTGGGGGAACCTGTTCAATACCTGCCCATCAGGTTCACTGATCTGACCGTCCTGGTTCGCTCCTCAC
>CAZBTJ010000135.1:0-15362 GCA_964494325.1 uncultured Pirellulales bacterium
ACTAGTATATCTTCTTACCTCTGCTAATTTCTTTCAAAAAAATGAAAAATACTCTCATAGAGACATAAAAAACAACCCGTCAGGCCTACAAGGCACCTCCAAAAACCGCTTTTCAGACAAGAACGATCGAATTGTCTACTGTGAGCAGACAATTTGGTCGTGGGGAGTCAAAATCGATTTTAGAGATGCACTACAGTCTCTGTCATCCAATTGAAAGCAATCTAAACAGAGAATCAACACTCACTTTATTTTTGGATCTTGACCACCACGGGATGGGCTGCACGTTCGGCAAACTCGGCCACATAGGTCTGCCATTGACCCAGAGACCCAAACTGCCCGCTCTTGTCCCAGCAGGCCCCTGCATAGGTGGTCAGTGTCAGATCCTTGGACGTTTTGGCGATCAGAAACACGTGCTTGTCAGTGTCCAGGAATCTCTGGCCTCCCTTGGGGATCACCACGGCACAGCCAGTCACACCGTTCTTGGGATGAGCCGGCTCCCAGTAGGTCAGCCATTGTCCCTGCATGTCATAGGCCACCTGGCCTGCCTTGCGTTTGACAATGCCCACAGCAAGGGGCAGAGACGATTTGCCAGCACAAGTAAATTGGCTATCAACCCGACTGAGATTACTGCCGAGATCCAGGCTGACACGTTTGACCTCCGAAACCTTCAGGCCTCCGGCGTCCCAGGTGTCAAAGGTCAATTCAAAAACCGTACGAATGGGGCCTTTGGCCAGGACACGCGAGGATCGAAAATTGCGTGACATATGGAGGGTCTCATCCACAAAGAGGCCCAATCCCCCACAGCCAAGTGTCGGACCCACCTTGTAAAAGTCTACGCCTTCGCCGTGATCCTTGTGGTAGTCTTTGCCCGCATACCATTTGTCCACAATGGGATAAGAGACCTTCTTGCTCCACACATCAATGCCGGGGCTCACAGTTTCCACCTCCAGGGCCGGACCGTACATGCGAAAGGCAATGCGATCGTTTTCCCAAGCAAAATCGTCCATGCGTTCAGGCACAAAACGGGCAAAGGTCGTGGTGGCTGATTTGACGCGTTTTACGCCTGCGGGACGTTTCATGACCCAGAAGCTGCGCTGCTCACCCGGACTGATGTCTGCCTGAAAGAGCAGGTCGCGATCCTCAACAATCTGAGTCACCAGGAAACGGTTAGACTGCATGTCCAGCACGGCTACGTTGGCCGGGGTTAGTCCGCGTATCTGTCGCTTGACATTTGACCAGTCCAGAGTCAATGTCTCGCTGGCACGGAACAGGGTCGTCGGATTGGTCACATGCGCCTGGACCACGGGTTGGTTTCCGCGTAAGGCCAACTTGTATACCTCAGAACCGGCCAGCAGAAAGGATCCCACGCCATACACTTCGGTCAAATCTGCGTTTACCTTACCCGGCGCTGCACCGATCGGTTGCACCCAGCCGAGTTTGCCATCAGAATGTACGCAACCCACCAGACCCTGCCAGGCCTTTTCAACCACAGACAGATAGGTATCACTATCCAGCAGACCACGGTTGATGCCCCAGGCCAGACCGTAACAGAAGAATCCCGATCCACTCGCCTCTGGGGGGGGATAGGTCACAGGATCAAGCAGGCTGGAACGCCAGAGACCATCCGACCCTTGAATGCGTTTGGCCGTGGCTGCCATGTCCTGATAGATCTGCATGTAGCGTTTGCGATCCGGATAGTTAGCAGGCAGGTTCTCGATGACACGTACCAGGCCACCAAAGACCCAACCGTTGCCCCGGCACCAGAACATCTTCTTGCCATTGGCTTCACGCTGATCAAAATAACGGTCGTCACGGAAATAGAGATTCTCCTCGGTATCGTAGAGGTAGTCCGTGGTGGCCCACCACTCCTTGTTGGAATAGTCGAGATAGGCCCTGTTGCCAGTGAGGCTGGCCAGACGGGTCCACACGGGTGGTGCCATAAACAGGGCATCACACCAGTTGTAGCGTTTCTTGTGCTCCCTGTTGTCGTGGGTCAACGGCGTATCTGGCGGGTTGGCCAGGATCCAGTCAAATCGCGCCTTCAGGGGCGCGATCATGGCTGGGTCACGATAGGTTTCATAGAGAGACAAATACATCTGGGCCACCGCGTGGTCATCCGCGTGATAGGGGCGTGACCCCAGTTGCCAGTTGTTCTTCTCACCGAAATCCTTGAGTGCCTCAAAGTAGGCATCTGTCTCGTTCATCTGGGCCCAGGCAGTCAGGCCTGCAAAGCCAGCCGCATAGGTCCAGTCCGTGGTGCGGTGCTTGCTGGGGTTTTTCAGCTGCCAGTCTGCCACGGCCTTCATGACCTTGCGTACGGACGTTGTAGAAATCTGCGAGGCATATTTGGGTGCTGCAGGCCGTGCCAGTATGGGCCCGGCCAGTAACAGGGCTATAATGAATACAAACAGGCATTTTTTCATGGGATACTCCTTATCTAATAAACCTCTCTTTATGCCTCAGTTTTCCTGAATCCGAAAATATTTGGTTTGATGGTGACGATTGTATTCAAGGACTGCTTCCTTGTAAAGCGTCACTCAGAAGTAGATTGGCCGATTATTTGTTTTTTTGATGACGCCCTGTTATCATTTGTGCAGGAAGAAGGCTCTGGCTTCCGGGGCATTCTTGTCTTTCCAGCCATAGAAGAGAAGCATTCCATCCACCAGGGTTCCGTCAGGTCTCTTGACAGGTTGGATATTGTTGAATTTCCAGCCCGGATATGTTGTTTTGTCGGGTGTCAGGTCCCTCTCTTTTTTCCAAGTGTTCCCCTTGTCCATGGAGATCCATTCTTCGATGTTGCCGCCGCCGTGTTTGTCCATGTAGCCGTCCGAATCAAGATAGCCTTTGCCTGTGACAACATAGGCGTGCAACAGGCCATCGACGCTCTTGGCAAGATGACCGCTGTTCCATTCGTGGTTGGAGTCTGTGATGCGCGTGTGTTTCCATTCTCCGTTTTCCAGTCTGACATAATGATAATCGAGGGATGTTTCATGTTGAGTATCCGATATGTTGTGGAGGAAACTGACTTGGTCGTCTTCGTCTACCCACATGGAAGGAATGATGCCGCCTCCTCGCCATTTCGTATCCCAGATCATGCATTTGCTATTGGCAATTGAAAGGTCAATAGGCGTCTGAAGAGTCTCGCCCCTATCGTTCATGACCTCGTGGGTTCGCAGGTCAACCTTTACATAGTAAAGGTTGTATTTGTAGCTAACCTTGCGATTGTCATAGAGCGGATTATGCTGCCTGCTCTTGTCCAGTTTCCCGCTTGCCATCTCTGCGGGAGATACGGGTCTCTTATAATCGTCGTAGGCTATGAACCCGACATGCAGGAAATTTCCGTCATTGCTGATTGCCTTGGCCGTATAAATTGACCAATCCGTGTCCATGCCGCCCTTGATGTCCAGATCGGTCACGTCATTTTCAGGGCCTTCCCACGTCTTGCCATTGTCGCCGGTCATACGATAGGTCCATGAGCTATAGTGTCCATCCGTACGATAAAACACCAACTGCTTATTGTCGTAAATGCGACTCATCCAGGGATAGGACATTTGGGGGGCAGGCGCTGACGCAGCAGTCCAATCGTCGAGGCTGGACCCAATATTGCGGGGTTCACCGGAAATCAGATGTTTACCCAAATCATGGTGCCAGCCATAAAACACATGCAGTCTTTCCTCCCTGTCTGCCCATATAACAGGGCCATCATGGTGATCGCTTGTTTTTTTGCCTATGGTTACAATCTCGGAGAATGTGCGAGAGAGTGGATCATACGTCACAGCCATCGGCTTGGTTTTCGCTTTCGGCTTATCTCCTGCAATGCCTCCGCCATTGAAGACAATATGGAGTTTATCATTCAGATAGATCGCCTGAGGCCGTTGTCGGCTATCATAGAGCATCTTGATCTGGCCGCCTTCGCCAAAGCACTGAAGCGTATGTTTCGCGAAACTCTGAACTGGCAGCAACATCAGGCAAAGGATAAGATACTTCTTCATGGGACGCTCCTTTAAGGATACCTATTTTAACCACTTGGGTATTGAATCAGCGGACCGCCACCGAGTGATTCGCCTATCCAGTTTGTCGCCGGTCCATTGGCTCGTGCCAGCAGGCAAGGCATCTGTTTTGGGAAGCCATTTTTGGTGTTCAGAAATGACCTGCGCATATTCAGGATTTCCAGCCAGATTGGTATGCTCTCCTGGATCGGTCTTGTGATTGTACAATTCTTCGCTGCCGTCCCGGTAGCGGATATACCTCCAGTTTTCGCTTCGCACAGCATGGTTTTTGTAATACCAGGTGCTGAGTACAGGTTTATTCCATGCCAATCCCGGATTGTTTATGAGAGGCACCAGACTGTTTCCCTGCAATTTCCTGGCTTCAGGCAAGGCGCACAGGTCAACCAGTGTGGGGTAAAGATCCAGCAGACTCACCACGCGCTGGCATGTTTGTCCCCTGGTGTTCTGTCCAGGCACACTGATACACAAGGGGACTCTGGTTGACTCTTCCCACAGGGCCTGTTTGCGCCAGTGCTTTTTTTCTCCCAGGTGCTGTCCATGGTCAGACCAGAGGACCACAATGGTATTATCAGCATACTTACTGTTTTCAAGTGCCTCCATAACTTTGCCCAGTTGGTTGTCTACAAAAGAGATACAGGCCAGGTAGCCGTACACCAGTTCTTTCCAATAAGAGTCACTCAAATGGACAACCGCATAATGATCCCCGGTCTTAATGGTGCCATAGGCAATGGACTTTCCCATGAGCGGAATATCCGACATTTCATTCTTTGGCACATTCGGAATTTGGATTTTATCCAAATCATACAAATCAAAGAATTCCTTTGGCGCCGTGTAGGGGACATGAGGCCGCACAAAACCAACGGCCATAAAGAATGGCTTGTCATGGTCCTGGCCAAGCTGATCCACGGCCCATTCAGCAATCAGTTCATCAAACATCTTGCCTTTTGGCATGTCTTCCCGGTCCAACGCACCGTAACATAATGAGTGGCCATCAGCGAAGTTTTTTCCATAATGATTGACGATCTGACTTCCCTCTTTGGGGAACGGATAAAACTTGGTACCCCCATATCCATCGCCGCGGTCCTTCAAATCTTTGGGCACCTTGTAATCCGGTGCTGTCTCATCCCAGAAGGCGTTTTTCTTATCTTTGTAATCCGTGACGCCCTGATGAAATACTTTACCCACTGCCAGGGTTTTGTAGCCATTGTCCTTGAAATACTGGGGCAGCATTTTATGTCCCTGCATCACCTGGTCATAAGTTTTGCGCATAGCAGAGATTGAACCGTACCACCCGGACCTGGCCGGATGCAGGCCGCTCAACAGGGAATTTCTTGAGGCCGTACACACGGCCTGAGAACAATGTGCACTGGTGAAAGAGAGCCCCTGGTCACAGAGTCGATCCAGATTCGGTGTGATGACCTGGGCATTGCCCTGAAACGTGCCTGTCCAGTCATTCAGGTCATCAATAGAAATGAACAGTACATTTGGTTTTTGAGCCTGAGTTGAACCGCAGAAGAGCAGAACAACGATGACGGTCCACACCAACGTTATGATGATGTTTTTGTTTCCCATTATGCGTATGCCTTTCATGATGTACACAGGATACACTCACTTTTCCTGAATGCGAATGAATTTGGTTTGAAGCGGATGATTATTCAAAATATAACTTTTCGGGACATGCCCTTTGTGTCGGAAGCTATGTCAAAAATCGCCAGCCGCTCACTCAGTATATTCATGAGCCCCTCTATCAGTCGCTGTATTGCTATATGAAACGGGATTCCCCCAGTAATCCAACGCGCCATTGCCCGGTATGGCCTGACCTAAATCAATACAGGGGGAGTTCGCCTGAAGTTGAAATCCGGCCCCTGTGCTGAACAATATACCGCGACTATCGGGATCAACGAATCTGGGGTTACTCGTGCTTTTATGGGGATCACTCGGTTCAGCTGATGGATGATTGCCATAAAAAACATTGTGCGAAAAGACATTGCCTGTACTAAAGCCAAAATCGTAATTGCCTTTGCCAAGATTATAGAAAATATTATTGTCATAGCGTGTTTCGTCCGGCCAGGCTTTCCAGGACTTGTGCCAAATAACCCGGGTAGACATGGACGATCCAAGGTAGATGGTATTATTATATATGTGCGTGTTGGTGGTTTGTCCGGAAATTCGAAACACATTACCGCCGTCATTCACAATAACATTGTCCCTGATGACCACATTCGTGCTCGGATACCAGTTGGTGTTGGTGGTTAGCGTGCGTGTCTCCCATGAGGACCGGTTGCTGATTCCGGTGCGGTCAATATCATAGATATGACAGCCCTCTATCAAAAAATCATCAAATCGCGTGGGTGTTGAATGGCCCGTGATCTCATAGAATATGCCGCCATTATCCTTGGTTTTAAGGTCGCCGTTAATGTCGTGAATAATCAGGTTGACTAAATGGATATGACGAAGTGTACCATAATCCGTGGCGCCAATATAAACGCCCCGTCTGAGCTTGGTGTCCCCCTGTAAATAGTTGGTAATTTCGAGATTTCTTATCTCCCAGTAAGACTGATTGTGGAGATGAACCACATTCGTGACCAGCCCTTCACCGTTAAGTACAGGAAGCTCACCATTGCCATATCTGTCGATAATGATGGGATGTCCCTTTGAGCCGCTGCCTCGGGGCTTGAGTACACCGAACCATATGCTGTCGGCCCTAAATCGAATCTCATCGCCCGGTAGGAAGGTTGTGGCATTTATTTTGCCCAGAGTTTGCCACGCCATATGCGCATGAGTACCCTTATTTTCATCATTGCCCTGCATCGAATCAACATAGTAGGTTGTGGGCCAAGCGATGTTCTGAAGAATACACAAGAATACAATAGCAATACATGGTTTTAACATCTGTTTCATTATCGTCGTTCTAAACATAGCGTTGTTGCCTCACAATGGAATCCGCTGGCCACCGGCAGGAACCAGCCCTGTGGCCGTCCACCAGCATTCTGGATCTGAGAAAAGTCGAACGACCTGATCTGAAACCGTGGAACAGCGTACGATCAGGTCGCTGACCTCGACTGCTGTATTGCCCCGCTACACACACAGTGAGTAGCGGTGCATGCAGCACGAAATACAGGTTAATTATTCTGCATCATCAGGTCATTCATTCTCTTTCTCAACCTGGGATTGAAGTTCGATGTCATCTATCAGCACCAGACCTGTCCCACTGCCCTCCGTGTTGCTAACACCGATGGTGAGCGCCTTAATCTGGCTTAGGTCCACGTCAGTAAAATCACTGAGCAGAACACGCCACGCAGTCCACTGACCCTGGAGCACGGAGTTGATGCCATCTTTATGATTAGCCACTGCGCGTTTACCGGTCGCATCTTCAACTGCCACATACAACTGAGCAGGCGTATTAATCGGCTGCGGTTCGCCTAGATCCTCAACCTGCCAAGCCCCTACGGCTGTGGTTGTGACATCGGTGAACACGGCCGTCACGGGCCGCGTGCTGTACCGGCTGGTCAGGGCCAGGCCGACCCGGACACTGTCTCCCATGGGAATGGTCCTGGGATTACCATCCACAGGAATCCAATTCTGGGTGGCAAGATCCGGTGTGTAGAAGGCGTTGATATTTTCGCCAGACCGCTCCAGTTTTAGCCATACCGGTTCTTGTTGGTCTCCCATCGTTGAACCGCCGGTATGATTAGCTGCTGCAGAGGCCAAGACCCTGGAGCCTATGCGCAATCCATTGGCGCCGGCGTCATAAAGTGACACACCCGCGGAACCGGGATCCAGACTCTCCCGAATCATGACACCCACTCTACCCCAGTTATGGATATGGGGATGACTCTCAAGTCTGGCGATAATCGAACCGTCACCGCTGAGTGTCTTGTACACAAAGCGGCAGCCATCAGCCGTAACATTGTTGGCCATCATACTGTCACCACATGCACTCAATCTCAATGCACCATTGGGATCCTGGGTTAGAGGGTCTGGGAAACCCTGATAATGCACCACAAGTTCCTGGATCCCATTCGTGGTCCAATCCTGTGGTTCATCAAAGAGGCGATCCACCTCAGACAGGGTTTTATTGCCATTGCCGTAGTAAATCGGCACTGACTGTTCACCGCCATGAACACTGTCCATCTCCATGATATCGCCATCGTAGTATGGACTGTCCAGGGTCCAGATGTCATGGCCGACACCAGACCCAGTGTTATTGCCGCCGTACCCGGCAGGAAAGAACTCATCGACTGAATAGCCGTACCCATCGAGCCAGGTCTGGAACGGGCGATTAGGACTGGTGTTGGTGTAGCTCTCAAAATCGTCCACAACACGCGATATGCGCGTGGAGAACGTCGAGATGTCGCCTTCCCAAATGCTGGGAACCTCACCCTCATTGACCTCATTGATCTGCCAGTAGTAGGTCTGGCCCAAGTAAAGGTCCAGAGCAGTGGTGTCATAAGAGGCATAAGGGGAGCCTGTGACCGTTCCGGCCAGGGACAGGTCATTGGGATCGCTGCCCACATACACTTCGTGCGATTCAGCCTGACGACCTGCACGCCAACTCAATGCCACATTGGGATCCACATCCACACTTGCCTCTGCAGGACTCAATTCTCGTGCGTGCATGGGTATGTGCAAGAAACGCACCTCACTGAGACCGTACTGGTCAAATAGTCCGCCCCAGTTGCTCTGCGCAGTTATTCTTACAGACCTGGCCACAATACCCTGAAGATCCACTTCGCTGAACGGGGCCACTGTCGCACTGGCCAGTTCCACCTCGCCCAGGGTCACCCACTGGGTTCCATCCGCTGAGTATTCAATCAAAGCTCTTTTGATGCCCCACCCGAGCGCCGCTTCTGATTGACCATTATGGTTCCATACCATGATCTGATCCAGCTTGTAGGTCTTGTCAAAGTAATACTGAATCCAGGCCTGGTTGGGCTCGGAGTGATCGCTGAGCCACATCTCCAGGACATCTTGCGAATGCACGTCATCTTCAAGACCTATGCCGTTGATGGTATTTTCCGGGCCCTGTCCTGCATCATTGCTGTCAGCAGTAACTGTGATCAAGTCGCCTGGAATTGGCCGGCTATAGGGTTCAATGGTAAACTCCCACACATTGCCCTTGTCAATGGTTGCGCCATGGACCTCATCCACACGCCAATAATATGTCTGGCCAAATTCGAGAGCCATCGCCGGACTGAATGTATTCGCATCTTGAGCCTCACTGACCCATGAATCCATGGGATTGGTCCGATTGGCTCCAGTCACAGAATTAGCGTCCTTGGAAAGATAGACATCATGCTGCACAATGTCTAGAGCCGATGTCCAACTCAGGATTAAATTCGAGGGCCGATCTGTGGTCCCCGACATGGGACTGGGGGATGAGGCAAGGTCGGGATTTGAAATAAAAGAGGAGGTGATGAAGGCCACATCATCCAAGTGAGAGTATTGATCCAACTGGTAATCTACCGAAACAATGCTCGTGCCTTCCGGGGCCTTGAAGCCAAAGAATGTGTCCTTGTTATTGGGCGAATTGTTGTCGCCTGCCATATCTGCTGTGGCCGTCACCGTGCTGCCGTCGCTGAATGTCACTGTGACCATGGGCATCAAGTCACGATTGTCTCGTTCAACCAATGAGCCGGCAAAATGGGTGATCACTTCACCCGGCTCTCCACCGATGACCTCACCCACAGTGAAAATGAAATTACCTGTCCCCGATTTACTGAAACGACCGTCCCCGGATAAGGGCAGGCGGTTCCCACTGCCATCACCATGGCCAAAGTTGAGATTACCACTGGTCGATTCAAAACTTATGGACTTGGCCCCACTGGCCCCAAAGTGGGCAATGACAATGTCATCCGAGGGCAAATCATCATCCGGGCCCTCAAGATCGATTATACCTCCGGCATCTGCATCAAAGGCCCGACCGATGAACGCCTGAAATGTGGCCAGATCGATGATGTTGTCAGGACCGGCGCTGTCGGTATGGCTGTCATATACGGCACTTTGATCCACCTGATTATGATGGGGGTCGTCGTCAGGATCGTATACGCCCACTGTCCTGAAATCCGCCCATGCAAGGGCACTTAAGATTAGCACGAGAGAAAAAACCAAAGATCTGCTTTTAGTATGCACAACACACCTCCTTCAAGAGAATTGTAAAAACCATCAAATCATTGAAACCTATTGTAACAAAACAGCGTGGATGCCTCAAAAAGAAAATTAGGCACCGTTCACCTCTGTAACCGGTCCAGGATGCTCCTAAAGAAGAATTCACCTTCAGTCACATTGATCGATTGTTGCCAAAGGATGGGATCAAAGGCCTCTGAATCATTTCTGAATTGAAGACTGCCGTCTCCATAAAGTACATTCAAACCGCCTCCCCCTTTCAATCCTTTCTTATGTGCCAGGGAATTACGGTTGTTAAAATAATCCGTTGCCATGGCTGCTGAGGCATCAAGTTGCAGGGTACTCCTGGCCATGACAGGGAAGGCCAGGTCTCCGCCATTGACAGGGGCCTTTTTTATCTTCGCCTGCGGTATATAATTATAGCCCCCTCGAACATTGTCATCGCTTCCTCCTGAATAGTCCTTGTGCGCATGGGTCCAGGGCCAATCATGTGCACCGTCACTGTACGCCTCGTAGTAATAGCCTGACACGCTACCGTCTTCAGTTACCTTTACAGCACTGGGGCAATAGTACGATTTGCCGGTTTTGATGTAGCTGTTTGTATACAAGCGCCCCAGGTTATGCACCTCGCGAATATGTTGTCCCCATGGCTTGGACTCATCAATCTCAAACAGCATGTAGCACCGATAGGGAGACGTGCCATTCTGATAGAAGACTGGTGGGATCTTTTCATTATAGTCTGCTGCATAGGTCAAGATCGCAGTTCCCAAACTCCTTAAGTTGCTCGCACAAACAGACCGTTTTGCCTGTTCCTTGACCATGGTCAAGGCTGGCATCAATATACCCATAAGCACGGCAATAATGGCGATGACAACAAGCAGTTCAATCAGGGTGAACGCGCGTAGGTTACGCCACACACATTGTGTTTTGTTCATACTGTCTTTCTTTTTATTCTCTGAAAACATCACTCTCAACTCGCCTTCAATTCAAGCACTGGATTTGATGACAGGATTTTACATCAATGTAAACGAATGGCACGCTGGATCTTCACCGGGGGAGTAAGCTGTTGTTTGTCCGCGGGCAACTGGTGGATCTTGCGAACAATGTCCATGCCCTTGATGACTCGACCGAAGGCTGCAAATCCCTGACCATCGGGATTTCGCGTCCCTCCAAAATCGAGTTCCGGCTGATCTCCGATGCAAATGAAAAAGTGATGGGTTCCTGTGTCCGGTCCCACGCGCGCCATGGACAGAGTGCCGTCTTGATGTTTTAATCCGGTGTCACATGTACGCTC
Source organism: uncultured Pirellulales bacterium (assembly GCA_964494325.1). Classification (GTDB taxonomy): domain Bacteria; phylum Planctomycetota; class Phycisphaerae; order Sedimentisphaerales; family Anaerobacaceae; genus JAIPFM01. Next base: position 11,431 of record CAZBTJ010000135.1, read on the forward strand.
CAGCAGAATGGGGGCAAACCCCTCGGACTCTCGATTCGGATCGACTTGTGCCTGGATCACGGCAATCTTTACGGGGTTGTCTGGTTGGTTGTCCGCGCGCACCGTGCGAAAAGAGTGGCCGTTTCTATAATATCCCTGATGCACATAACGGATAAAGTTCGCCACGGTCTTGGGGGCCTGTTTCCCATCCAACTCAACTTCAATAGCCCCCATGTTCGTCCTGATACGCACCACTGGTTTTTCGGTGAGCTCTTCATCACGCCACTGAAAGGTGGGCTGTTCACTAAAATCGTACCCCACAAGATGACTTCGATCTTGGGCATTCCGCTTCAAGGGCTTTCTGTAACGCCAGGCACCATCACCCAGCACCTCCGTGCAGAGTTGTGCCAAAAGTGGGTCATAAACCTTAAGTTCTGCGCGGGTATTGACATGGTTGTGCAGGGCATCATTCTCACGATTGTCATCATACCAGCTCTGCACAGCCTCGGCCCAATATTCCGCCGCATTGGTGATGGCATAAGTCCCCTTCCAGTGTCCCTCGGCCTTGGCCTTTGCATAGGCCGCGTCCAGGCGCGTTTGAAAATCTGAATACAGATATTTCAAGGCCTGGCTGTGCATGCCATGGGCAAACTCATGGATCAGGAGATTCTCTTGAACATAGGGATCATTGGGAAAACAAAGCAGGTTCTCCTCACCGCAACTGACAGGAACACCGCCCAGGCCCCGGGCACGACGATCCCAGTAAACACGCGGCTTCAAGTGACGGTGCTCAGGCACATCCGTGGTGTATTCGTTGTAGGCCATCACTGTCACAAAGGCCCCACGCCCTGCCATGGACCGTAGAATATCCTCACGTCCCTTCAGCAGATTTTGAAGAATCCAGGCTGCTTCCTTCAAGGCATAGGGTGACACCTTGGGCGAGGCGACCAAAGACAATCCATGGACCTCAATGCACTGCTGGTAAAAATCGGACAGTTTGAAATCCTTCCGCATCTCCGGGGAGATCTCCCCCACACTCAATGCGGTCTGCCCCTGCAAACTTGGTAAAAAAGTTCCGATCAGACTCAATGTCAGTATGAGGCAATTCTTACGCATTGCTGTTTCCTTTGTCTTATTGTGCATGGTGACAAGCAGCCAGGTATTGTTTGGGTGCAACGACAGTAAGTAACGATAGACATGGCACCTACGATTCTAGCACAGAAAAGGCATTATACCACTGGCTGAGCAACCATTCAAGACAAGAAGCTTGCGGAAGTACTGTGGCCCAACCCATAAGCCTTTCACCAGATATTTAGGAAAGAGTGCTCTGGCCAAAAAGCTTGAGATAGTGGTAGAAATGCATTACTCTTTTTTGGGCCTTGAGTCGAGGTCAACAGATTCAATGGAAAACACCGCGTTTCCATACAATGTGCAACAATAGACCAGAGGGTATTGCCTGTGAATAGAGATCGCGGCGCATCAGTGCAGTATCACCTCCAGCAAGACAAAGGAAATCTGATCATGTGGAAAAAAAGTGTAGGCACGTATCTTGTGTTGGCAAGTCTCGTATGCGGAACCGTCAGCGCGGACTCGATTCATGGCATATGGAAGGGAAAGTTCACGGCCGGCAACTGGAAAAACACCGTTGTAGAGGCAAAGATTATTGCTGAGAGCGAGGGGCAGTATCGGTTCAAGTTTGCTGCAGGCACAAAAGGCTGGCTCACAGTGGAAATCTGGGGACAGGGTCAGGGGGCTATCGCCGTGTTTGTGGGGCAAGCCCGGCTGGGGAATAAATTCCGTGGCAACTACGTGGTCACGGCAGAGGCAGTCAACGGTGTTATGACAGGCTCATTCTACCAAAACAACCACAGCAAGGCTGAATTCAAGTTGAGCCGGGAAGATCTGAAATCCCCCACCCTGGGCATGGATGCACCGACAGATGCCACTGTGCTTTTTGACGGCACTGATCTGGACGCCTGGCAGCCACGACAGAGCCATATGGCCGGCGGCTCAATGCAAATCAATGCCAAACGTGACTATATCTCCAAAGAACATTTTGGCAGCCACAAAATGCACCTCGAATTCATGTCCCCCCTCATGCCGGACCACCATGGCCAGGCCCGCGGCAACAGCGGCGTTTATGTGCTTGGCCGATACGAAGTCCAGGTCCTTGACAGCTTTGGCGATCCTGTGGCAGACAACCATTGCGGTGGCATCTACAGCCAGTCCACCCCAAGTGTCAATGCCTGTTTTCCCCCGGAAACATGGCAGACCTATGACATCATCTTTACGGCCCCAAAGTTTGACAACCAGGGCAAAAAGGTCAAGAACGCACGCATCACGGTCATACACAATGGCATCGTGATCCATGACAATGTAGAAATGACCGCCTGCACACCAGGGGGTGTCAGTGGCAAAGAAGCCCCCACAGGCCCACTCTTCCTGCAAAACCATGGTGATGCCGTACAGTTTCGCAACATCTGGGTTCAGCCTGTGGAGAACTAGATCTGCCAGACACACGTAACCCATAATAAAAATAACCTATGGCCTCGCTGTTTGCACAGCGAGGCCATACGCTTATCACTCATGACTGTAAAAGGTAACTGTCTTCACACTAGAAAGACACGGAAACCTCATCCGTCAAACCGGCCAAACCCGCCACGTCGGCGTAGGGCAAGGCGCGGTTATAGACCCGTACTTCGTCTAGGATACCGCCAAACAGGTTGTTCATGCTGCGGTTTGTTCCAATGGCAATCTGTCCAAATTGCGTCTGGGCCTCATTGACCGTCCTGACAAACAAACCGTTGTAGTAGAGATGTGTCTGTGACCCGTCACAGGTGACGGCTATATGAACCCAATTACTGGTCACTGGTCCGATCTGGCCTGCGCCAGCCCCTCGATACCCATACACATCGCTGCCATTGACTTCAATCTGAAAGTCTGCACCGCTGCTGTTGTTGTTAAACAGGCTGGAGTATATATCCTGGTTAAAGAGGTCGGTCTTCACCCAGAGAGAGACCGTGTAGGCGGCCCACGTCACTTCCGCATCAAACGTATTGACAATGTAGTCGTCCACATTGTCAAGGAGAAGGGCCTGCCCCACTTGACCATCCGTATACACAGGATCACCCACAGCTGTGCCAGGATAATTTCCCTGGCTGTCAATGGCATCACCTTCAAAGGCATAGTACGTCACCAGATTGGGATCGCTGTCACTCGGCACAACCGGAATAATCGTTTCCGGGGTTTTGGGATAGAGGCGAATATCATCGATATAGACCAAACCCGTGGCACCAGCACCGTCAATACCAAGGGTCAGGCTTGTGACATTCTCAAGATTGCCGGCCACAGCGGACAGATCGATGTTCCAGGGAATCCATGAGGTTCGTTGCAGAGCATCTGACAGGCCATCATAATTGATGCGTGTACCATTGATCTTGAGATACAACTGACCGCTGTTGTCCGGCTGACCATAGATGTTTAGAGACACGGACTTGATACCATTGGTTGTCCAGTCCTGGGCCTGGGCAAATGTCCTCTTGGTTTCAGAGAGACTCAAACCATTGGTGTTATTGAAGTAGAGTGGCATGGACTGGCCACCCTTGGCAATCGTGCCTTCCATGATCTGGCCATTATACTGAGGACTGCTGACACTCCAGATGTCGTGCCCCACACCGGACCCCGTACCATTACCCAGATAATCTGCAGAGAAGAACTCATCAGCAGAATAGCCGAAACCATCGAGCCAAGTCTGGAACGGACGGTCCGGCGAATCATTGCTGTAACTATCGAAATCATCCACCACAAAATACGCCTGGGTTGTGAAACTCCACAGATCACCCGGATAGGAGGCAGGGTCTTCGGCCTCGTTCACCTCAACGATTTGCCAGAAGTATGCTGTATCGTAATTCAGAGAGTCGATACTGGCTTCATTCTCGCCAACGGTCTTGGCC
>CAZBTJ010000136.1:0-15328 GCA_964494325.1 uncultured Pirellulales bacterium
ACGATTTAAGAGAACGTTTTAGTCCCACCATCAACGACTTCCGTCAGATGATGGGGTGCCCCGATACGTTGGATTTGACCATCGTGATAGACCGAGGAATCTTTAAGATAGACCTGTTCGCTCACCTACGTGAAAAACACCACGTCCATCTCGTTACGTGGGAAAAGGGGTATAAAAAGGGCCAATGGGACTCGAGTCAAAAGAGCGGAGAATTCATTTTACGCAAGCCCAAGAATTCTTCGACCCATTTGAAAGACTATCATTTCAAATACCTCGATATCCACTTCGGTATTAACCAGATCACCAGTTATGCGGTGCTGTCCTACCAAAAACTAAAGTCCTTAGTTGACGATAAGCAGGTCAAAAGCGGCAAGCTCAAGGCCTTGGAAAAGACCAGAGATACCCTCAAGCAACAACTCGGACGTCTCTTAGTCGACCAATGTATCCGAACACGTCAAGGCGCTGCCAAGCAAGCCAAGATTGTCGAACTTAAACGTCAACTCACTAACATTGCTATTGACATTGAAGCCAATCGCGACCATGTCTCACGCCTCGAGGAACTGATCGCCAATGAATTCAGTCGTTTGGATACACGACGCAAATCCCTAATGGATGTTATCAAAATCACGGCCCGTAACATGTTCTATATCCGCTTATCTCCCTTTCGCAAACTCTATGACAACTTCCGTGATGATCATGTAATCTTACGAAATCTAAGCCGTTCGGTGGGGTTTGTTTTATTCGACAGTCAAACCGTTGAGGTGACTCTTTTGCCAACCATGCACTATGCGCCAGCCCTGCGAAAGCACATACAACGATTCCTGGATCAGTTGAACGCTGAAAAACCGCTCATGCCGGATGATTCTGGAAGAGTTGTCGTATTGACACTTAATGCTCCTGGGGGAAAACTGGTTTCCATTCAAACTGAATCCTGAAGATCAATACTCAGATCTCGTTGCCTTGTTTAGAGCTTAAAACGTTGAGCAAATTATCTGCGATTTAAAGTGGGGCATAAAGGGCTATTTACTGAGTTCCGCCGGTCATTAAACTTTTCCACCTTGCCGTTACGCCAAGGTTTACGGACGGGAATAAACACTGCTTGAACGTTATGGGCCAAGCACAGTCGAATCACCTGCCCCATGCCGCGAGGATATTGGGGACTGCCATAAAACTCCATCGCATTATCAAATTGTGCAAAACGCGGTATTCCAAGACGTTTCCAGACTTTCCACACCGACTGGTAGACATCTGTTTTGCTGGTCATGGCCTCGACCGCACAGCGTCGGCTGATGGTGTCAATGGCGTTGAGGCTGTAAAACCGAAACGCTCCTTCAAGGTAACACGGCCCGACAAAATCGAACGGCTGGACATCGTTGGGCTTTTTATCTGGAAGTTGGGGATACTTCTTTCCTTTGGGTTCATAACGGCCCGTTCGCTTATTTGTCAGGTCATGTTTTCTCAAAAGCCTTTTTATGGTGCTTTCAGAAGGCAGCGGCAGAATCCCATCTTCTTCCATTTGCCAGAGGATGGCTTGGGCTCCACAAAACGTCGCTCGGTTATAAAAATGTTGTCGGGTCAAACAAACGATCCTCTCCACCTCCTTCGGCGTTCTATAAGGCGATGTAAGTGGACGTTTGCTCTTGTCTGCAAACCATTTAGGGTCATCACTGTCGTAGCGTTTAAGCCACTTGTTAAACCAATATCTGCTGTGGCCAAGAGTGGTGTAAATGGTTTTAGGCTTTTCGCCACCATGATACCTATCCAGAGCCAAAATCCGTTCCTGTTCGTCCTGTGTGCACATAATGAATCCCTTTCAAATGAAAAGAATTCATTATTGCTTAAGCACAGTTTTATATTAGTGTTATCGATGTCCTGAACCATAATGGTGTTATCGATGTCCTGAACCTTGTCAGTTAGTCTGTTGAACGCTTCACGCGGCTTGTTCTACCAGCGAGCGAACCGCTCGCTCCACGGTGGACCATTCGCCGTCAAAGCAGTTATTAGTTGTTGGTCATTGGTTGTTGGTTAGCCCTCAGGTTTCATCCCTCATCCCTCCCCTGCGACCTTCTGTGATTTCTGTGGTTGAAACAATTATTAGTTATTGGTTGTTGGTTTGTTGTCACTTTGTGCCCTGGTGACTTTGTGGTGAATTAAGAAAACTTGTGAGAACGAATTAAAACAATGGAAGATTGCCGGGTCGCTGCGCTAAGGTGTGAAGGGTAAGGTTTGAGGTGTGAAATGGCAGGGCCAAGCCGTCACATCCAAGTGCTGCGGCAGGCTCAGAGATCAAGCTTGCTTGTGGCTTAGAGACTGTGCCCATGAGAATCCACTAACCAGTATGGGAATGTTCAGGAAATACCTTCTCTCAAGTGCGATTCAGAATGTGGGCATAGTAGAATGGTAAGATAAAGAGGCTTCTGCTCTAATATCCGAATTCATGAGCAAGGACGGTCTCATCGACTCAGCGACAGCCTCTCTTCATGTCACTTCATGAACTTCATGGTAATACCAATCCCGTTTTCTGGCACAGTAAAAATCTGCGATTATCCGCGTTTATCTGCGGCAACAAACAAACACCAATGCGATCGCCAGATCGAACACCTTGGCGTCTCTGCGGCTTTGCGCGAGGACAACTCATTTGAGCTGCTTCGCAGGCTGGTTCAATAGACTCCTCAGTTCTTCGGAGTGACAAGTCAATTCGAATCTCTTTTTCTTCGTGCCTTTGTGGTGAGCCGGTTTTAATAGACGACTTCCATCAAGCACAATCCCTCAGATGGCATTGATTAGTCAGTGTCCCTTGTTAGCTTTCGATTCAATGATTGAAGTTTTTCACAAAATAAGCGTCAATATTCATACACAGTAGGTTCAGGCACTTTTGGAAACAGGAAAACGATATGGTTGTTGTATACAAAGCTCATCCCGGTCCCGAACTCAAGGCTGTGTTGACGATGTTGCGAAAGGCTCGATTGAATCCCGTGGTGCTGGACAACATGGACCCTGTGTTGATTCAGAAGTCGTATGGTTTATCAACGGTGCGAGTAGCTGTGCCCCCGGATCAGGCGAATCAGGCCAGGCAGGCGTTGCAGAATCATGAAGCCCAGGCTGCGCCTGTCGTGCGATCACAAAGCCGTTTGTTTGTCATGCAATTGTTGATTTCTTTGGTGGTGGGTGTCATTGTCTCGGGTGTAATGGGGTGTATGGGATTCAAGTTCGAACAGTTGATGGGTTATGGGTTCGGTGTTACAGTGGTCACATTGATTGCGATTTCAAATCTTTATCAGCCACGAGATAAGTAAGGAAGATATCATGATCTATCGTATCTAAAGAGAAATTTTGGTCGTTGGGTAATCAGTTTACGATCAAGGATCAACACGAAAAAGACGTGTTTCAGGTGCAGGGAAAGGTCTTTTCATGGGGAGATAAATTATCGTTCCAGGATATGCAGGGTACGGAGCGGAGCTGTCAGCCTTCAGCGGTCAGCTTTTTTTGAAACGCCTTGCGTTGCTGTTTTAATGGACTCCTCAGTGCTTCGGAGTGACAGGTCAATTCGAGACTCGACTTTAAAGTTCACTTTTGCCCCTTAGCCTCACTCTTTTCTCAGCCCAATCAACCACCACGTCTCCCTTCAGTCTTCAGTCTTTAACCCAAAAACCCTATAACTTTTTTGTGGTGAGTCCGATTCAATAGTCCACCGCCATGAGACACAACCCTTCGGGTGGTGCCAAATGCCCTGCGGCCTTGCGATCGCGGGCTGCGAGGATTTCGGGCATGTGAGAGGCAGGCCAGTGACCTTTTCCAATATCGACCAGTGTCCCCACAATGATGCGGACCATGCGATGCAGGAAACCGTGGCCCTTGACGTCGATGAGAAGGTAGTTCGGGTCTTGCTCCGAGAGATGGACGTAACAGGCGTCTAGGGACCGCACGGTGTTTTGATCAGGTTCGACTGTACAGGCAAAGGAGCGGAAGTCATGCTCGCCCTTTAGAGACTGAGCCGCCTCCTGCATGACCTGACAATCCAAAGGTCCGGGATACAACCAGCTGAATCGAGCCGTGCGCACACAGGGCACGCGGCTGAGATGTATCGTATATTGGTAGTGTTTTTGAAGGACATGCCGGATCACATCAAAGTCAGATATCACCTCTTCGGCACTCCGCACCACAATGTCACGAGGTAAATGTTTGTTGATGGCGTGATGCAACGTATCAATGGGATGAGTATGAGTTGTCTTGAATAGACCCACTTGCCCCTGAGCATGAACGCCGGCATCCGTGCGTCCGGCACCCTGAATATGAGTCGGTTTCTGACATACCTGAGAAACCGACTCACACAGTGTATTTTGAATTGTCTTCAATCCCGGCTGGATCTGCCAGCCGTGATACTCAGTACCGTCATAGGCCACTGTCAATTTAATCGTACGTTCAAGCATGTACCCATACTATCAAATTGAAAGGAATCGCAACAACCAATAACTGAAAACGAATCACCAATCACCAATAACCGCTTCTACCCCACAGGCAAACCAGGGCAAAGGCCATGACATGCCGCAATTAAAGACCTTTCTCGGTTCTGCATATGGCGTCCCTCAGAGGCTAATTCATCGACATCGGTGAAACTGACCGTATCCATTTGACTGTGCATTTCTTCCAAATCGTCACCGTTGAGCCAGAACCCACCACAACTGGAGCATTCGTCCGTCATGACATCCTCTATGGTGTCAAGATAACGTCGCCTCATGATGATATTCTCACAGGATGGACAGGTATAGCGTCGAGACTGATTCAGACTGGGACAATCTTCTTTCTTGATATTAAGGTGAATTTCGTTGTAGGTGGGATTCTCGTTCCAGTTTTCCAATTCTTGTCTTTCAAACCACACACCACCGCAGCCTCCGTCGCAGATGTGAAATGTTGTGTTGTTGATCATTTCGGGGAGGAGTTCATTACCACAAGCTGGACACTGCATCATATTCTCCGTAAATCAAAAGTTGGCAACCACTGCTTGTGACTATATCGGTCAAAAGACACCCCTATTTAACCAACTGATAGCATGTTTTTGGGAGGTTCTGAGAAATTATCATGCAAGCCCTGAAACACTCATGATAATTGGCTGTAAATTCTTTAAAGGAAGGCTTCAAGAACGGGTCCCCGATCACCTTCACCCACCCGTTGGAAGGTAATCTCCTGCTCGTATACGGTACAGGCGACAACAACTGCCACGACCAAAACTGCGAAGCCCTGACCAACAAGCCAAGTGGACCACAAGTCCCTGGCTTATGAAAATAGCCTAAGTAAAGAAGGCATCAACTGACATGTCAGTTGATGCCTTCTTTTTAGTCTCTGAAGTGATGCAAACACCAAGTCTGACATACGTCAAGTGGTCGGTTTTTCTGAATACTATCTACTGAAAACTGAATACCGCGGGGCTTTTTGCAAAAGTCCTGTTATTATACCGTATGGGGAGAAAGTTTGGCGATGACTTCGCGAACGCCTTCCACAGTAATGCCCTGTTTGGCCAGGAGCGTGGATGCAGCGCCTTCGGTCTCTCGAATCAGGCCTAGAAGGATGTGTTCTGACCCGACCACGCTGTGCTTGAGCTGACGGGCTTCTTCAACAGCATACTTGATCACATGTTGAATCTGGGGAGACTGAGGCATTTTCTCCACATCGCCTTCTTGATTGGCAGCCTTGCCGGCCTTCTGGCATTGAAGTTTTAGCTCTTTGACATCAACGTCCAAGGCCTTGAAGATTTTAAGTGTGACATTTTCACCTTCTTTGATCAAACCGAGAAGCACATGCTCTGTTTCCACACCCTCGTGGTGGAAAAGTTGGGCTTCCCGGTTGGCAATCGCAAAGGCTTTACGCCCATTTTCTGTAAATTTCTCAAACATAATACTCCTTTATAGTCGTTATTCACCCGACCTCACCCGAACCAATGCCCAAGGTTATACCCGGATTAGAGCCTACTTGTCAATCATTCCAGCAAACTCGGATTTCAAACTTAACACTTAAAACCTAACACTAAGACCTTACGTTAATCCCTTGTCCCTGGCCATGAGAATTTTCCCCGTTCGGATCAATTCAATAATGCCGAACTGATCCAACATTTCCACAAATGCATCCAGCTTTTCAGTACTGCCAGTGACCTGAATCACCAGAGATTCGTGGTTAAAATCAAGGGTTTCTGCCTTGAAATGGTCGCAAAGCTGCAAAATGCCGGTGCGTGTCTCATCCAGGGCCTTCACCTTGATCAGCGCCAGTTCCTTATCGATCACGTTTTCGCCGGTATGATCTGTGGCATGCAGCACATCCACAAGCTTGGACGCCTGTTTGATGATCTGATCCAGAGTCTCCGGGTCGCCCTTGGCAGTGATGGTGATGCGAGAAAAAGCACCTTCCTTAGAAGGGGAAACCACCAAGGAATCAATATTGAAACCTCTGCGTGCGAAAACCTGAGCAATACGAACCAACACACCTGGCTTGTTGGCCACTAAAATGCTAATGGTGTGGATAAAAGCTCGATCCATTGTTATATTCGACATTATGTACTCCCCGTAGGTTTTTCCAATTGTGTTTTCGGTCGCTCAATCAACATATCTTCCAGGCGTTTGCCTGCCGGAATCATGGGAAAGACATTGTCGGTCTTTTCCACTTCAACATTGATCACGCATGGCCCCTCGTTATAGTCCAAGGCACGTTGCAGGATTTTTCCCACATCTGAAGGACGTTTGAGCGTAAATCCTTTGCAGCCAGGAAAAGCATCTGCCAATTTGGCAAAATCAGGATTACCTTCCAGATCCACACCGCTCTTGCGATCGTCATAGAACAGTTCCTGCCACTGGCGCACCATGCCCAGATAATGATTGTTCAGGACGATGACCTTGATGGGCAATTTGTGAATAGCCGCTGTGGCCAGTTCATAAAACGTCATCTGGAAGCCACCGTCACCCACAATAGCCACCACCGTATCTTTCGGCCGCCCAAACTGAGCACCCACAGCCGCAGGGAATCCGTAGCCCATGGTGCCAGCCCCACCAGAACTGAGCCAGTTGTTGGGAAAATCAGTTTTGTAGAACTGAGCCGCCCACATCTGGTGCTGCCCCACATCGGTTGCCACCACGGCTTTACCCTTGGTCAGTTCGTACAACTCGTCAATCACGTGTTGCATCTTCAGGCCACCCATCTTCCTATAATTGAGCGGGTACTTCGTTTTATAGTCATTCACATGACTGACCCATTCACTGGTATCTTCCGGGTTGACATGCTTGATCAACTCTTCCACAACACCCCGTGCATCGCCCACGCAGAAGACATGCGGCTTGATCATCTTACCGATTTCACTCGGGTCAATGTCCACATGCAAACGAATCGCGTTCTTGCAGAATTCAGGGGCCTGGCCAATGATCCGATCGTCAAAACGTGATCCAACATTCAACAACAGATCACACTCAACCACAGCCTTGTTGGCATAGGCCGTACCATGCATGCCCAACATGCCCAGACAGAGGGGATGGGTTTCAGGAAACGCCCCCTTACCGAGCAACGTGGTCACCACAGGTGCCTGCATTTTCTTGGCCAGCTTAAACAAAGCTGACTCGGCCCCGGAAATCATAACGCCGTGACCTGCCAGAATCACGGGACGCTTGGCCTGATTGATGTGCTTCGCCATGTCGAGTACGGCATTTTCATCAAACGACGTCTCCAACTGATAGCCTGGAATATCCATCTCCTGGACCAAATCACCTGAGAACGGCCCTTGCGTTACATCCTTGGGCAGGTCCACCAAAACAGCACCGGGTCGCCCTGTGGCACTGATATGAAAGGCCTCACGCACGACCCTGGGAATATCGTTGGTCTCTTTGACCAGATAACTATGCTTGACCACAGGCATCGTAATCCCAAAGGTATCCGCTTCCTGAAAAGCGTCTTTGCCCAACATGGATCGAATTGACTGACCAGACAGCACCACCATGGGTACGGAATCCATGTGGGCCGTCATCAGCCCAGTAATGGTATTGCCTGCGCCAGGTCCACTGGTCACCAAAACCACCCCAGGTTTCCCTGTGGCCCGGGCATATCCATCTGCCATATGGGCAGCACCCTGTTCGTGACGCACCAGAATCAGTTTGATCTTGGTCTTCGTGGTCACAAACGCATCAAAAATCGGAATAACCGATCCACCGGACAGCCCAAACACGTACTCAACGCCTTCTCTTTCCAGACAATTAATCAATGCCTGAGCCCCATCCAACGCAGAAATCGGCTTAGTTGCCAAAGACTTGCCCTTTTTTGGAGCCCGACCCTTGGATTGCCCTGTCTTCTTGGTTGTTTTTTTTGCCTTAGCCACAGCTATTTCCTTTTTTCAGTGCAATAGTGAACTTACAAAACACTTCATACTGCAATAATTAACATTTTTACAACAAACATACAACACAAAGTTCACGCAATGACGTTTTATGTTAACGTTTAGCCATAACCTTACAATATTTCGGCATTATTAACTGAAACATTTTGAGTTCTTACACATAACATAGAGGTTTGCAGTCATACCCTGACGTTTTATTTACCAATTCGAGGAATGTGTCGGAGAACCCGACGTTGAGTCCAGAGATTGAACGGTTGCTCGAAACAAGTCCGGTCCTCCGACAGGCTTCGAGATTCGAAGCGGTGTTCTGCCGCGAAAGAGAGCCCGACAGAATGAGTGGGACACCGCACTAGAACTGAAGTAATTGCCCCTGTTGAGCGTTTAGGATAGCTCGCCTGTAATCAGCATATGGTAAAAAGCCTCGGCATTTGATGCGTCAAGTAAGGCCTCCCTCAAGCCCTGATCACGCAGTCTGCTGCTAATGGAGGATAACAACTGTAGATGTTCGGCATGCTGGTCTTTCCCTGCAGCAATCATGAAGATCAAACGCACATCCTCACCATCCAAAGATTCATACCTCAATACCGGCCCCTGGCACAAAGCAGCAGCCATTACAGGACCGTTCACGCTGGGCAAACGCACATGGGGTACACCGATTCCCATACCAATACCTGTACTCATCAGGGACTCCCGGTGAAAGATGCCCTCTTCCAAAGCTTGATGATCCTGTACCTGGGGCGTCTGGCTCAACTGAGCCACCAGCGTTTTCAGAGCGTCTGCCTTATCCATAGAAGGCAACACAGACACACGATCCAAACTCAATACGTCCGACAAATTCATTAAACACCTGCTTTATTTCCGATAATTGTGTTTCGTCAATAACTGAGAACAACCACTACAGCAGAATTCTCACCCCAAAGGACTCCAAAAATGGATATCACAGACTGTTTAGAATCCATAACCACTACAAATAACCGTGACCCGGGACTCAGTCAAAGCATTTCTTGGTCACTCTTCAAGCTCCCATTGAAGCACAGGGTAGCCCCCCCCTCCTCAATGGCCCAAATCGTCTCAAAATTCCAGCCTGCATTCATGAAGGGGACCTGAGACATCATTTCTGGAGTTGAAATCGGGGAGATCTGCTCAATAGGATAATAATTGTTAGTATAGCTCATCACATAACTCACGCCTATCGACAAGACTGACACATCCTCATCCCAGAAAGACGCTCTGGTCAACTGACGTTCAAAATCATTAAATGTGCGCTTGCCAATAAAACTTCCACCTCGGTGGCGTAACTTGATATTACCAGTGTTTTCCCAGCGGTCGATGATCGCGTCCACAAAAAGGCGACTCGCACAGTAACATCGAGCAATAGAATCGTGTACACTTGTCCCAAGGAACCCACCCATCTCGTTGAGCATGCCAGTCCCACCTCTGTCTGACAAGGGAGTAAGATCACATTGCGCATAACAATCACTGATTCTTGAGCCATAGGAATATCCAATGAGTCCACCAAGGGTATCGCTTCCCTGCACCTGTCCGGTTGCCCGGCATTGACTAATCCTCGAACCAGAAGCAATGCCAAACAGACCGCCATTTCGATATCTGCCAATTACGTCGGCATCAGCGCGGGACTTCCTCACCTTGGATAATTGCGTATTCCCCACCAATCCTCCCCCAAAATTACCAGAGGTTACATTACCCTTGAAAGAACATCCCTCAATAATGGATTCATCACAAAAACCAACGAGCCCTCCTGCCAGTCTCTCACCTGAAATCTCTACAGAACTGGCATCACATCCAACAAGCTTGCCTACCAGAAGATGTCCTACTACCCCTCCTGCAGATCCCTTTCTTAACGAATATTCTCTTACAGAAAACTGACTGTCATAGAAGTATTTTGGCACCGCACCTGAGTATGTACCTCCTAAGTCCTGCTCGGGAAACGCCAGCGTTCCCCCTTCGATCCGACAATTTTCAATGCCACCAAAACATCGTCCGGCCAATGCGCCGACATGCTTTGAGCCAGATATTCTCACATTAACAAGCCTCACATTTCTAATGTGAATAACCATTTCATTGGGGTCAAAAACATGAGATTGATAGTCAAACACATAGCGTTCTCCCAATCCATCCGGGTCAATTCGTGCCTTTAGTTCCGGGATACCTACCACACCAAAAACCCCCACATCATTCAAACTGGCATGATCCAATACAAACTCTTCAATGGCAAAACCATTGCCATCAAACACGCCTGAAAATGGCACTACATGGTTCCCAATAGGTGCAATCAAGGCGGACTCCGCATCCACAAGATTGACATCCGCCATCAATCTGAAATGACTGGCCCAATCCCCCGAATGGGCGCCAATGGCCACAAACTGATCGGGCGTCCAGATTTGATACGGGTCATTGAGCTCTCCGGTTCCACCTCCATAATAATCTGCACCATTACCCTGAGCGAGACTCACACTACAGAGATATGCACAAATGAATAATCACTCGTTATGTGGAGCTCCACATAAGCCAAGATTAAACATCACGCCCACATCTCCGGGACGGTTGACCTTCTTGGCAATACGAACAGCATCACTGCAGGTTTCCAGCCAGTCATTGCTGTGCGGATAGAGAACAATTGTGACACCATGGGGACGGGCCAGATCAGCAAGGCGTTGAATGCTCTTGACGGCCCGATCGTCCAGGGCTCTGTCCGATGGTTTTCCACCGGTCATCAAGAGAGCCAGTTGCGTTTGATGTGGTGCCAGAATGGGCAGGATTTGCCTCACACGGGCCTCATCAAATGCCTGCGACTTGGACAGGTCGACCCGAACGTATACCTGAAACAGGCGAAGCCCAGCCTGTGTCACCGTTTTGACGCGCGTTTCCAACTCATCAAGCCACAGGTGGGCACAGCCTGCATAGCCCAATTCCCTGAGCAGGGTCGCCTGCTGTGCCAATGTGCGTTGCTTGGCATCATGCGTGTCCATGCAGAGGGCAAAGAATGGCCAAGTAGAACAGGCCGTTTTTGTGGCCTTATTTTTCAGCCCTGACAGGTCCTTCATGTAGGACTTGTACAATGCCAGGATCTGTGCCTCAGTAGGCGACTCAGCCACTACCAGACGTGAATGCGCGGTGGCTGTTTCTCCGGCCGCGACAGAACGACCAAACAGGGACTGGTAGAGTGAGAAATGTCCCTCACCCACGTAGGGCGTGGACATGGCGAAACAATCCTCAGCAGGCGCCATAACAATGGCTATCAGGCCGGTGGGGACATGACGTCTGGTGCCAATTGGCAGGGCCATATCCGGCCGAATGGCCCACGCAACCGGGTTGGGTTCCTTTTGCCAGCGTCCATCTTGAATAAGGTCAACCGCTTTCGAGTCTCGCGGAAACATCTGCCAATCACCGAATGTCTTCTCTGTTGTGGCAAAGCCCGGGGGCATGCCGGTTTTGGAATCTTTCTTCGCGTACACTGACGACGCAGGAAAGTCTTTCGAAAAATAGGACGCCAGAAAACTCTCAAACTGAGGCAAGGCCTGGTGTGCCTTCACACGGGTCTCAACATCAAGCGTGTTTGATGCAGACCAGCGGTATATCACGGTAAGCTCGAACGGGTGATCCTCCCCTGCCGGCCAGTGAACCTGAACGGCCCCATCTTCAAGGCGTGTTGACTGACTCGGCCAATCCCATGCCGCATGTCCATACCGCTGGTTGGTGGTAAAGACACGATAGTGGCTAAATATCCCGGCCCCGCCTTCGTTCAATTTGATCCCGGATGGGACATGGGTCAACAAAGACAGTCCCTTTGATTTTCCACCTGATCTCAAGGTGCCCTGCAACACACCGGTGTTAAAGCTGTAAACCTCATCCCCGGTACAGTTGAATCCAAGTGCATCTGGAACGATTATTGGGGATACAAGACGTGCTTCGGCAGGTTCTTGTCCGGACCGTGCCCACTGCCCCCATATACGCAGGTACTCCGGAATGGGAATTCCGCCATCAGCATTCGCATCCAATGCCTCATACACCTGCTCAGCCAACTCAAGGTCAGAAAGCAGCTTCGCCGCGTGGGCCACAAACTCCACCCGCTCAACCAGACCGTCTCTATCGTCGTCCATCCCCTGAACGATCCCTTTGGCTTCATCGGTAATGATCCGGTTCAAGACATATTCAGCCTTGGTCACAACACCGTCAGCATTACCGTCAGCCGCTCGAAAAATACCAGCCCGTGCCTGGGGCGTCATGTACGTCCCCCTGTCCACATATTCCACCCGTGTATGCTTCCCGTCTTTGTTCGTGTCCATCCGATCAAAGTGGCTTGAGTAGGCGTCACGCTCCTTGACCGTAGATCCCTGTTCAAGCTGTGCACCCAGACGCTGGAGAACATGGGTAACAGACACCGGCCCCACCTTTATGGGGGCTATGACATCGTGTGGCTTGTTGGCTCCCGAGACACATTGAGCCATTGCCAGAATAACAACAAAGGCGGCTACGCCCTGCTTGAAAATATCCCATCGGTTGACACGTCTGCTTTGCAGTGTTGTCGATCTCATGATTTCTCCATTGAACATTAGAGCTGACTCAGTTTTTTATCACCACACCCCTGAAAAGATCAAACCCTTTGCCGACGTCTGCATCGACGTCGGCAAAGGGTTATGTTTACTCTTTCACTCCATGATACCTGTCTCTAGTTGGAGGCAAGTGGAGTCAGCTGTACGGTGCGGAAGTGGATTTCGCCACCTTCGGACTGAAGGCCTATTGCGCCTGGCACAATGTCCAGACCAGTCGCCTCATTCACCTTCTCGCCGTTGATGATCAACGTCAGATCGCCCCCGTTGAGAGTGATCTCATACTTGTTCCACTGGCCGGGTTCGTTTTCGTTACCCTTGATTTTCGAGACACCGGTAAGGTTACCAATCATATCGCCCTTGCCTGTTTTGAATCGGGCCGCATCGCCCTTCACTTGAAAATCATGGAAGCCATAGATATCGCCTGCCTTGCCGCTCTGCAACTGTGCTTCGGCACACTTGGGTAAGGCCCCGGGCTCTCCAGTAATGCGAAGCAACACACCGCTGTTACTCGGTTTTTTGCCAGGTGCCCATCGCCATTCAACCACAAGTTTAAAGTTGGTATATTTTTGGGTCGTGGCAAGGTATCCCATGGGTTTACCCTTACAGATAAGAAGCCCGTCACGAACGCTCCACACGTCAGACATTTTCAATGCCGGTTCAACCAGATAATACGTCCAGCCTGCGAGATTTTTTCCATTGAACAGAGCAACGGACTTGCTGATTTTCTTGAAGTCAGCCTCGAACCAAGGATCATACGAGACAATCTTGATGTTAGACGCATTGACCTTTGAATAGACAATGCCGACCTCAGTCGCATCCCCATACTTATCTTCCATGGTAGTCTTCGCAATCGCCTTGCCATATTCGGATTCCCAGGTGGCTTCAATCGCCTGGCCCCGACTGTTGACGCTGAGCTGTTTCACCTGCTCGGCCTCGGCATCAAAATAAATCATGCCTTTTGACGAAGTCTCGCCCATCTGAAAGTCAGTTGTCATGACATGCCCGTTAACAGCCCATTTGTGGGTAATCAAGATTTCCTGACCATCGTCCGTCGTGGCTTTCCACGAGCCGATCATCCATGAAAACCCTTCCATCTCAACCACGTCCTTTAGGCTCTCTTGGCCCATGGCCACCGTGCCCATCGCCACCAACATCACGATCAGCACCAGACTTTTTAATTTTTTACTCATTCTGATTGACTCCTTTTCTTTCTCACACGACTCAGCTTATATTGCCTTCATTTAGATCACTCTGTGTCATTAGACCCTATCTTTATATTGGCGTCAATTTCTTCCCGCAAATGCATGACAGTTGCCGACTATTCATGACGTAGTGATTCTATGGGATCTTTGTAGGCGGCTTGTCGCGCAGGATACACGCCAAAGACAATGCCCACGCCCAGGGAAATAAACAAGGATAAGATCACCGACCAGGGCGCAATGCGTGGTTCCAGTGTGTGCACGATGGGCGGCAACAGATCCGGCAGCACCAGGGTTACACCAGAACGAATGCCTCGAAACAACGGACCACACATCAAGCCGAATAGGACACCCAGCAGACCGCCGCTGCCCGTGAGCACCACAGTCTCGGTCAGGAACTGCTGGATGATATGCGTGCGTCTTGCGCCGAGCGCCCTGCGAATACCGATCTCACGTGTGCGTTCGGTGACTGTAGCGAGCATGATATTCATGATACCAATGCCACCGACGAACAGAGAAATGCCCGCGATCACCACCAGCAGCACATTGAACATGGCACGCGTGCGCTCGGCCTGCTGCAACAGTTCCTTGGGCACGACCACAGCATAGTCTTCCTTCTCATGATATTTTTTCAACAGAGTCGTGATAATGGCTGCGGTCTCATCCACATCGTCCACGCTGTCCACACTCACGGTAATCTGACTAAGTTCAACCTGTTCACCCTGAAATTCACCACCCACACGCCGCATCACAAGATCTCCCACCCGGTGACGCAGCGTGGTGAGAGGGATATAGGCATCCAGACTGTAGTCCCTGGCATCGAAGCTGCCGCCAATGGCCGCTGATGCCATACGTGGTTTGGTCTGACCAATCACCACGTAGAACTCACTGCCCACCCAGATGGTCTGGCCAATGGGGTTTTCATAGGGAAACAGACGCATGGCCGCATCATGGGCCAAAACCACCACCTTTTTACCGTTGTCGCGTTGCGCAAGCCATCGCCCCCGCGCGACTTCCAACCGGTTCAGATCTTTATACGCATCCACGCAACCCACGAGTTTGGCATCAGCCGTGCGGTTGCCCCTGCGCAGTTCAAAACGTAATTCACGCATGGGAATGGCACTGCGTATGCTGGGGATGTTCTCCACAATTCGCTGATAGTCTGCACGCAGCAGGCCATAGACCTTGAG
>CAZBTJ010000137.1:0-15276 GCA_964494325.1 uncultured Pirellulales bacterium
AACGGAGCGCAGCGACTTCCTTCCTTGGACATTGGATATTCCTTGTTGGACATTGAGTGTTGAGAAAGGAAGATCAAATACAGCTTCATTTACAGCACGGCCATACGCATGAGACAGTCTGCCCACGCCAAGAGACGGAATATCCAATAACCAACAAGGAACTTCCAACCGTAGAAGTAAAAACAACGGAGCGCAGCGACTTCCTTCCTTGGACATTGGATATTCCTTGTTGGACATTGGATATTGTCAGTTTTCAACGAAAGGCCAGAAGCGCATCCTCTGTGCGAAGATAAAGGCTGTCTTGATCCATGGCCGGTGTGGCGGAAATGGACACCTCCAGATCAATCTGATGCATCTTTGTGAACGTATCGCCACATGTCACCGCCGTAAATACGCCCTTGTTGGAAAAGAGGTACAGATGGTCATTGGCAATAACAGGGGACGCACTGTATTGGCCTGAGGCGCCCAGGCGTTCCCGATAAATGATGTCACCGGTACCAGCATGCACACAGGTCAACACGCCGCCTGCACGCACCATGTAGAGTCGGCCCCGGTGGAAAATCGGGGACGTGATCTCAGGGATGCCGCGATCCAGACGCCACGTCACATGAGAGTCCGTGATGTCACCGCGTCCGCCCGGCCGAATCGCCATAAGGTTCGGCTTGCCGCTGCCAACTTTCATCTCGTCACAAAACTCTTCCTTGGTCCAGATGCCATCCTTGTTCTTGTCCCGCCAGCCAAACAGTCCCTCCTGACGTTTTCTTCTTTCTGCCGGATCGTCAGGCAAGGGGAATCCGAAACCCGGATGTCCCAGCGGCAGTTCAGGGCGAAAAGGCAGTGTAAAGTCTTTGGTGATTTCATCCCGCGCGATTTGGCCATCCCTATTCTGGTCAAATTGCAGCATGGCAGTCCAGAAGGGTTCCGGATTCAATGCTGCATCACCACGACCACCCCGCATGGACACAGACACGTAGAGCTGTCCATCGCCTGCCACAGGCACAGCAATGGGTTCGCGTGAAAAGCCCGTGACATACCACAGTTCTTCCCCTGTGGCCAGGTCATAGCCATAGACCCGTCCATTACCGAGTACGATCAACTCCGTGCCGCTCTCGTGTTCCCAGACCATAGGACTGGACCACACGCCGCGATTGTAGGGTCGACGAGTTTCCCAGACCGGTTCTCCTGTCTCGCAATCCAGGGCAATGACTTTGGATCGACTCAGCTTGCTATCGTCCAGGTTGGCATCATCATCCAGAACCAGAATGAGACGCTTGCCCTGCACGATCGGTGATGTGGCCACACCATACAGGCTCTTCGGCGTGGGAATCGGTTTGGTCCATTGCTCATGACCCTCGTGGTCGTAACACAACAATCCGTACGATCCGAAATACACATACACGCGATTTTCATCCACACAGGGCGTGGATGCGGCCTCACTATTTGCCCGATGAACCCGTTCCAGCGGGACCTCAGGGGCCAACCGTTTCCACAAGACATCGCCCGTTTCTTTGTCAAGAGCCAGTGTCACCAACCGTTTATTCTCGACCCCTGTCAGAAAGATACGGTCTTTCCAGAGCACAGGAGACGATTTGCCGGGAGGCAGCAATGTTTTCCATGCGAATCGATCTGCAACGATCTTTAGCGGCGGTTTGCAACCAGCTGCGATACCAGCGCCATTGGGTCCACGGAACTGATTCCACTGCACAGACTCGGCTTGTGCCGAAACCGAGCATACGCACTGCAACAAAACAACAACCACAAACGCTTGAAACAACTTCATCCATGTCTCCATCACTGGAAATCAATACCAGTTCAAGGTGTCACGCGGCGAGAGACGTCGTTTAAAGAGACTCTTGTTGGCGGCTTCGTGATTCGTGATTTCCATTTTTTTGCTGTCCCACTTTAGCGTGGCACCTGGATGCAGCAGGGCAATGTTACCCAGCACCACGACCTCGGACAGTGGTCCTGCATAATCGAAAGACGACATGGCCTTGTCCTCGCCCTTGCATGCCATGATCCAATTGGCAGAGTGGTTTCTCGCCTTACATCTAAGGGCTGTTTTGGCCGCTTTTGGCGTGGCTTCTCTCAGGGCCTTGGGGACGATTCTCGCACCCTGGCTGTGGCTTCCCCCCTGGATGCATCCGCGATCACCCACCAGGAAGGAACCGGCCCCAATCATTTTCTCATCGGGATCGAGATGTCTGGGCCGTGTGAACTCGATGTCCGTGCCCAGATAGTATTTCATGGTAACTGCTGGCTTTTTACCGCGTGCGGGGAACTCCCAGGTCACCACACCTGAACGCGGCATGGACCATGGAGTGGCAGGTGTGTTCACATCCGCACGGACGCTCTTGGGTGCGGTCAAGCCAAGCCCATAATAGCCCGCATCCAGTGTGTGCCCGGCCATGTCACCCACGGAACCACTGAAGTGGCTATACCGGATCCACTCGCGATTCGCGTAACTTTGACTGTAAGGCACCATGCCTGCACGGTTCATGTAGAGATTCCAATCCAGGCCGGCCGGCACCTCGCTGCCCTGGATAATGGGCTTATCCGTCCAGTAGTTTTTCCGCGAATAGGCCAGAACCTCCCGGATCTCGCCCACGACCCCGGCATTCACCCAGTCATTGATCTGAGCAGCGCTTTCGGTCGAATGTCCCTGGTTCCCCATCTGTGTGACAAGCTTTGGATTCTTCGCAGCCTCCTCTGTCAAGAGACGCACCTCATTAACCGTATGGCAAAGTGGTTTCTCAGCATACACATGCTTGCCGCGACGCAGGGCAGCCATGGCTATAGTACAACGCGCATGATCAGGCGTGGCGATCATGACCGCATCAATCTCTGAACCCATCTTGTCAAACATCACACGGTAATCTTTCCAGAGCTTGATCCCGTGAAGTCTCTTTTGGTTCGTAATGGCCCTCTTGTGCCAGGCTTCGTCCACATCACAAAGCGCCACAATATTGTCCGTGCTGGCCATGCCCCCAGCCACACCCGCACCACGCCCACCCACGCCAATGCAGGCAATGTTCAGCTTGCTGTTCGGAGAGGGACCGGCCTTGAGAATATTAAACGGGGCCACGCCCACGGCTGATGCAGCCAGAATACCCTTGAGAAAAGTGCGACGCTCTAGAGGTTTGTTCGTTTCCATGATGAGTCCTTTACGGGAATAGGGAGTTTTGAAATCAATTGCCCCATTATCGCAAACAGCCCACAGCTTAAAAATGGACAATAATCGCTATTTATTGCACAATAGTGACTTCATTGCCGTTTATTTGCCACAGATTTACGTATTGGTAGGGTCAACAAGGAACTGAGAGTCGTAATGGTCTCTACCTACGGCGGATTCAAGTTGATGCGTGATCTTGGCGATATTATCGTCCGGGCCGGCAATAAAATAGGGCTTGCCATTTCTCCCGAACTCAAGCTCTGAGGGCGGGAAGTTTTCAGGTACATCCAGTATGTACTGAGACAATTGATAATCCTTGTTGGGCCGGAATCCGAACTGTTCAGCATAGGCAATAGCACCGTAGATGACGTGGTGAGCCAGTTCGACTGAACATGGTATGGAGTCCTGATCACTGAAACTCTTGCGCACCACGTCCATACGATAGCTAGACGTGGAAAAATCAACATTACAGAATGTATTCTTGAGTCCCAGGCAGAATATGTCCACCAGATAAACACCGAACAAGAGGTCCCCATCAGGTTGACGGCGTGAGATTAAAAGGGTCGCCAATCCACTTTCCTGCCAAGAGGCATTGATCAGGCATTCATGAATTGGGTATGCCCGAGCCTGATGGATCTTCTTCTTGGGGCTGAGCATGGCAAAGGGGATGAATTCTTCCACACGTTGCTTTCTCGCTCGGTCCTTTTGACGTTTCTTCATCAGCCTCTTTTGACGCTGCGCTTCACTTTTAGCCATAATTCTGACTCCTTTTGCTTTATTGAGGACCATTATGCCACAATCAGTGTCACAGCCAATAATGACAGCCTTCAATTCTCTACCAGGACATTTTTAGAGCTCAGATTGTTTTATTCAAGCTTTTTTCATAAACTTTTTTCTCGGCAGACTTCTGCTAGTGAAATACTTAACCAACTACTCTTTATACTGGAAGACCTGGAAGGCTGGTGCAGATGCGTCACTCCCACATGAACCAATCGGGCTTCGCAAAGGCCCCATTGCAAAGGCTCAGTTCATAAAACTTCCTGTCATTGCGAGTTCTCCGCCCCAGAAGGGGCATATGTAAGAAAAGAACAAAAAGCCCATTTTTCGCCGAAAAATGGGGTGTTCCTTAGGAGCGCAGCGCGGCAATCTACCATTGTTTATCTTTAAGGGGAAATACTGAATACGCAGATTCGCTGTTCCACCACAGAAGACGCAGAAGGACACAGAAATATCCGTGACGCTGTCACTGGCTGCCTTGTTGATAACCACCAATTTCACGAATATGCGAATTAGCTAACGCCAGCCAAACAACCTGACAAAGTGACTTGTCATCCCGAACACGTGAGGGATCTATTTAACCAGCTCACATAGTGACTCCACATACTGACAACTAGAAACCAGCAACCAAGAACTGTTTCATGGCCACAAAGATGCACAGAAAAAAGCCGTCAGCTTAAAAACAATTGGGCAGAACCCATTCAAACACTTCTATACATCCCACTTCAAATTCCAGCGTAGCGCCAGGCTCTGCCCATAGAACCAGTCGTCATTGGAGGAGGCACGACGTGGCACCCATTGTTAATGACTTGTTCGCCCCTGCAAAGCTGCGCACAATATATCGATCAAATGCAAGAATTAAACCCCGACCCCTTTTCTCCCTAATGATAATAATCGATTCCGCTGAAGAACCCCCTGTTTTTCGCGTCGAGCAAGAACTTTTTAGAATCGTGCAAAAAATGGATCTCTCAGATGCTCCAGGATCAACGATCTCTGGTCGGTGAATGGTAAAGAGACCCCCTGAATAAATCGAGAATAGGTTTATCAGCGGAATCAATAATCACGGCGTGACCCCGTTAGATCCCGATTGAGAAGCGGCTGAAGGTGGCGTAAAGATCAGATGAGAAATGGGACAGTATTTATCCGACGTTCCTAACGCCAATAGGCGTCAATGATTGCCGTGATGCTGGGATACCGTTCGTCTGTTTCATTTAGATCCGTGCGGGTCCTTTGCAGTTCGACCTTCATGTCTTCAATGATCTTTCCGTAGCTCGGATTGGCGTATTGATTATGCATTTCGCAGGGATCTTTCTCCAAATCATAGAACTCCCAGGCGACAGGGGTTTGTTCTCCTCCGTTCGGGGTACAGCCGTAAACAAAGACCAGTTTATAACGCTCACCACGAATACCGAAATGAGCGGGTACCCTCAGACGGTGGGCCATGTGCATCCAATAGCGATAGTACGTCACCTTACGCCAGTCATTGGGCTTGACACCTCCTCTGAGCGCAGCAGTAAAGCTACGGCCCTGCATGTAATCGGGCGTTTTCTCGACACCAGCCAGTGCCAAGATGGTGGGGGCAAAGTCCGTATTATTGATCAGCCAGTCGTTGACCTGGCCTTTCTTTACACTTTTCGGCCAATGGACGATGAAGGGCATACGCATGGATTCCTCGTATATCCAGCGTTTGTCCATAAAGTCATGTTCGCCGAGGAAGAAACCCTGGTCGCCAGTATACATAATGACAGTATTGTCGAGTTCGCCAGTTTCTTGGAGGTAATCAAGCAGACGCTTAACATTGTCGTCAACGCCTTTGACGCAGCGCAGATACCTTTTTAGATATGTCTGGTAGACGGCTTTGCCGTATTCCGGCTCGTCTAGTTTCTTATCAATACCCAACTTGCTGCCGAGGTTCCAGCTCGGATGATTCTTGGTCACGCCTGCGCCGAAGTCCCGAGTCGCCTCAGAGCCAAATCCTGACGCCGGCTGATTGTGAAGATTGTTTGGTTCGGGAATCTCAACGTCCTCAAGATAACGATCGTAACGTTTGGCATTTTGGAACATATCATGCGGCGCCTTGAAGTGGTGCATCAGGAAGAACGGCTTGGATTTGTCTCGGCCATTCTTGAGCCAGGTGAGGCTGATGTCGGTAATGGCATCACTGGAATGTTGGCCTTTTGACTGAATTACATTTTGGGGCCAAGGATTTGATCCTTGAACGCGAAAACTGGGATCAGTGTATTTCCCTTGTCCTGGTAACACACAGTAGTAATCAAAAGACGCGGGTTCTTCTTTGAGATGCCATTTACCAATCATAGCCGTATGGTAACCGGCGGTCTTCATTTCCTTGGGCAAGTACTGTTTATTGGGCGGGAGCTTGCCGTTGAGATCAAGGACTTGGTTGGTCTGCGAATATTGGCCGGTGATAATACTGGCGCGGCTGGGCGTACATATGGAGTTGTTGCAGAAGACGCGATCGAAACGCATCCCGTTGCGGGCCAGGGCATCGATGTTGGGCGTGGGATTCATTTTTGCCAGACGGCTACCGTACACTCCAATGGCCTGGGTTGTATGATCATCAGACATGATGAAGAGGATATTAGGAGGCTTCTCCGGTCGCTTGCTTTCGCTTGCGAACATAAAGCCAGACATTCCGGCAATCGCCATGGTTCCAATAATAGCCTGTTTCAAAAACTCACGTCTATCCATTTTCGTCTCCTTGTGCCCCACGTTGCGGATCAGCGACCGAGTGTCAGCGAGGTTCAACTGAGTCCGCTTGTTGAACGGCATTTATCCGTCCTTGTCTAATAGTTTTCAGGGGAATGGCTATGTTGCCGTTTATGCCCTTGTACGCCACGGCCACATAGAGCATCACAGGCTTGCCGTTATCATCGGTTAGCACACGTGGTTGTTCCACACGCTCCGGTTTCCATATCTCCCCATTTGAAAGGAGAAATTCTTTTTTCATCAGTATGGGCTGGGAAGCATGCTGCCACTTCAATCCATCCAACGAGGTAAACATCGCCAGGGCAGACTCACCCAGCACATGACATACCATGTAGTAGTGCCTGTTTAGCTTATCGTACCACACCGTGGCGTCTTCAGTCTGTTTCTCTGAATACACGGGCTCATTGCTGAATTGGAATGGGCCCTGCGGATTCCTTGAATGTCCCACCACTTGAATTCGATGCCAACCGGTCCTTTGTGCGTCATCTGATTTCATAATCATCAAGTACCGACCATCTCTGTAGACCACCGCCGGATTGTCTGTGATGTTTTTGATCCGCTCACAATCATCCGGGGTAGCGACAGGCCTTTCAGCACGCTCAAATGGTCCGGCGGGGTTTTCGCTTACTGCCACGCCAAGACGCTGGGAATTCCGGAGTGTCTTACTATTCCTCTTGTCATCCAGCCACGCGCGAGTGGGCAAAGGACTGTCTTTCTGCGGTTCGAATTTTCCACGCAAATCGTCCGATTGGTAATAGAGAAGGATCTTATCTTCGACCGTGAGTGCAAATTGGCTATGAGCATCGATAAGATCCCAGCCGTCGGCATTGCGGTTTTCGAGCACAACACCGGTATCCCTGAACGGACCTTCCGGCTTGTCAGCGACAGCGTGGCAGACTTCGGAATCAGTCAACCAGCGTCTATGCTCTCCTTTCCAACGCGAGTAATACGCATGGTAACGACCATCCTTCCACTTGATTACGGTGCGATCCCAGATGCGGCACTTCGGATCGACAAGCACATGCGCACTTTGCCGACGCTGCAAGAATGAGCTTTCAATACTCGGATCCAGCGGCACAGGGGTGACGGAGAGCGATTCACCCGTTGCCGCTATAGCGACTGCCGAGAAGAACGTGTAAAGGGCAGTGAATATTGACATCTCTATTAGTCTCTTCATTTCAATTCTCCTATACCGAACGATAACATGTAGTTGGGCCTACGGTTCGCTGCAATGTCTTACTCGTTAGAAATTGTACTGAAAAACTAACATAAAGGAATATTAAAGCTGACTTTCTTGTGTAGGCTGTCATCTGTCTTCTGTTATATACAAAGACGGCCCACATGTAGCGTGTGGGCCACCTGAAGGAGGAGGACTTTTCATCTTAATAATGTGTGTGTCGCATTATCTGAAAGACGAGCAGTCGGTTAAACTATTTACTTAAAATGATTGTGGGACTGAGTCTGTAATTCCGGCCAATCCAGCGATTTCAGCATCACTGAGTGCACGGTCATAAACATATACATCGTCGATCAGGCCTTGAAAACGTTTGTTCATGCCTCGATTGATACCAATACCAATCTGACCAAAGCGGGTATCCGCCACATTCATGGTCGCGATCAGTAGGCCATTGTAGTAAACGCTGGTAGTGATCCCATCACAGCTGGCTGCCAAGTGGACCCAATCACTCACGACTGAACCCAATACAGTTATGGCTGAACCAACATACCGGTAATTTCCTGGATTACTACCATCCACGTCAATCTGGAAATCTAAGGTACTACTGTTGTTGTTAAAGGGACTGTTATTAACGGCTTGACCAAAAATATCCGTTTGTACCCATAAGGCGACACTGTAGGCCGGAAAGACCTGTTCCTCGGCAAAGGCAAACACCACTTGATCGTCAATGCCATCGAATACCATCGCCTGGCCGATCTTGCCAGTTGTATACTCGGGGGTTCCTTCGGCAGTCCCTGGATAGTTTCCAATACGATCATTGCTATTGCCTTCAAATTCATAGTGGGCAATAAGATTGGGGTTACTGTTGTCCGGGACAACAGGCAACACCGCCTCGGGTTTAGCCAGAGGGTAGAGGCGCATGTCATCCACATAGACCACACCCGTGGCACCGGCCCCTTCAATACCGATTGTCAGACTTGTGACATTTTGCAGTGAGTTCACAATCGAAAGATCAATAATCCAAGAAATCCACTGCTGACGTTGCAGCACATCTGTCAAACCGTCATAAGGTATCTTGGCGTTATTTATCTTCAGGTACAGTTGACCACCACTATTATCTGGATCACCGTAAATGTTTAGGGAAAGCGATTTTATGCCATTTTGGCTCCAATCAGTACCAATCGGCAGATTCACGACAGCCTCGGCATAGATCGATATGCTGTTGTCGTAGAACAGTGGCATGGACTGCGAACCATTGTGAACCGTGGTTGTCTCGGCAAATGGACCGTTCAAATGACCGACGACTAAGCCGTTGTCATTGATCTGATAGCCGTCTATCCATGTCAGATAGATCCGGTGACTGTCGACCTCTCCCACGTCAAGATCGTTGTACGATTCAAAATCGTCG
Source organism: uncultured Pirellulales bacterium (assembly GCA_964494325.1). GTDB lineage: Bacteria > Planctomycetota > Phycisphaerae > Sedimentisphaerales > Anaerobacaceae > JAIPFM01. Next base: position 9,259 of record CAZBTJ010000137.1, read on the forward strand.
ACAACAGCGTACGGAGGTGTGGTAAAGCTCCAGACAGGACCTGCATAGGCCGTGACTGCTTCTGTATCATTCACCTCAGTGACAGACCAGTAGTAGGTGGTGCCATAGTCTAGTGCTACTGCATAGATGCTGTCGGTTGTTGTATCCGCCAACGCCAGATCGTTCACATCTGTGCCCAGATAAATCTGATGAGAGACCGCTTCCCGACCGGCACGCCAGCTCAATTCTACATCCACACTGTCGGTCACAGTACCCTCTTCAGGTTGGGGTTCTCTGGCACATGTGGGAATAGCCAAGAATCGTACTTCACTGAGGCTATAGACAGGTATCTGGCCATAGTTGTTAATAATGTTAATCTTGACCATCTTCGCTGTCGCACCCCCCAAATCAACGGTGGTATTGGCTTGATAGTCACTTTGACCCGTTCCCTGAGCAAAAGGCAGCACATTGTCCACTGGCGTCCAGGTGGTGCCATCGACACTGATTTCAATGGTGACGTCTTTAACGCTCAGATTAATGTAAAGTGGTTCACCCGATTGATTGGAATTCCAAACCAACATGGTATCCAGCCTGTAGAGTTTATCAAAGTCGTATTGAATCCAGGGAGATACCTCGTTTGAATCACTGAGCCACATCCCATTTGGATCGGTACTATGTTGATCCAGTTCATCTAGCCCAACGCCGTTCACTGTATTTTGGGGTCCCGTATCGTCGGCACTCTGACTGGAAGCGCTTGCCTGAACGGTTTCAATCGGAATGGAGTAAGGCTCTGCGGTAAAACTCCACACCTGACCTTTAAAGACAGTGTTGTCCGGGGCGACATTGACTTCATCCACACGCCAGTAATAGGTTTGACCAAATTCAAGGACACCTGCGTCATAAGTGGTGTCAGTCAGACCTGAATTGACCGCATCGGCGAAAACAGCGTCATTAACGTCATCCCAGGTTGTTCCCAGGTAGACATTATGCGTGGCAGCAAATTCACCGGGAGCCCAACCAAGCATTACATCTCGGAGTACATCGATTTGCCCATCTTTTGGCAAAGGAGCAGAGGCAAGTTCTACCGGCACACCTGCCATAATAGCTGGAATTTCCTCTGCCGTAACAATGTGATCGTAAATACGAAAATCATCCAGAACACCGTCCAAATACCGACTGGTATTCCAGGAACCGATCGTAAAGGGTGATCTGAGATATATCTCGCTTGCAGCGGGTGAGCTACCCCCTTCTGAATCGAGAACACCATTGATGTAGATTTGTGTGTGCCCGGTCGTAATATCAAAGGTGGCTATGACATGATATGTTTCGCCCGCCTCTAATACGGTTTGAGATCTGAACTGATTGGGACCTCGGTCTTTGATGGCAAGCTCAATAAGACCTGAATTAAGCAGATTAAAGTGAATCCCTCCGGATGCCCAATCTTCATGGCAGATAGAGTTGAAAGTGCCCGTGAATGAGTCGAACTTCAACCACACGGCGATGGAGACTTGGTTGAAGGTACCCCAATCTTGGCCAGTCACATCAACGTGCGCATCACCATTAAAGTCCAATGCAGACTTGGAACTAGGCAAAAGCCCGTCCGTCCAGGTCGCATTAATCACATTCCCTGCTACACCACCGACTTCATCAACAGCATTATTGCCGCCCCCCTCATCAAACGTCCAATGGGCCACCAGGTCGGCTGATGCACTGCGACCTAGAAGCAAGCACACCGCAAGTACCAATCCAAACAACTGTGTCTTTTGTGTCTTTATCATGTTTCTATCCTCCAAATCTTCCCGTAATACTTATTTCTTTGAAATGGCGAGACCTTATTCCCTTACGGGTTTCGGAATAATTCACACAACCACAATGCGGACTATTGATTGTCACACTTCTTTTTTAGCCCGCATAAAACGCATTCTGAGATATCCTCCATGAACTGTGATCGCAGACCTTCCCTACGATTGCTAGTCATACTGTATGAACTCATCTTTTCTTGCTAATCACTTGTACTGATCGTGAGTAAAACCTGCTAAAAATAGCTGGTATCATGCGTGCCAATCCAACCGCTACCTGGACCATTCCATGCCTCAATGAAAGGTTCTTCCATAACGGGTAGATTGTTCTCTGGGAGGATCATTCTCCAGATAACGTGGCCATCCCCAAACAGTTGACTTCGCCCTGTGGCTCGTGGATCTGGTGAATACACGGCACCTTTGGGACTGGCAAATTTGGATTCATTCCAGGACCAACCATCGCGACCGTGGTTATAGCGATACGCTGAATCGCTACTGTCCAAATTTAGAATCTCACTCATAAGCAGTCCCCTGGAATTGCAGACTCTCCCAGTAAGATACCGCTTGGCATTTGAACTACATGAATCACGATCTAAAGTATCCGCTCTCCCATAGTAGCTATAGGCAATCTCTGCAAATTCATGGTTTCTCCAGTTTATGGTTTTAATCCAATCCTGCATAAACTCACCACTGCAACTGGGACAGGTCACCATGTCAGTTGCTTCACCTGTGTCTTTGTAGTTAGGACTAAAGGCTTTGATATATGGATTAATTCCCTCAATATTCCACATCGTCGCACCCTTAGAATTCTCCTTGGGCTCATCCATGATGTAATGTGGCCGGGGTTGATTAAACCATGTCACCATGGCCATCATCTTGCCGTCATTGCTTGCGGAATACATTTCAATAGCAGTACCCCACTGCTTCAGTCTAGCTCCACAACTGATACGTCGGGCCGCGTCTCTGGCCCTACCCAGAACTGGCATCAGAACGCCCATGAGAACTGCAATGATCGCGATCACCACCAACAGTTCAATTAGAGTAAAGCCTGTGTATTTCTTGGGACTCCTATCTATCGTTGTTAACACGACTTTCTTAGCAGCCATAATTATTACCTCCTTCATTCCAGTTTTTCTCGATCACTCAACTCCAAGGCCGGATCGGCAAAGAGTCCCCAATCGTATCCGTGAGTACCGCTGCAAGTCACCATTAGGGTCAGAAAGCGATGACTATCATTTAATGGCATATCAACCGGTACGCCACCATCTAGCGAACTGAGATTCAAAGCACGGAAACCGATTTTTCCATCTACCAAAACCCAGAAATCTGCTTGGTCTACAACCAATCTGCCTACTCTGACAGCATGTTCACGAGCCGTTTTTGATATACCACATAACGCTGTAAATCGATCGATATGGCCTCCGGTAAGACTAGAACGAATAGCCTTTAAATCAAACGTGATCCCCGTATTGGCATGCAATGACAACAACGGGGCATCCAATGTACCGTACGTTTCCCCGTTAAGAGATAATTCCCTAAATCCAATGCCAATCATACCCAAAAAACCATCCACACGGCAAAAAGCAAAAGAAACACCATCGGTGTCCGGACACCCGAAAAACTCAAAACCGGTTGAGCTGATTTGAACGGGCCTCTCTCCACCATCAGGCACAAAAAGATAGTCTACGTAGGGCAATGATGCTGCTTCGGTCGCATGAGCTGTATCCAGTCTAATATTGTATTTTTGACTATTACAGGGGACAACTCGACCATTCCGTATGTCTACCATATCATCCAGACTGCCAGTACCAAATCCATTACCGCCTAAAAAGGCATCTGCCAAACTAAACCGTCTTCCAGGAATACCAAAGCCTATATCCTCGGGCATTTCCCGGATAACCTGATCCTGACGAAACTGATGTTCTGTCACCTTTCCTGCCGCACTTATTCGAGCCGCCTCGTGTTTGATCAGCATGATGGTTGAAACACCGGGTTCATTGGGCTGCGTAAGGCCTTGAACTTCGACTCGTCCTTCGTAGACCTGTGTCTGCGTATCACCCCGCTCATGCGTAATAACGCTGAACTCCGTGCCATAATCGGTAATGGTCCCATTGAGGGTACGAATCGAAAATCCCTCAGCTCGCTCAGGAACAATCGCCGAAACTGTACCGCTCCGCAAAAATAGTCGTCCCGGCCCCTCCAATTGCAAATCACACGGGGCTTGCAATATCACTTCAGCTCCATTGTCAAAGCCAATCTGAATCAATCCCTGTTTGAGAAACAACCCAGATGCCGACAACCGTGTTCCAGCGTCAGTGGAGAAATCCTGTTGATCCCACATGGCATCACGGGCCTTAATGATCGTTGCAACTAAAGGTGGGGTCGTAACCACAGTGACTAATTCGGACTCTGTGGATTTGGGTGCAGGTACTAACCAAATCAAGAGCGCAATGATCAAGAGCGCGGCCAGCGAACTCGTGGAGACCATGATCCTTCGCCGCCGGGCAAGATATTCTTTATAGGCCAGTTCTTCTTGCTGTTGTTTTTCGTCGGCCTTGAATTGCTCCAGGGCCTGTTTCGCATAGGCCTCTATGTCTGCAGTGTGATCGGTGGTTTTGCTCTGGATTGGGATCCCACGCTGCGAAGGCGTATCTGTTTCCAGAAACGTAGCCGGCGGTGGACAGACCGTGTCCTGCTTGGCGGTCTCCGATGGTTCGCTGTTTCGGATATCGGTTTCATTATCTTCTGCACCCTTGAAAAAATTCTGGGCCAGATTGGAGCTTTTCTCCCAGGACAGGATTTGGTAGGCATGCAACTCAGCACAAAGTAGGACATAGTCAACATAATCATCCCGGAGTGCGGGATATTGGCCCAGAAGTCTATCCAGTTGAACCTTTTGTACTCCGGTAAGAGTCTGTTCCCGCAGGGCACTCAATAGGCCATGAAACACCTGCTGTATCTCTGGCGTGGGTTTCATAGACGTTGCTCCTGTGCGAGTCTTTGCCGAATGCAGTGCATCAAGTGGAGATGAATTCGATTCAAGGACTTATAGACTCCATCTATACTCCGGCCTACAGATTCGGCCACAGCCCGAACCGTAGTATCCAATTCGTAACGTAAGCGTACCAATTCCTGATCACGCTGCATGAGCCGAGTAATACACGCCTGCAGGGCCTCACTGCGACGATCTTCCTTTTGAAGTGCCCGAGCAGCCTTGGCCTCCAGGGCCTCCAAAACCGGCAAACTATAGGCAGGCAACCGGGTTTTCTTTTTCTTGAGATAGTTCAAAACCTCAAAGTGTGCAATGCGCAGGGCCCAGTTCAAAAAATGCTGGGAGGACTCGCAGGTGGTATACTTCTTCCACATAACTGTGGCCACATCCTGGAGAATATCGTCCGCATCAGCCCAATTACTCACAAGGCACAGGACATAACCGCGAATTTTTCGTTCGTGCGCCAGATAAAGATGCATAAACTCGCTGTACTGCTGATCGCAATTTCCCTGATTTGTCGTTGACTTGTTTGTCATGAACATCTGCCTCTACACTACAATGTTCTGGTTCATCAATTGGTTTCTATAATATATATCGTCGTGACATTGAAAGAATTGGAAGGTAGAAATAAAAAATATCTCAGATATGGAACAAATAGGAAGGAAATGGGCCATATAACCCCAAAAACAAAGCTCATTTGAAGATATGGGAGCCGCAAATAAAAGAAGGGCTTCGGTGATGTGCTGTTCCATAACCAGAAGAAGGCGAACAGGTTGAAATGACCCGTGAAGTGAAAGCTCAAAATAATTCAGGGCGTTTCTTCTGTGAGAAGAAACGCCCTGAATAGGAGGTAAACGGAGGTTTGTTATTTAACCGCGTTTCTTAACTGCTCTAGCTGTTTGCTCATCAATTTGATCTGCTTTTCCAGAGGAGCTTTTCGGGGCCAGCCCTGGCCATAGTACTTAGTAGTAATTAGAGTTTTGAGGAGCCAATGGCTTTCTCACTTCGCGCCTCACATTTCACACCTCGGCGCAGCGTCGGCACGGACCGCCCCGCTGACAGCCAGGTTAAGCACGGGACAGACGTTCGCACACCCCAGACCGTTTCGCCTCGGGCGAGAGCCCTCTGTGTCTCTGTGTGGGATCGTTTTTCGTTATTCGTTCTTTTATCCGTGTAATCCGCGTTACAACAAGTCAACTTGTTGTTTTTCGTGCTCGATATTTATGTAGCATTCCCGTAAGTCCTTTT